>JAZOWF010000089.1:0-3894 GCA_045659065.1 Acutalibacteraceae bacterium
CCGCAAATTAACGGAAACAATAACATCTCGCTTACCGTAGCACTATCTGAAACCTGACAGTGCGGACACGTCGCCGTCGAATCAGAATATGAAAGGAGAAAAGTCAGAAGCGTATCGGCTGTTTTAAAGGAAGCAGTAGCGGACGATTTTGAATCGGTTGTTTTAAGCTGAGCATTTCGTACCCAATCGGATTTAAAGGGCAGGGCATTTTTGCTCGTCTGTGAAAAAAGCAAGCGGCACTTTGTTTCCTTTGCTGCTGTAGGCAAAGGAAATGCCCCCGCGGCATGAGCGGTGCAGAGAGTTAATTCTTGCTGAAACTGACGGTACATTGTAGGGTAGACCATTGGTCGCTTATGAAAACCCGCCTATACATCAAAATAAAAATTTAGTGATGGTTTCATCTTTAATAGACAGCATTGTCTGTTCTTTAATCCCTCCCCACTCAAGCCGTGAAGGCATTTACTTTTGTCAGGCGTGACAAAAGTAAACAAAAACACGCTTTCCGTCAGCACAAATTAATCAAAACAAAAAAATCCGCAGCCGAAACTGCGGATTCAACTATCCCTTTTGTGCCGTTACCGTATGCACAAAAATTATTTGCCGTAATGAATGTCTGTCATCTCTGCAGGCTGTGTCTGAACAGGCTGCTGTGTTGTGTAAACATAAATGGGAGGCTGCTGTGAATAAATGGGCTGACCCTGAGGTGTGTAAATGGGCATCTGCTGATAAACGGGAGGCTGCTGATAAACAGGAGCCTGCTGAGGCATCTGCTGAGGAGCCTGCTGGGGAGCCTTTGTTGTCTTGATTTCGGGCTTAGCCTTTGCCTGAGCCTTGGGCTGAGTCTTAGTCTCTTTCTTTTCTGTGTAAACGGGCTTTTCGTTGGGCTTGAAGTCAACAAGCTGCTGAAGAAGACGGATTGCTTCACTCAGACCAAAGAAAATTGCACCAAGAACAAGACCGATGATTGCGGCAAGTGAGAAATAAACAACACCAAGCTCCTGTGCAACAATCATTGCAACAATGCCTGCGGCAAAGCCCACACCGATAACAAGGAATGCAAGAAGACGAAGAGCCTTTGCATAAGAGTTTCTTCCGCTTGCGCCGACACCGTTTGAAGCCTGGATAAGAGCCTCATATTCTTCATCGGTAACAACAATGGGAGTAACCTTTTTGCCGTCCTTTTTGTATGTAAGACCCCAATCGAGAAGGTCCTCTTCCTTCTTTTTATAATATTCTTCAACCTGCTTTTGTCTTAACTCGGAAATTTTTGATTCTACCTGTTCAAGCATGAAAATCTTCCTTTCTTGTTCAAAGATTTTTATATCTCTATAACAATAACATAAAATAGAAATTTGTTCAAGAGGTTTGATTAAAAAAGAAATTAAGTATTCGTTAACTCAATGCTACAGCCTTACAGCACCTTTGAAAGAAACTCAACGGCGCGGGAGCTTTTGGGAGAGGTGAAAAACTCCTCGGGAGTTGCCTCTTCGATAAATCTGCCGCCGTCCATAAAGACGATTCTTGTGCCGACCTCTCTTCCAAAGCCCATTTCGTGAGTGACAACAACCATTGTCATTCCCTGGTCTGCAAGGTCCTTCATCAGCTCAAGCACCTCACCTACCATCTCGGGATCGAGGGCGGAGGTGGGCACGACAAAAAGGATAACCTCGGGGTCCATTGCAAGTGAGCGGACAATTGCAACTCTCTGCTTCTGACCGCCTGAAAGGGAGGAGGGGTAAGCGTCTGCCTTTTCCTCAAGTCCGATTCTCTTAAGAAGCTCGATTGCCTTGTCTCTTGCCGCCTGCTTTATTTCCTTCTTGCTCTGAAGGGCTGTCTTTTCTCCCTTTCTGATACCGAGGGAGATAAGAAGGTTGTTTCTTTTCTGAGCCTTACGGCTTTTAAATGCAACATATACGGGCGCCATCATAATGTTTTCAATGACGGTCTTGTTGTTGAAAAGGTTGAAATGCTGAAACACCATACCCATTTTCTGACGGTGGATATTGATATCTACCTTGGGGTCGGCAATGTCCTCTCCGCCGAAGAAGATACTGCCTGAGGTGGGATCCTCCATACAGTTAAGACAGCGCAGGAAGGTACTTTTGCCCGAGCCCGAGGGTCCGATGACAACAACCTTTTCGCCCTTTTTGATTGTTGTTGAAATATTTTTCAGAACACTGTTTGAGCCGAAGGATTTGCAAAGCTCCTGAACAACAATAAGGTTTTCACCGTTATCTTTCACTTTTCCTCAGCCTCCTTTCCATCACCTTGATAAGAAGGGTGATTGCCATAACAATGACAATGTAAATCAGAGCCATAAACAGATAAGGCACCATATATTCGTATGTACGGCTGCCGATGGTTCTGAAGGATTTGTAAAGGTCTGTTGCGCCCACGAAGGATACAACGGAGGTCTCCTTGACAAGTGCAATGAATTCGTTGCCCAGGGTGGGAAGAATATTCTTGATTGCCTGAGGAATAACAATTTTAAGCATGGTTGCAGAATAGCTCATACCCACACTTCTTCCGCCCTCCATCTGTCCTCTGTCAACTGAAAGGATACCGCTTCGCATAATTTCTGAGATGTATGCACCCGAGTTCATACCGAAAACTATGATTGCAACGGTGACCGAGTCAACTCTGTTGAAATTAAGAAGGGGCATAACAACATAATAAAAGACAAGAAGCTGCACCACGATGGGTGTACCTCTGAAAAGACCCACATAAAAGCTGCACAGACCGTCGAGAACTCTTGGCAGAGTTTTATACTTGGGCAGAACTCTGACAACGGCAATGAGTGTACCGATAACAATACCGATAAGAAGACCGCTGACAGCAATAAGCATTGTGTTTTCCAGACCCTCAAGGACACTCAGGTAAGCCTCCTTGCCGATGAATTGCTGGATAAACTTATCAATTTTTGTACTGAAATCCATCATTAACTCCTAATTGATTTTCGTTTTATACATAACAATGCCCCACTTTTTTTAAAAAGTGAGGTATTGCCTTAGTCTTTGGTTTTTATCAGCCGTTGATTGCTGAAACGATTGCTGATGCGGGATCTGCGTCAACGATAACAAAATCAAGGTTGCCGTTGATAAGATCCTGAGTTGCAAGAGCTGCACTGTCATAGGTTACAGCCTGAGCATTTGCAATGCCTGCAAAGCCGAATGCGTCACTGCCTTCGATGTAAGCCTGACCTGTTGTGCCTGTCTGAGCACCGATCTTTGTGCCTTCAGCAAGCTCAGCGAGAACTGCTTCAACCTCTTCAGCGGTTGTGCATGCGTCAAATCTTGTGTCCTCTTCCATAACGATGATCTTCTGAGCTGACTTGTAGTAGGGAACGGTGAAGGTTACGGTTTCTTCTCTTTCGGGAGTGATTGAAAGACCTGCAATTGCAATGTCACACTTGTTTGCGCCGATTTCAAGACAAACAGCGTCAAAGTCCATGTTGTTGATTACAAGCTCCTTGCCAAGCTCCTTTGCAAGAAGAGCGGCAACTTCCATATCAATACCGTAATACAGACCGTTTTCGAAATATTCAAAGGGAGCAAATTCTGCATTTGTTGCAACAACAAGCTGATCCTTTGAAGCATCAAGCTCTGCTGATTCAACACCCTCGGGTGTGCCGTCACCGAGATACTTGTTGCAGATTGCATCAAATGTGCCGTCTTCAAGAATCTTTTCGATGAAAGCGTTTACGTCCTTAAGAAGCTCGGGCTGAGAGGGGTCAACACCGAATGCATATTCTTCACTTGAAAGCTGAATGTCGATGAGCTTGACTGCCTTTGCGGGAGCCTCAGTTGTTGTTGTGTCTTCGTTGTTTCCGCCGCAGGCTGCAAGAGCAAAAAGCATAACAGCTGCAAGAGCGATTGCTAAAAACTTTTTCATAAT
>JAZOWF010000090.1:0-25101 GCA_045659065.1 Acutalibacteraceae bacterium
GGCACAAAACGCAGTAAATCCTATCGGATTTACGAGTATTTTAACGAAGGATTGTCAGAAATCCGCCCATAAAAAACGGATTCGGATTATTTTTATCACCCTATACATACGCCGTCGGAGCAGAAAAAGCCCGTCCTGCACCGTTCTCGGAAGTCTTATTAATTTTTTTAAGAGTGGGATGGATTCGGGAGCTTTTTTGTGAGTGTGCGCTTTGGGGAGTATTTTTTTGAAGAGTTAAGATAAAGCACAGAAGCAATAACAACATTCCTCAGATTAAATTCTGCGGGCTTTGTTCTATTATTTCGGACTTTTTGCTCCTCGGAGTATGACGAAAAAATCCGCCTCAGAGCATCTGTGACGGATTTGTCTTAAATATCGACATTTTTTGCAGAGACATTGTTTTATTATGAAGGTGACGGAGCTTTACAGCTCAATTTTTCCGTGTTTTTCTTCATATTTTTCAATTGCATCTCTGATAAGAATGAGAATTTCACTGTTTGCGCTTCTGCCCTCATAGTCGGCAACAACGTGAAGCTTGTGAAGCATTTCCTCTTCAATTCTTATTGATAAACTTTTAATAGCCATAAAAACACCTCGTAATAACTTTATTATGTATTTATTTTAAGGCTGTTTTGTGTTATAATGTTGTCGATAGATATATATTGTATCTGAAATATGTTTATATTTTTGGAGGGATATTTTTGAAAGTTGCTGTTGTAGGATCAAGAACTGTTAATAATCTTGAGCTTGATACTTATCTGCCCGAGGGCGTGACAGAGATTGTTTCAGGTGGGGCAAAGGGTGTGGATTCAATTGCAAAAGGATATGCTTATGATAACAATCTGAAATATAAAGAATTTTTACCTGAATATAATAAATACGGAAAAGGGGCACCCTTAAAGCGAAATGAACTGATTGCTGATTACGCTGACGTTGTTTATGCCTTTTGGGACGGCAAATCAAGAGGAACGAAATATGTTATAGATTATTGTAAAAGCACAGGGAAGGAAATAAAGATTTTTATATCGGAGGAAAAGTAAAGAGCAGTACACATCTGAAGTGAACTGCTCTTTTTTATTTTTTATTATTTCATCTGAGACTTATAATAATTCATCAGACAGCCTTCAAGGATGATTGTTTTTTCTTCCTCGGTCAGACCCTTGACATAAAGGGTAATGTCTTCGACGGAATCCTTTGTGATAACCTTTGCGGGAATTTCTTCAATGCCCTTGCTGATTGCTTCTCTGATTGAGGGAACATAAACATAATCACCGTGTGAGTAATTGAATTCTCTGTCCTTATCAATTGTGAAGGGGAGGATGCCCCAGTTGATGCAGTTGCTGCGGTAACGCTTTGTTGCAAATTCATAGCAGATGTTACCGAAACCGCCGAGCACCTTCTGGCAGGAGGCTGCCTGCTCTCTTGCTGAGCCGTCACCGGGGCGGCAGGCAAAGACGCAAGAGCCGAACTGAGTGTGCTTTGCAATATCCTCAGGGTTTTCTGTAACTCTGGAAAGAACATCGGTAACCTCAGCGGAGGAGTTGTCGGCTCTTCTCTTGCTCTCCTCAGCGGCAACAGCCTTTGCTCTGGGAACATAATCGGGCTCACGGCGTGAGAGAGCAAATTCTGCAAGGCGCAGAGGATTTGAACGGTAGGATGAGGTTTCACCTGAGGGGATAAGCTCGTCCGTTGTTGTGACATCGTCGTGAATTACGCAGGCAAGCTTGAGAAGAAGGTTGTCCTCAAGGGCATACATTTCGGGCCAGTCTGTGATGTTGGGACCGAATTTCAGCTCAGCTGTGGGATCAGCCTTGCCGAAGCCGTTGTAAACTCGTTTTTCATAAATGCCTTTTTCAAAGGTGTATGAGGTTTCATATTCGGGAATTTCAACGTCTGTTGCAGCGGTGAGAACACCCTTGTTGAGAGCTGTTGCGGCAATTGATCTTGAGTCAACAAGCGCAACGCAGGCAAGCTGACCGTCACCGGGCTTACTGCCTTCTCTGTTGGGGAAGTTACGGGTTGTGTGTCTGATTGAAAGGCCGTTGTTTGCGGGCACGTCGCCTGCACCGAAGCAGGGTCCGCAGAAGCAGGGCTTGAACACAGCACCGGCTTCAAGAAGCTTTTCCTGAACACCGTTTCTGATAAGTGAAAGGTTTACGGGCACACTTGAGGGATAAACGGAAAGGTTGAAGTAGCCGTCACCTGTGCTCTGTCCGTCAAGAATTGCGGCTGCCTCACAGATGTTTTCATACATACCGCCTGCACAGCCGGCAATAACACCCTGGTCAATGAGAATTTTTCCGTCAACAACCTTGTCGGAAAGGCGGAAATCAACCTTGTCACCGAACTGAGCCTTTGCTGCCTTCTCAACCTCACGGAGAATTTCGGGATTTTCCTGAAGCTCGTGGATTGTGTAACCGTTTGAGGGGTGGAAGGGAAGGGCAATCATACTTTCAATTTTTGAAAGGTCAATTCTGACAGCCATATCGTAATAAGCAACATTTTCAGGGGAGAGCTTTCTGTAATCCTCGGCTCTGCCGTGGGCTGCATAAAACTCCTTAACCTTTTCATCGGTTTCCCAGATTGATGAAAGGCAGGCTGTTTCTGTTGTCATAACGTCAATGCCGATTCTGAAATCCATTGAAAGATTTTCAACACCGGGGCCGACAAACTCAAGAACCTTGTTTGTGACAAGACCCTTTTTGAAAACAGCGGTGCAAAGAGCAATTGCAACGTCGTGAGGACCGATACCCTTTCGGGGTGCATTTTCAAGATAAACAAGAACTACCTCGGGAGGATTAACATCCCAGGTGTTGGAAAGAAGCTGTTTTACAAGCTCGGGACCGCCTTCTCCCACACCCATTGTACCGAGAGCACCGTATCTTGTGTGGCTGTCTGAGCCGAGAATCATTTTGCCGCAGCCTGACATCATTTCACGGGCATACTGATGAATAACAGCCTGATTTGCGGGTACATAGATACCGCCGTACTTTTTGGCAGCGGAGAGACCGAAAACGTGGTCATCCTCATTGATTGTGCCGCCGACTGCACAAAGGCTGTTGTGACAGTTTGTCAGAGCATAGGGGATGGGGAATTCCTTGAGCCCGCTTGCTCTTGCTGTCTGAATAATGCCGACATAGGTGATGTCGTGGGAGATGAGAGAATCAAATTTGATTCTCATTTTTTCGTCCTCGGGCTTTGTGTTGTGAGCATTAAGGATTGAATAAGCAATTGTGCCGTTTCTGTCGCCCTTGGGCTCAAGACCCATTGCGGCAAGAGCCTCCTTCTGCTGCTGTTCGTTTCCGTCAACAAGCTGTCTGCCGCCGACAAGATGAACTCCGTGATTTATAATTTCGAGCATTTTAATCTTCCTTTCCGTATATCAGTAGATTCTTCTGTAAATATGGTTTATTTCTCTGAAATAGCCATTGTCAATTCCGTCAAGAGCCTCACGGCTGATGCGGAAGAGCCAGTTCTTTTCACTTGTGCCGGGGGTGTTCATTCTTGCATCGGCACCGAAGCCGCACATATCCTGAACGGCAACAATCGCTGTGTCTGAGCTGCTTCTCCACACCGCTTCAATGACGGCACGGCAGGAGCCGCTGTAATGTCCGCCGTCACCCCAGTTGCTTCCTCCGAAGCAGCAATATCTCAGAGCGTAGGCTCTTTCGGCCTCATTTGCTTCCCAGAGCCAGCCGAGGATGGTGTTGTTATCGTGAGTGCCCACATAGGCAATTGAATTCTGCGGATAATTGTGAGGCAGGTGAGTGCTGTCACCGTTCGGGTCAAAGCCGAACTGAATGACTCTCATTCCCGGGAAGCCGCTGTCTTCAAGAAGTCTGACAACATCCTCTCCGAAGGTGCCGAGGTCCTCGGCAATGATTTCAGCTTCACCGAGCTCTTTTCTGACTGCGTCAAAAAGCTTCATGCCCGGTCCGTCAATCCATTCACCGACCTTTGCGGTTTTGCTTTCGGCAGGTACCGCCCAATAGGATGCAAAGGCTCTGAAATGGTCAATTCTGACTCTGTCATAAAGCTTGAGAGAAAAGCTCAGGCGCTTTATCCACCACTTGTAGCCGTCCTTTTCCATTTTGTCCCAGTTGTAAAGGGGATTGCCCCAGAGCTGACCCTCCTCGGAAAAATAGTCGGGGGGTACACCTGAAACGAGGGTGGGAGCAAGGCTCTTTTCGTTTATCTGAAAATTCTCTCTTTCACTCCATACGTCTGAGCTGTCGCGGCTGACATAAATGGGCATATCACCCAGAATGAAGACATTGCTGCTATTTGCATATTCCTTGAGCCTTCTCCATTGAGAATAGAAAACAAACTGAGTGTAGATGTAAAAATCAGTTTCCTCACGGAAGGAGTCGGCATCCTTCTGAGCCTTCTCGTAGCGGGCGTGCTTTTCGTCCCATTCCCACCAGGGTCTGCCCTGATAGAAATCCTTGAGGGCCATAAAGAAGGCATAGTCCCTGACCCAGGGGTTCTGCTTTGCAAAAACCTCAGTCATATCTTTATCTTCGGCTGAGAGATTTGAAAAGGCCTCTCTGAGAGCAAGGAGTCTCTTCTGAATTGAGAAGGAATAATCTGCACTGTAAACCGTACCCGGATATTCGTTTTCTCTGAGAGTCTTTTCACTGATGAGCCCCTGACGGAAAAGCTCCTCGGGGTCGATAAGGTTAACTGAGCCGGCAAAGGCACTCAAAGAGCAGTAGGGTGAGCCGCCCGCATCAACGGGATTAAGGGGAAGCACCTGCCAGTATCGGAAGCTCATCTCCTTTAATTTATCAATAAATTTCTGTGCATCGCTGCCCATAACACCCACACCGTATTTGCCCGGCAGAGATGAAATGTGCATCAGTACGCCTGCACGTCTTTTGTGCTGCATAAAAAGTCCTCCGTATTGTTATTATATATAGTATGCCGAAAAAACGGAAAAACTATTTCGGATTTAAAATCCATTATACAATTAATACGGCAGTCTTTCAAGACTTTAAAAGAATAAAATTTTTTCCTGAGAGCAATTTGTTGACTTTTACAGGGTGAAAATGTATAATTTTTTTTGAAATATAAGAAGGGAGAGAGAAAAATGCTGGGTATTGTTGATGTCGGCGGCGGAACAAGAGGCGTTTATTCAAGCGGAATCTATGACTGCTTTCTTGACCGCGGATTCAGAGCCGATTACTGTATCGGTGTTTCTGCGGGTGCGGCAAACCTTATAACCTATGTTGCAGGTCAAAAGGGAAGAACCTACCGCTTTTACAGAGAATATTTCAGCAGAAGGGAATGTGTGGGAGCTTCCTGCGCAATGAAAAACGGCTCCTTTCTCTCTCTTGATTATCTTTATGAAACTCTTAGCAATCAGGGTGGAGAGGATCCTCTTGATTATCACGCCTTTGCACAGTCTGACATTATTTTCAGAGCCGTTGCAACAAGGCAGGACAGCGGCGAGGCGGTTTATTTTTCAAGGGAGGATTTTGCCCTTAACAGCTATGCACCTCTGAAGGCAAGCTGCTGTCTGCCTGTGGTGTGCAAAAGCGTTGAAATTGACGGTATAAAATATTATGATGGGGGAATGGCTGATCCTATACCCTATAAAAAAGCGCTCAGTGAGGGCTGTGACCGTATTCTTGTTATTCTCACAAAGCCGAGAAATGAATACTGTCAGCCTGTCAGATTTCTTCCTGCTCTTGAAAAATTTTATGACAACGACAAGCTTTTTGAACTTGCACGCACCCTTCATCTCAGATGCAAGGCGGCTCTTGAGGAGCTGGAGGAGCTTGAAAAAGAAAAAAGAGTCTTCATTCTTGAGCCTGAAAACAGCTTCGGAATGAAAACTCTTACAAAGGATAAAAGGATAATTGATTTAATGTACCGTCAGGGATACAGTGACGGTGAAAAATTTCTGAGAGACTATCAGTCTCTGATTACTTCTGAGCAAGATCAGCTATGATGTCAGCGCAGCTGTCAATACCGATGGCACCGCTGTCAAGGCAGATGTGATAGTTTCTCATATCTCCCCAGCTTTTGCCCGTGAAATATTTATAATTGACCTTGCGTCTTGTATCCTTGTCGGCAATACGCTTTTCGGGAGAGTCCTCTCTTTCGCCGTAAAGCTCAACAATTCTTTTCTGACGGAAGTCATCGTCGGCATAAATGAAAACATTCAGACAGTCAGCTCTGTCTCTGAGAATATAATTTGCGCATCTGCCTACGATAACACAGTTGCCCTTTTCGGCAATTTCATTGATGATGCGGCACTGAGTGCTCCAGAGATAATCTGAGGCATTGAGATTGTGAGTGCCCGAATGTGACGAGGCAGAGGAAAGGGCATAGGAAAGAAGGCTCTTGCCCGGGGCATATTCACCCGCATCAACAATGTAAGAGGGATCAAAGCCTGTTTCCTTGGCAACTCTTTCAACAAGCTCCTCATCGTAGTAGCTGTAGCCTAATTTTTCGGCAACCTTTTTTGCAATGCTTCTTCCGCCTGAGCCGAACTGGCGGCTGAAGGTGATGACTTTTTTCATTGAATATTTCTCCTTTCGGAAGGGTAAATGCTTTTTTCATTTATATTATACATTCAGCCGTGACATACTGCAAGATAAAAAATAAACAAATTAACAGGTGAAAATTTGTTGAAAAGCCTTTGTTTATAGCTGTCAGATCCCCCAATTTTTATATAATGCAATTTATATGAGACTTAATAAGCGTTAAGAATATGTGCAATATAACGAATTTGTATAAATTTAAAAAAAAATTAACTTTCGGGTTGACATAGTTTGTTTTTTGGTGTAAAATGGCTATGAACCATTAATGGAGGCTTGCCTCTTGTAGCAATTCATTTTTGTCGAAAGGAGAAAAACAATATGAATCTTGGAAAATTTCAAGAAGTGTGGGATCACTTCCTTGCTTTTATGGACAGAACATTCCAGTGGCTTATGTACGTATTTGGCGTAACAAACGAATGGCCTCCCGAAGAGTTCCCCGACATCAACGCATAATTGTTTTACCGAAAGGAGATTTACTATGGAATGGGATTTAATGGAACAGCTTTATCTTATCTTTACAAGAATTTTTGATGGTTTCATCGACTTCATTGTAAAAGCTTTTGGTAGCGCAGAATAATTAAAAACAAAGCTCTCTCAATCTGAGGGAGCTTTATTTTTTTCTGACTGAAAAGAAAAAACGGTTGAAGTCTGAGGACTCAGCCGTTTTTTGTTGTGTGTGGGTGGGGGAGAAACAATACAAAAAGCCCTCGGGATTTATCCCGAAGGCTTTCTTAAAATTAAACAATGCAGTTAATTTAATGCAATTAATATTTTAATAATTGCATTGTTGCTCTTGCGGTCTTAGGACAGGAGCGGACTTTTGAGAAGGCTGCAAGATGCTCTTTTCTTTACCCCGAAGGCGTACGTGGGTACGTTGAGCGGGTAAAAAAAGAGCAAAACAATACAAAAAGCCCTCGGGACTTATCCCGAAGGCTTTCGTAATATTAAACTGTGTAGTTATATTTCTATGCAATTAATGTTTTAACAATTGTATTGTTGCTCTTGCTGTCTTAGGACAGGAGCGGACTTTTGAGAAGGCTGCAAGATGGCCTTTTCTTTACCCCGAAGGTGTACAAGGGTACTCCGAGAGGGTAAAAAAAGGGCAAAACAATGCAAAAGCCCTCGGGATTTATCCCGAAGGCTTTCGTAATATTAAACTGTGTAGTTAATTTAATATTAAACAATGCAGTTAATTTAATGCAATCAATATTTTAATAATTGTATTGTTGCTCTTGCTGTCTTATCAAAAGGACGATTACATTTTGGCAGCAAGGTTTTCAGCAATAGCCTTGATGAACTCGGCTGTTGTCATTGCCTGAGCCTTTGCTTCGCCCTGCCAGAGTGAAACCAGATCCTTGGTCATTTTTCCGCTTTCGATTGTTTCAAGTGAAGCAGCCTCAAGCTTGTCGGCAAAAGCCATAAGCTCATTGTTGCCGTCAAGCTCACCTCTCTTACGGAGAGCGCCTGACCATGCAAAGATTGTTGCAATGGGGTTTGTTGAGGTTTCCTCACCCTTGAGGTGACGGTAATAGTGGCGGGTAACTGTGCCGTGAGCGGCTTCATATTCAAAGTTGCCGTCGGGGCTGACGAGAACACTTGTCATCATTGCAAGTGAGCCGAAGGCTGTTGAAACCATGTCACTCATAACGTCACCGTCATAGTTCTTGCAGGCCCAGATGTAGCCGCCCTTTGAACGGATAACTCTTGCAACGGCATCGTCAATAAGGGTATAGAAATATTCAATGCCCTTGCTTTCGAATTCTTCCTTGTAATTCTTGTTGTAAATATCCTCAAAGATAAGCTTGAAGGTCTGATCATATTTCTTTGAGATGGTGTCCTTGGTTGAGAACCAGAGGTCCTGATTGGTTGAAAGAGCATAACGGAAGCAGGAATGAGCAAAGGACTCAATTGAGCTGTCCTTGTTATACATGCCCTGAAGCACACCGCCGCACTCGAAATCATAAATTGTTGTTTTCTGTGTTTCACCGTCCTCGGCTGTGAAAAGAAGCTCAGCCTTGCCGGGCTTTGTGATGCGGAACTCAGATGCCTTGTAGATGTCACCGTAAGCGTGACGGGCAATTGTGATAGGCTTTTCCCAGTTTCTTACTGCGGGCTTGACACCGCTGAGAAGGATGGGGGTTCTGAAAACTGTGCCGTCAAGAATTGCACGGATGGTTGCGTTGGGACTCTTCCACATTTCCTTGAGGCTGTATTCCTCAACTCTCTGAGCGTTGGGAGTGATTGTGGCACACTTGACACCGACCTTGTATTTCTTGATTGCGTTACCTGCATCGATGCTTACCTGATCGTTTGTTTCGTCACGGTAAGGCAGACCCAGGTCATAGTATTCTGTGTTGAGCTCCACATAGGGGGAAAGAAGCTCGTCCTTGATCATCTTCCAGATGATTCTTGTCATTTCGTCGCCGTCCATTTCGACGATTTTGCCCATTTTGATTTTATCCATTTTGTTTATGCTCCTTTGAGAAAGTTATTTTGCTTCACCGTCAATAAGCTCCTTGAGCTCAATGGGGTGTCTTGTGGTGATGTTATCGGGTGAAAGGCTCATACATCTGAGCATCTGAGATTTTTTGTTTGCAGTCCAGAGCGAAACAAGAAGACCTCTTTCACGGAAAATTTTAACAAGCTTCGGTGAGCACTGTCTGAAATTGAGGTTAACGCCGACAGCACCGAGCTGCTGAACCTTGTCTGCAATTGAGTTGATATATTTTTCATTGCTGACAGCCGACTTTTTGAGCTTTATGTTCAGATAATAAGGAATAAGGGGAGTTTCCTTTGCGGCGGGAACATCCTTTTCCTCAATGCCTGTGTAGAAGATTCTGCCGGAAAGACCGTAGGAAAGCATAAGCTCCTGAACAATCTGAAGGTTGTCAACGGTTTTGCAGTCAACGTTCATTTTCAGCTTTTCGTGCTTGAGAAGCTCCTTGAAGGCGCTTTCAAGGTCAGGCTCTCCGCCCTTGAGCTCGTCGTGAGAAAGGAAAGGCTTGCCCTGAGAATCAAAACGAAGGTCAATTTCAACAACATCTGCACCTGCAGCAGCACCCACTCTGATTGAGTCAAGGGAGTTGTCGGGAGTGTCCTCACAGCCGGTATGAGCGGTGAGGGTGAATCCGTCAGGCTTTATGAAGGGAGCGTTTGCTGAAGATGAAAAAAGTGCCTTGATTGAGGAAATGAGATTTGATTTCATAATAAACACCACCTGATATATTTATTGACTTTAGCAATATGAAGCATTATAGCAAATTATTGCTCATCGGTCAATAAAAAAATCATTATTACTGAAGTTTGTGTACCTGCTCTTCAATCATTGCCGTGATCTCGTCAACATCAAGAACGATGCCCTTGGACAGAAGAAAGGAGACCACATAATCTTTTTTCTGCTGTCCCGTCTTGCTGCCGTAAAGCTGCTCTGCCGCATTGACGGCTGTGCTGACCCATTTTCTGATGTTTTCATATTTTTCTGCCGTGAGCTTTTCCTTGAGCCAGGGAATAAGAAAACAGGTAACTGCCGCAGCTGCAAGGGAAATGAGCGCCTTTAAAAGCTCTGTAAGCTCAAGGGTAAGGCTTTCTGTCTGAATTGTCATAAAAAAATCAATCCTTTCTGTCAGTTTTTTCTTTTGTTGTATTCCTCAAGGTCGTCGATCCGGTGATTGATAACCTTGATTTTTTCTTCTTCGAGCTTTTGCTCCTCTTCCAGCTTATAAATACGTTCAACAAGGCGGTTATGCTTTTCAACCTTGCTTTCAAGCTGTCCGATTCTGTAATTGCTCAGCTTTCCTGAGGTGATAATGCCTCCGAAGGTTCCGCCGAGAGTACCGATGAGGGAAATGAGGGCAATCAGAACTGTCTCACTCATTTTGTCTCCCTTCTGCAGTAATCAAGACAGATCCAGCTGTCCTGAGCTGTTTTGCCCCAGTTGTCCTGCACGGATTTCACGGTAACCTTTTTGCCTTTGAGATAAACTCCCTTTTTTTCATACTGGGTGCCGGGCCCCTTTCTGATGTTGAGAACAGCGGTGTTGACGGTGTAGCTTCCCTTTTCATATCCGGCGGGAAGGTCCTTGAATTTCAGCCCCGCCGATGAAACAACATTTGTGAAGGCTCTGTCAATGAAAAAGAGCTTTTCGGGAGGCATTGTCTTGCCTGTGACGGTGAGTACATATTTGTTTTTGCTGTTTTTTATCCAGCCGTTGCCCGAAAATCTGCCCTTTCCCGCTGAAATGTGAAAGTGGTAGGCCGTTGCTCCGTCCTTGCCCTCACGGCAGATTTTTTCTTTTCTTGTGAAGGTCTGTCCCACATAAAGCTTCTTAAGGTCGCTGTCATCGGGGTGGATGAGAAGAAGAGTGCAGTAATCACTTGTGCCGTCGGCAAAGGTGACCCTTGAGGTGCTTTCAAGCCAGACGGTATTTGTGCCCTTTGTGCCCACACCGTAAATGCGGCGGATTTTCATTTTGTCACAGGGGCAGTAAAAGTAATCTCTGCCGCTGTCCTTGCAGCCCTCGTCAACGGGATAATCCGAGGGAGCGCCCGTTGTGTGAGGAAGATGAGAGGTTTTGCCTTTGCAGGTCTGAGTTATGCGCATTGTTGTGCAGGGATAAATAAGATAATTTGTGCTCATTGAATTTACTCCTTTCTGAAAATAAAAAAAGCTGATTTCTCCGTGGAAAAATCAGCAGCATAAAATCCCATAGCTTCCTATGGCTTTGATATTGAATTTTTAAAAGGCGGCTTGCGGAACCGCTGTAATAATTTTAGAGAGAAAAATGATTTTTGTCAAGGTTTCTCGGGGATTATATCGGGACTGAGCTTTTGCGATTTGACAAAATCGGTTAAAATTCGTATAATACATTGTTGCGGATTTATAAAAGAAAGGATGTAAATCCCTTTGTAAAACCAATCAGAACCACTTTGGGACAAACAAGGAAGTCAGAAAATGGAAAGATTTTTAAACCTTAAAATTGTCAAGGATATTCTGTTTTATGTCAGATATTATACGGGCAGGGTTATTGCTCTTGGCATCCTTACGGTTATTGCGGCAATCGGCGGAATTGTTATGCTTTGCAATACAGTTGTGACCGATGTTTACAGTGACAATGCAATGAAAAGAGTATATACTCTCAGCACCGATGCGGAAAAAATCATTGCCGCATCAGGCTTTGGCGTGGGAGAAAAGCAGAGGGTTGTTCTTGATTATTTCAACCCGGAGCAGAAGGAAAGCATAATTGTGATTGCAAATCCTCACGACGCCCTCGTCTATGACGGAGAAAGACTTGTGAAGATTGTCACCGTCACGGGTACTGTTGCCGATGCTGTTGAAGCGGCGGGTCTGACTCTTAGTGAGGGTGACGAGCTGAATTTTCCCGAATCAATGGGGCTGACGGAAAATCTGCAGATTAAGGTCAGCAGAGCCTTCCCCGTTGTTATCACCGCTGACGGCAAAAGCTTCGAGGTTTCCGTCACGGGCGGTACGGTGAGAGATGCAATCCTTAAGGCAGGGCTTGAAATCGGAAAGGATGATGAGGCAAGCCTTGACTTTTCACAGATTCTCAAGGAAAAAACTCAGCTTCAGCTTTACAGAGTCTTTTATGAGACTTATAAAGAAACGGTGACTGTCAGCCACGAGCTTGAAATCGAATACGATGACACTATGTATATGGGCAAAACCAAAACTAAGACCAAGGGTGTTGACGGCAAAACCGTAAACAGCTACCGTAAAAAGTACGTTGACGGTGTCTATGTGGGCACGGAGCTTGTTGCCACAAAGGTGAAAAAAGAGGTTGTCAATGAGGTCGTTATCAGAGGTACCAAGCAAAGAGACGGCTATACGGGCGCTTATGTGGGCTCGGGCAAGGTGATTTCAGAGCTGACTCCTCCCTTTACAATTGCCCTTGACGCAAAGGGCAGACCTGAAAATTACCTGAAAATCATCACGGGCAAGGCAACGGCTTATTGCACGGGTACTGTGACCTCCACAGGCGCAAGAGCAATGGCGGGCAGAGTTGCCGTTGACCCGAGAGAGATTCCCTACGGAACAAAAATGTATATCGTCTCTTCTGACGGAAGGTATAATTACGGATATTGTGTTGCGGCTGACACCGGCGGCTTCATTTACACAAGCAGCACCGTTGTTGACCTTTATATGAACACTTATAACGAATGCATCACCTTCGGCAGAAGAAATGTTGACATTTATATTCTCGAATGGGGCAACGGTAAAAGATAAATTTCACAAAACTCTTTATATTCGGCAGATAATATAGTATAATAAATTGATACACCTTATAAAAGGAGGTCGAACCAATGTTTGTAGATAAAGCCAAAATACTTATCAAGGCAGGTGACGGCGGCAACGGAGCAATTGCCTTTCACCGTGAAAAATTTGTCAATGCAGGCGGTCCCGACGGCGGTGACGGCGGCAAGGGCGGTGACATTGTTTTTGTTGTTGACGATAATCTGTCAACTCTCAACGATTTCAAATACAAAAGAAAATACAAGGCTCCCAACGGAAATGACGGTCAGGGCGGCAGAAGAAACGGAAGAAAGGCGGAAGACCTTATCATCCGTGTGCCCAGAGGCACCGTCATCAGAGAAAACGAAAGTGGCGCCGTAATGGCTGACATGTCAACGGATGAGCGCTTCATTGCCGCCAAGGGCGGAAAGGGCGGATGGGGCAACAGCCATTTTGCAACTGCAACAAGACAGACTCCCCGTTTTGCCAAGGGCGGAAATCCCGGCGAGGAATGGGAGGTTACCCTTGAGCTGAAGCTTCTTGCCGATGTGGGTCTTCTCGGCTTCCCCAACGTGGGAAAATCAAGCTTTATTTCCGTTGTAAGTCAGGCAAAGCCTATTATTGCCGACTATCATTTCACAACCATCACTCCCGTGCTCGGTGTTGTTTCAATGGGTGAGGGCTCATCCTTTGTCATTGCAGACATCCCCGGTCTTATTGAGGGGGCAAGTGAGGGTGTGGGTCTCGGACACGATTTCCTCAGACACGTTGACCGCTGCCGTATGCTTCTTCACATTGTTGACGTTTCAGGCAGTGAGGGCAGAGATCCTGTTGAGGATTTTGAAAAAATCAATCTTGAGCTTGAACGCTTCAATCCCGACCTTGCGGGACGTCCTCAGATTGTTGCAGGTAACAAAATTGACCTTGCAACCGATGAGCAGAGAGAGCAGTTCAGAAAATATATCGAAGACAAGGGCTATCAGTACTTTGAAATGTGCGCTCCCATTGTTGAGGGCACAAAGGAGGTTATTGATGCCGTTGCCGCAAAGCTGTCAACCCTGCCTCCCGTTGTGCAGTATGAAAAGGAAGAAATTCCCCTTGAGACCCTGCTCAAAAAGCAGAACTCAGGCTTCAGCATCAGCGTTGAGGATGATGTTTATATTGTTGAAGCACCCTGGCTTATCAAGATTATCTGCAGATCAGACCTTGATGACTATGAGTCACTTCAGTATTTCCAGAGAGTACTCAACTCAAGCGGTATTATTGACGCTCTGAGAGAAAAGGGTATTCAGGAGGGTGACATTGTAAGCATTTACGATTATGAATTTGAATTTATGAATTGAGTTGAAAATGAACAGATTTATTGAAAAAGATTGTGATGTGAATATGCTCAGCCCCCTTAATCTTGCTTTTGTGGGTGACACGGTCTTTGACCTTTTTGTCAGAGAGACTCTTGTCTGTCAGGGCAACAGACCCGTCAACAAGCTGCACAAAAATGCAACGGGACTTGTGAAGGCTTCGGCTCAGGCTCAGGCCTTCAAGAGAATTAAAGAAAATCTGACAGAGGAGGAGCTTTCCGTTGTCAGAAGGGGAAGAAATGCCCATTCAAATCACAAGGCAAAAAATGCAAGTGAAAGTGATTACCATTACGCAACGGGCCTTGAAGCTCTTTTCGGTTATCTTTACCTCAAGGGCAGAATTGAAAGGCTCAGAGAAATTTTTATGATGATTTCACAGGAGGAAAACCGATGAATTTTACAACAAGCACCTCAGGGGGCTCAAAGGATGCCTTCTGGCTGGTTAAGACCGTTGAAAAAAAGGTCAACGTCAAGGGCGCCGCTTATCTTGATATGCTTCTTTGTGACAGACAGGGAGAAATTTCCGCAAAGCTCTGGGATTACAGTGAGGCTGTTCACGGAGAATATGCTCCCGGTGACCTGGTCAAAATCAGAGGCACCGTGTCTCAGTATAACGGAAACGACCAGCTGAGAATTGACCGTATCAGACTCGTCAGTGAAAACGACGGTGTCAATGTTTCGGATTTCGTACCCACTGCCGAATATTCAGGTGAGCAGATGCTGGGTGCTGTGATGAACATTGTCGCTGAGTTTAAGGACGAGGAGCTGAAAAGGCTGACCTATGCACTGCTTAAGGACAGAGAGAAGGAGCTTCTTTTCTGGCCTGCAGCCTTCAAGCTTCATCACGCAATCAGAGGCGGACTTCTTTACCACACCCTTTCAATTATCAGACTTGCTGAGGGCGTATGCAGACTTTATCCCGCCGTTGACAGAGATCTTCTTATGTGCGGCATCATTGTTCACGACCTTTGCAAGATTGATGAGTTTGAAATCAGCTCAGCAGGTCTTGTCACAGGCTATTCCGTCAAGGGTGAGCTTCTGGGCCATCTTGTGATGGGTGCGGTTAAAATTGAAGAAAAGGCAAGAGAGCTTGGCATTTCTGCCGAAAAAGCAATTCTTGTTGAGCATATGGTTATTTCACATCACGGTCAGCCCGATTTCGGTGCGGCTGTAAGACCTATGTTCCTTGAGGCTGAAATTCTTTCTCAGCTTGACACTCTTGATGCAACGGTTTATGAAATCACAAGCGCTGTTTCAGAGGTTGCAGAGGGTGAGTTTTCCGCAAGACAGTGGGCTCTGGACAACAGAAAGCTCTTTAACCACGGAAGAAAAGAGGTCAGAGTTAAGGCTGAGCTCGATTAAAAAATTGTTTACCTGAAGCAAAAAAATCACTTTCCGTCAAGGAAAATTAAGTAAAATAGTAGAAAATAAGAAAATAGTGTTGCATTTTAAGCTGAAAAGTGTGATAATAAACTGTCAGGTTATAGCCATTTAATCAATCGCAGTAAGGAGGAGTTAAGATGAGAGTTATAACAGGTTCGGCAAGAGGCAGACGTCTCATCACCCTCGAAGGCGATGATGTCAGACCCACAACAGACATTGTTAAGGAGGCGCTTTTTTCAATCATTCAGTTTGAAATTGAAGGAAGAAGGGTCCTTGACCTTTTCGGAGGCTGCGGTCAGCTTGCAATTGAGGCTCTTTCAAGAGGGGCCGAAAGTGCAGCAATTGTTGACAAAAGCAAAAAGTCTGTTGAGGTTATCAGAAAAAACCTTGAAACCACAGGGATGACAAGAAAAGCCGTTGTTGTCAACAGTGACGCAATTTCTTTTCTGTCCTCAAGAAATGACAAATATGACATTGCATTTCTCGACCCGCCTTATGCAAGAGGTATTCTTCAGCAGGCTCTTGAAAAGGTTCCCCGTGTGATGAATGAGGGCGGCGTAATTATCTGTGAGGCACCCTTCAATGAGGAGCTTCCCGAAAGGGCGGATAATTTTGTCCTGATGAAAAAGTACAGGTACGGAAAAACAGGACTTTTCCTTTACCGTGCTCAGAGGGAAGGAGATGAGCTGTAACGGATGGAACGAATTGCAATTTATCCCGGTTCCTTTGATCCGCTGACGATCGGTCATCTCGATATTATCAGAAGAAGCTCAAAGCTCTTTGATAAAATAATTGTTGTCGTTATGTCAAATTACAGAAAAATCGGCTCTTACGCTTTTACCGTTGAGGAAAGAACTCAGCTTATCAGAAAGTGTACAGCCGACCTTGACAACGTCAGCGTTGATTCATATATGGGTTTGCTTGCTGAATATGCAAGACAGCACAATGCCGTTGCTGTCATCAAGGGACTTCGTGCCGTATCGGATTTCGAGGATGAATTTCAGCAGGCCCTGACCAACAAAAAGCTCAATGAAAATATCGAAACGGTATTTATGGCAGCCAGCGCAGAACACATGTTCCTGAGCTCGAGTATGATTAAGCAGGTCTGTATGCTCGGCGGGGACATCACCCATTTTGTTCCGGGTGAAATTTCAGAAGATATAATTGAAAAATTAAAGAAAGGGTAAGATGGATATGTCAAATATTTATGATCTCGAAACAGATATCGAAGTTGAGGATGTAGCTTCAGAGGAAGAAGAGGATGTAGGCTACACCTATCAGAGCCAGGAGGATGAGCTGGAGGACACAGAATTCGGTAAGTACGATCCCGAAGAAGCAGCAGCAAGATGGGGCGGTATGGAATTTGATCAGCTTATTTCCGAAATGGAGGGCTATGTATCAAGAAGCAAGAAGTATTTCTTCTCAAAGAAGAGAATTGTTGTTGACGGTAAGGAAATCAACACTCTTGTAAAGCACATTCAGGGTCGCTTCCCTCAGGAAATCATTGAAGCAAACGCAATCATTGACAGAGAAACAACTATTATCAACGATGCAGTAACAAAGTCAAGAGAAATTGTTGCAACTGCTCAGAAGACTGAAGCAGAAACAGTTGAAAATGCAAAAAGCTATTACAGAGAAACCTGTCAGAGAGCTAATGAAGACAGAGACAAGCTCATTGCTGAGGGTAAGGCTGAGCAGCGCCGTCTTGTTCAGGAGCATGAAATCACAAAAAATGCAAGAATCGAAGCTGAAAGAATCAGAGTTGAAGCTCAGAAACAGATTGATGAATACAAGGCAACCGTTCTTGCTGAGCTTGATGAAGCAAAGAGACAGGCAAAAGAGTATTGTGACCAGTGCTGTGACAACGCTGAAAGAGTTATGTCTGCAGGTCGCAACTTCATGGTCTCAGAGCTGAGGGCATGTCAGGAAGCTCAGGTTAACCACCTTAAAGCAATTGAACAGATTGGCGGCGAAATCGACACTCAGTATCATCAGATTATTGCTGAGTTCCGCAGCATAAAGCAGTAATTTAATAAAAAATAAAAACAGGTCGTTGCTGATTTTCGGCTCAGACCTGTTTTGAGTTTAAGGTTGTTTTATATACTGACCGTTATAATCCGGTCAGCAGTTGACAATTATGTCATTTTTTTGCAACACAAAGGTTGTATAATCAGAATTCACAGAAAGGACGGTGCAATATGCTTGAGAAAATCAAAAGGCTTCTTCTCAGTGAAGGGGTCAGATATATTTTCATCGGCGGCTGTACAACAGCGGTCAATTTCATCTGCTATGCCGTCTTGTGTTATCTGACACCTCTTGGTGAAACCGACGCGGGAATCACCGTAAGCAATGTTGTTTCCGTTTCGGCGGCAATCATCTTTGCTTATTTTGCAAACAAGATTATTGTTTTCCGTTCAAAAACCGAAACTGCAAAGCAGCTGATAACGGAAATGGCAAAGTTTGTGGGCGCAAGACTGAGCACAATGGCAATTGAGGTTGCAGGTGTCTGGCTGACGGTGACCGTTCTCGGACAGAATGAAATGGTGGGTAAGCTTGAAACCCAGTTTCTTGTTCTTGCAGGAAATTATATTATAAGTAAATTCTTCGTTTTTACCGGAAGGATAAAGGAAAAGGAGGCAGCAAAGGAAAATGAATAAGGAAAAGAAAATTTCAATTGTTGTTTCTGTTTATAATGAGCAGCAGTCCCTTGAAAGCTTTTATAAAACGGCACGTGATGTTGCCGAGGATTGCAAGTGGGACTATGAGCTGATTTTTGTCAACGACGGAAGCTCTGACAAAAGTGCAGAAATTCTCTCTGCCTTCGCCAAGGAAAATCCGAAGGTCAAAGTCATCAATTTTGCCCGTAACTTCGGTCACGAGGCAGCTATGATTGCGGGTATCGATCACGCTCAGGGTGACGCCGTTGTATGTATGGATGCAGACCTTCAGCACCCTCCCGAATATATCAATCAGATTATCGGAAAGCTTGAAGAGGGCTATCAGGTTATCACAATGATCAGAACGGAAAATGAAGACACAGGCTTTTTCAGAAGGACCGCTGCAGGAATTTTCTATAAGACCCTCAACCTTCTTTCAGATGTTAAATTTTCCGAAAATGCCTCTGACTTTTTTGCAGTGTCCGCTGATGCGGCAAGGGTGCTTAAAGAGGATTACCGTGAAAAGGTACGTTATCTCAGAGGCTATGTTCAATCCCTCGGCTTTGAAAAAACCTCTCTGGAATTCCGTGCGGCAAAGCGTGTTGCAGGCGAAAGCAAATACAGCATTCTCAAGCTTATCAGATTTTCCTTTGACACAACGTGCTCCTTCTCTCTGTCACCGCTGAAGGTGGGCTTTCTTCTTGCCCTTATCACAGCTGCGGTGGGTATTGTCTGCGGAGTGTTCGGCATAATGTCTGCTGTTGACGGTGAATCACTCTTCTTTTCTCTGACGGCGGTTATCTGTATTCTCTTTGCAGTTCTGTTTGCCGTTCTGGGAATCATCGGACAGTATCTTGGCATAATTCTCAGAGAAACCAAGGATAAGCCCATTTATATTGTCAAGGATACAATCAACTAAATTCTATAAAAACATTAAGTGGCGGAAAAGCATAAATTCTGTCACTTTTTCTTTGTCTCAGCCTTTCTTTTCATTTGACACGGGGGATAATTGGGGGTATAATGAGGGCATAAAACAAAAGGAAAAAGGACGGAGAAAAATGAAAATTTTAGTCGTAAACGGAAGCCCCAAGGGCAGCAACAGCGTTACTCTTCAGTCAGTGGAATATCTTAAAATCAAATTCCCCTGGCACGAATACGATGTTATTCACGCAGGCCCTAAGCTCCGTGCTCTTGAAAAGGATTTCACTCCCGCCGCCGAAAAGCTTGAGTGGGCAGATATGATTCTTTTCTCATATCCCATTTACACCTTCATTGCCCCTTATCAGCTTCACAGATTTATTGAGCTTATTAAGGAAAGCGGAGTTTCCCTTGAGGGCAAATTCACAACTCAGATTACAACCTCAAAGCATTTCTATGACGTAACCGCCCACAAATATATTGAAGAAAACTCAATGGATATGGGTATGAAGGTTATCAAGGGACTTTCAGCAGATATGGATGACCTGACAACAGAAAAGGGTCAGAAGGATCTGATTGCATTCTTCAGATATGCAATGTGGTGCTGTGAAAATGACAGCTATCAGCTTCCCTCTCCCAAAACAGCAAAAAAGAAGGCTGCAAAGGTAACCGAGGGTGAGGAAAAGGAAAAAACAGCCTACGGTGAAATTGTTGTTGTGACAAGCTGTGACAAAAAGGACAAGCAGCTTCAGGCAATGATTGACCGCTTTACCCGTGTTCTGCCCATGAAGAGCAGAGTTGTCAACCTCAACGATTATCCCTTCAAGGGCGGATGCCTCGGCTGCTTCAACTGTGCCGTTACAGGCAAGTGCATTTATAAGGACGGCTTTGACGATTATCTCAGAAATGAGATTCAGTCTGCAACGGCAATTGTTTATGCCTTCAGAATCAAGGATCACTCAATGGGCGCAACCTTCAAGCTTTATGATGACAGACAGTTCTGCAACGGTCACCGCACCGTTACAATGGGTATGCCCGTGGGCTATCTTGTCTGCGGTGAATACAGCAAGGAGGCAAACCTGAGAATGATCATCGAGGGCAGAAGTGAGGTGGGAGGAAACTTCCTTGCAGGCGTTGCCACCGATGAAACAGATCCCGACGGTGAAATCGACAAGCTTGCCGCAACACTCATTTACGCTCTTAAAAACGAATACACCCAGCCCTCCAACTTCCTGGGTGTTGGCGGTATGAAGATTTTCCGTGACCTTATCTATCTTATGCAGGGTATGATGAAGGCTGACCACAAGTTCTATAAGGAGCACGGTCAGTACGACTTCCCTCAGAAGAAAAAGGGCAGACTTGCCGCAATGTATCTTGTGGGCGCTCTTCTTTCCTCCGACAAGGTCAAGAGCAAGATGGGCAACAAGATGACAGAGGGTATGCTGATGCCTTATAAGAAGGTTCTCGATAACGCCAAAAAGTCAGACAAATAATAAGTGCGCATAAACAACAAAGCAATCCGCAGTTTATTGACTGCGGATTTTCTTGTTTCGGCGTTCATTTCTCCGGACAGGGAACCCCCCCCTTTTTTTTGTCAGTCTGCTCAAAAATGAAGCGGTTTTTTTGTAGGGAAATTTGTTGACAATTGTCTTATTTAAGCTATAATTAACATACAATCAAAAATCGGAAAGGATTGACAAAAAATGAAAAAAGAAAAAACAACAAAGAAACGCACAATCTCAACACTCCTCGGCTTTGCTCTGGGTGTTGCTACAATCGTTATGGGCGTGTTGGTGCTCGACTGCTCAACAGGTAACTATGCTGACAGTGCAACCTTCGGCGCAGACTTTTATACCTATATGTATAAGGCAGGCCGTTATGCAGCAAACAACATCACCTACCTTGCAGAAATCGTAAAGCTCGGCTTCGGTGCTCTTCTTATTTCTCTTGGCGGCTTTGAAATTATCTTCTTCACCTCAAGAGGCAGAAAGGAAGTCAGAGAGGCTGCTCCCGTAGCTCCCTCTTACATTGCACCCGTAGCTCCCGTTGCTCCCGCATATGCTCCTGCAGCTCCCGCTGCTGCTGAGACTCCCGCTGCTCCCGAGGCACCCGTTGCCTTTGAGACTCCCTCAGAATTCTGATTTTCAGATAAGCTGAAGAATGAAAATAATCCGACGGAATTGAAATTTTTCGTCGGATTTTTCTTTTTTATCATATTGAACTGTAACGGAGGCTGCAAAGGTTCTGAAATTAATTTTAATTAATATTAAGTTCACATATGGCAATAATTTATATGATAAGATATTTGAGGTGCAAGGCACAAAAAATAATATTTTTGGAGGATTCAAAAATGAAAAAAATCACAGCAATCGTTCTCGCTCTCGTTATGCTCTTTGCTTTTGCAGCATGCGGCGGTGAAAAGGCTCCCGAAGCAACATCTTCATATGCAGATGCAACAGAAGTACTTACAACAATTTTTGCTGCATACGCTGAAGACAACAAGTTCCCCGTTGCAGGCGGTGACGAAGCAAATCAGTCATTCGACACTCCCGCAAAGTATGACCACACTCTCACAGATGAGCTCAACGTTGTTGCAAAGCTTCCCGCTTCTCAGGGCGCTAACATCACAGAGGCTGCAACAGGTATGCATATGATGAACGCAAACAGCTTCACAGGTGCTGCTTACAAGCTTGCTGACGGTGCAGATGCAGCTGCTTTTGCAGAGGATTTCAAGGCTGAGCTTGACAATGCACAGTGGATGTGCGGCTTCCCCGAGAAGTTCGTTGTTATCAAGACAGGCAACTATATCGTAACAGCTTTCGGCGTTGCTGACATTATGGACTATTTCAAGACAACTGCAACTGCAGCTCTTGAAGGTGCTGAAATCGTTCTTGAGGGCGACATCGCAGGCTAAAAAATATGGTTTTTTCATCGATTGAGTTTTTATATGCATTTCTGCCCGTAACTCTTCTGTGCTATCTTATAGCGCCGAAGAAGGCAAAGAATCCCGTGCTTCTTTTCTTCTCCCTTCTTTTTTACTGGTGGGGAGAGCCGAAGTATATGATTCTTATGCTTTTCACAATTACCTTTTGTTACGCGGCAGGAAGACTCGTCGAAAACAGGAACGGCACCCGGGCGGGCAAGGTCATACTGAGCGTATCAGTGGCAGTGCCCCTCGGGCTTCTTGCTATCTTTAAGTATGCCGACTTTTTTCTCGGGTCTTTAAATTCCCTCACGGGAGCGGATATTCCTCTTTTAAAGCTGGCTCTGCCCATCGGTATCAGCTTTTATACCTTCCAGGCTCTGAGCTATGTTGTTGACGTTTACAGAGGGGATACTCCTGCTCAGAAAAGCTGGGTAAATCTTGCAACCTATGTTGTGCTTTTTCCTCAGCTTATTGCCGGCCCCATTGTCAGATATACCACCGTTGCAGAGGATCTTTCCACCCGTAAGCACAGCCTTGAGGGTGCAGGTGAGGGCATCAGACGCTTTGTTATCGGTCTTGGAAAAAAGGTGCTTATTGCCAACCTTCTCGGCTCTCTTTGCACCGCCTACCGTGACAGCAGTGACCCCTCCGTGCTTTTCAGCTGGGTTTATGCCGTGTCCTTCTCTTTACAGATTTATTTCGATTTCTCCGCTTACAGTGATATGGCAATCGGTATCGGTAAGGTTCTCGGCTTCCGCTTCCTTGAAAATTTCAATTATCCCTTCATTTCAAAGAGCATAACAGAATTCTGGAGAAGATGGCACATCAGTCTCGGCTCCTGGTTCAGAGATTATGTTTATATTCCCCTTGGAGGAAACAGGGTTGCACCCCTACGACAGATTTTCAATATTATGGTTGTATGGTGTCTGACAGGCTTCTGGCACGGTGCAGGCTGGACCTTTATGAGCTGGGGTCTTTATTTCGGTGTTCTGCTTATCATTGAAAAGCTTTTCCTCAAAAAGTATCTTGAGAAGGCACCCGCCCTGCTTCAGCACATTTATGTTCTGTTTATTGTGCTCATTTCCTTTGTGCTTTTCAATGCGGAAACCTTCCCCGTGGCATTTGCGGATCTGAAAATTATGTTCGGTGCGGCAGAGCTGCCCCTTTGCACCGAGGAGACGCTTTACACCCTGCGCTCTTACGGTGTGCTGCTGATTATGGCATTCATCGGAGCAACTCCTCTTGTAAGAAACCTTGCCCGAAAGGTTGAAAAGACAAAAATCAGCACCGTTCTCGAGCCTGTTATAGTTGCGGTTATTCTTATTGTTTCAACTGCATACCTTGTTGACGGTTCCTTCAATCCTTTCCTTTATTTCAGATTCTGAGGAGGTGCACTGAATGAAAAAAGCAAAATTTATAACAATTATTCTTGTTTTTTCCCTTATTATCGGCGGTGCATCTGTGTGGCTTTTTGCAAAGCCCGACAACGAAATCTCAGAATGGGAAAGAAGAAAGCTTCAGCAGTTTCCTGACATCACCGTTGAAAGAGTTATGGACGGCAGATTTATGAAGGAATTTGTTTCCTATATGGCAGATCAGTTTCCTCTCAGAAACGAGCTGCGCAGACTCAAGGCAAATGTGCTGTTCAGCCTTTATCAGCAAAAGGACAACGGCGGAGTCTATATTCAGGACGGTTATGTCAGTAAGCTTGACAAAAAGCTTGACCAAAAAAGCGTCGACCATTTCATCGGCAGAATAGATAATATTTATAACACATATATAAAGGACACTCACTGCAAGGCTTATTTCACAGCAGTACCCGACAAGAATTATTTTCTTGCCGGAAAGGGCGGTTACCCTCATCTTGACTATGAGGAGCTTTATGCCGCTTTGGGTGACAGACTTTCATATCTTGACCACATTGATATCAGAGAATATCTTGAAATTTCCGATTATTACACCACAGACACCCACTGGAAGCAGGAATGCATAACAGATGTTGCAAACCATATCCGCGGTGTGCTTGGTATGGCACCCGTTGACAATTATGTAAGCAGGGATGCAGGTGATTTTTACGGTGTATATTTCGGTCAGTCGGCTCTTGATCTTGAGCCCGATAAAATAACCTATCTTGAAAATGAGCAGATAAAGGCATCCGAGGCTTATATTTATGAAAACGGCAAAACCGTACCCGTGTATAACCTTGAAAAGCTTGAGGCTATGGATCATTATGACATCTTTCTTTCCGGTGCGGTTTCTCTCATTGAGATAAAAAATCCCATGGGTGAAAAGGGCAGAGAGCTGATTGTTTTCCGTGATTCCTTTGCAAGCAGTCTGACACCCCTTCTTCTCAGCGGATATGAGAAGGTTACTCTTGTTGACACAAGATATATCTCATCGGCTCTGCTTGGTGAGTATATTGATTTTGACAGCCAGGATGTGCTCTTTATTTACAGCACCCTTGTTATCAACAGCAGCAGTACCGTAAAATAAGTGCTGAAGGCTTATCTGTCAGGGCTCACAGGCGTTACAGGTCCTTTAAAAAGCTTGTTTTTTGGTGAGATTTTCACAGTTTTATCGGCAGTCAAGGCAGTTTTTGTCTAGAATAACAAAAACTCGGGTCTGCACGAAAAAATATCAAAAAAAGGTTGAAAAAATCTTTTAAATGGTTTAATATTATAAAGGTGAAAAAATTATTTTTCAATAAAATACTGGAGGTAATTATTATGTCAGTAAAAGTTGCTATTAACGGTTTCGGTCGTATCGGCCGTCTCGCATTCCGTCAGATGTTCGACGCTGAAGGTTATGAAGTTGTTGCTATCAACGACCTCACAAGCCCCAAGATGCTTGCTCACCTTCTCAAGTACGACACTGCTCAGGGCAGATATGACGGTCACACTGTAGAAGCAGGTGAAAACTCAATCACAGTTGACGGCAAGGAAATCATCATCTATGCTAAGCCCAACCCCGCAGAACTTCCCTGGGGCGAAATCGGTGTAGACGTAGTTCTCGAATGCACAGGTTTCTTCTGCTCAAAGGATAAGGCAGCTGCTCACATCGAAGCA
>JAZOWF010000091.1:0-13624 GCA_045659065.1 Acutalibacteraceae bacterium
GTTTCGTAAGAACTAAAAATTTCTTGTATTGAAGCCATAAAATGCAGCAAGGCTGTCGCCTTGCGAGGCTTTTGGCAAAAATACAGGGAATTTTGTTCGAGAAACAAATACTTCCTTATGTGGCGTCGGCGAAGACCGCTTTTAAATTTACTTGCTGAAAACAACTGTTGTGATGCTGTCTGCACCGATGTTGATTTTCTTGATGCCGTTGCCCTGCTGAGCTGTAAGCTCAAGGCTGCTGTCTGCATCAGTTGTGTAAACCTCCATGTCACGAAGAAGAAGACCTGAGAAATTAATCTGCTTTTCTTCGTCACTCTCGTTGACAATGACTGCAACATAATCGCCGTCAGGTGTTTCGTATGTTGAAACTGTCAGATTGTTTTCAATGAGATAAACGGGATATTCCTTATCATTAATCCACTGAATCCATTCTGCTTTTTCTGCCTTGATGTCTGCAACGCTGATGTCAAAATCAATAACCTTGCTGCCCACGGGGATGAATTTTGAATAATGGGCAAAGGCATAATATCTGCTGCCGATTTCATAATCGTCATAGTTGTTTGCATCAACACCGATCATTGAGTCAGTTGATGCACCGTCTTCACCGAAGATGTTGACAGCAACCCAGCTTGACCAGGAGCTTGCGCCTGCAAGAGTGATATCCTCACCGATAATCTTTGCCATATAGGTTGCGGCTTCAATGTCATAAATTGTGTGGGAATTGGGCAGCTCACACCATTCACTCATATCAATTTCAACATCGGGATACATAAGCTCAAGGTAATTGCCGTAGGTGCTCTTGAGGGCAACATTTCCGTCTGACCAGTAGCTGTGATAAGCATAGGGTCCGAGAACGGAAGCAATTTCCTCATCGGCATAAAGAGCATCAATACCGTCAAAGGCATAATGGTTGGGATTATCAATGCTTACCTGTCCGCTTTCCATCATAAGAAGCTTGACGTCAAGATTTCTTTCCTTGATTTTCTGAGCAAACACTCTTGCAACCTCAATAACAGTCTCAAAATCGTAGTGACAGCCTTCCTGTCCTACCCAGCCGCCGCCCCATGACCATTCGGGCTCATTGATGGGGCTGATGTATTTGACGGGTACACCCTCACCGATGAAGTGCTCGGCAATGTCAAGCATATAATCGGCAAAGTCCTCATAGCACTCTTCCTTAAGGTTGTTTGTGTTATCCTCAAAGCTGCCTGAAGCATGGCCTGATTTTGTCATAAGATAATGAGGTGAGTTTGCAAAGAGAACAACAGTGTCAATGCAGCCGTATTCAAGGCTCTTGAAAAGCATCTGCTGAGCATTTGCATCCTTTGACCAGTCATATGTAAGCTCACCCGTTGCAGCATAGGCATCAGCAACAAGGAAGCTTTCTGTCATTCTTGAACGGTCTGAATAGCATCTGGGCTCGGGATGCTCAGCCTCACCGCCGCCGACATTGTAACGGTAAACATTAAGACCGAGACCCTCCTTTGAATAAAGAAGCTTTGCATATTCCCCGGCAGTTTCCTCTGAATCAACCATCTGAGCCCACCAGGCAGCAGATGTGCCCCAGCCTGTGATTTCCTGCTGAGGAAGATATGACTTGAGACGTACCGTCGTTCTGTCACCGGAAATGCCGAACCAGCCTGCTATTGTTGAAAAAACAAACAAAAGCAGTGTGATGTAATAGCACATTTTCTGAAGAAAAACTGTTTTATTTTTCATAAAAACACTCTCCCGTTTTTTTGATTTCTCCTTATGTTAACATAAAAACGAAATAATAGCAATAAGAAGAAAAAGAAAACCTTGATATTATGCATATTTTTTTGCTGTCCAAGCACAATTAACGTATATTGCTGTTGATTTTTATCCGTTCGGATGATATAATGGCTGAAGAGGTGATTTCAAAATGGCAGATACATTAATAATTTCTCACAGAGGTGCCAACAAATATGCACCCCAGAACACGCTCCCTGCATTCCGCCGCTCAACTGAAATCGGCGTTGACGGTTTTGAAACAGATGTTCATCTGACAAAGGACGGAAAGGTTGTGCTTTGTCACAATTACACAATTGACGAAACCTCCAACGGAAAGGGTAACGTCTGTGACCTCACCCTTGAAGAGCTCAAAAGCTATGATTTCGGCTCATACTTCAGTCCGAAATTCAAGGACACTCCCCTTCCCACTCTTGATGAGTTTCTTGAGTTTGTTGCCACAACAGACATCAAGGTCCTTAACATTGAAATCAAAAGCCCCAAGCAGCCCGGCACTCCCATTGTCAAGGAAACAATTGCAGCCGCCAAAAAGTTTGAGCTTTTTGACAGACTTCTCATTTCATCCTTTGACCCCAAGCTTCTTGTTGAAGCAAAGGAAATTGATCCTGCCTGTAAAACCGGCTTCCTTTATGCCCCCAATCACACCACAATGTACACAATGGGCTGGCGTGCACCTCAGTTTGCAAAATCAATCAAGGCTGATGCCCTTCATCCTCATTATGGCTTTGTCAATGAGGAATATGTCAAGAAGGCTCACGACAGAGGTCTGATGGTCAATCCCTGGACCGTCAACAACCCCGACATCATCGACAAGCTCATAAAAATGGGCTGTGACGGTATCATCACCGACCTTCCCGATGTTGTTGGCGGTATTCTTGAAAAATATAAGTTCTGATAAAACTGAAAGACGGTCTTTGAATGACCGTCTTTTTCTTTTGCCGCAAAGGATAATTTTTATTTTTAAAAGAGTCTTGACAAATCAGTCTACAACGTGTAGAATATAATTGTCTACAAAGCGTAGACCAAAGGAGGTACTAATATGAGTGAATATCAGCTTGGGACAATTGAATCAAAATTTGCCGCCATAATCTGGGAAAGGGAGCCCCTTTCGTCCAATGAGCTTGTCAGACTCAGTCTGCAAGAGCTGGGCTGGAAAAAGTCCACCACCTACACCGTGCTTAAAAGACTTTGTGACAAGGGAATTTTTCAGAACGAAAAGGGTACGGTAACCTCTCTGATTTCAAGAGATGAGTTTTATTCCCTTCAGAGTGAAAAGTTTGTTGAGGAAAATTTCAAGGGCTCTCTTCCCGCTTTCCTTGCAGCCTTCACCGCCAAAAAGAAGCTTACAAAAAGTGAGGTTGAGCAGCTCAGGAAAATGGTTGAAGAATTCGAGGAGGAATGACAATGGGTCAGCTTTTAGATTTTTTGGGTGAGCTGTTTGCAAATGTGCTGAACATAAGCATCACAGCCGCCTGGATTATTCCCGCAATTCTTCTTTTAAGGCTTCTGATGAAAAAGGCGCCGAAAAAAATCACCTGTCTGCTCTGGGCAATTCTTGCTCTGAGGCTTGTTCTGCCTTTTTCCTTTGAAAGTGCACTCAGCCTTCTGCCAAGCGGTGAGACTATTCCCGTTGAAAACATTTACAATGCTGACAGCACAATTTCCGACAACACATTTTATTTTGAAATTGACAGCGGAGTCGGCTTTATTGATGATATAGCCTCCCCTGTTATTATGGACACCTCCCCTTCAGCTTTAAGAGGGAACTTATCAATTTTTGCTTTTGTGTGGCTTCTGGGCGTGGCTGTGATGGCGACTTATATGCTCATCAGTTACAGAAAAATTTACCGTGACATAAAGGAAGCAGTACTTTTCAAGGATAATATTTATCTTTGTGACAAAGTTTCATCTCCTTTTATTATCGGCATTATCAGACCGAAAATCATTCTCCCCTTTGATATTGAAGATGAGAACAGAGAAATTGTTCTTGACCACGAAAAAGCACATCTCAAAAGAGGTGACCACCTCTGGAAGCCTCTTGCCTTTCTGCTTTTGTCAATCCACTGGTTCAATCCGCTTATGTGGGTGGGATATGTTATGCTTTGCCGTGACATTGAGCTTGCCTGTGATGAAAAGGTCATCAGAGAAAAGGGCAGAGATATCAAAAAAAGCTATGCAAATGCTCTCATCAACTGCAGTGTTTCAAGCAAAGCCGTCAGAGCCTGTCCTCTTGCATTCGGTGAGGATGATGTAAAAAGAAGAATAAAGTCTGTTCTCAGCTATAAAAAGCCGACAGTATGGCTTGTGTTCATTTCTCTTTTGCTTTGCACAGCCGCTCTTGTGGGCTTTCTCACCAATCCCCTGACGGAAATTCCCGACGGGATGCTCAATCTGATTGATACTGCCGTTGGTGAAAGAAACAACTCCGGCAGAGGTGAATTTTCTGCCCTCTCCTATGAAATACTCGGCACAAAAAAAACACGGGGCGTTTCAGAGCTCACGGTTTATATGTGGGTGCATTATGAGGATTACAGCTTTGACGGAGAGCTTATCACCGAATCATCATCACATATTCTCACCGCAATCACAGGACGCAAAACCGACGGTATTTACAACCTCGTTGAATACTGGGTTCCCGAAGACGGCGCAGAATACAAAAAAAGCCTTGAAGAAAGGCTTCCTTATGCCGTGAGACTCAAAGCAATGTACGGCAAGGATTTTTCTCAGGAGCTTCAGGCTCAGTGCCGTCAGATGGCTGAGGAGTATTTCGGACTGAGCTCCCAAAGCAGCACATCAGCATCCTCACCTTATTATCCCTATTCATTTATGGGCAAGCAATATAAGGGTGAAAAGCTTGTTTACGATGCGGGGATGTTTTCCTCTGTTTTTTATGATGACACAAACATTCCGCAGTTTTTCTTCAAGGATATGAAGCTGCTGACCACCTCTTATTCTGAAGATAAATTCAGCTCAACCTGGTACAGTCTGGGAACAATTGAGGAGCTTGAGCTGACAAAGGAAAACTTTGACAACGCCTTCACTGGCGAAATATGGGATGAGGGATACAGTGCGCAGAAGCTTCGTGAGGAAAACCTCAGAGCCTTTAAGGTTGAGGACGAAAAAACCAACTCTGTGCACATTGTCCTTGAACAGAAAAATTCAGATATTTATATCGTCAAGGGCTATTACAGTCTTGAGGGTGTGCTTCGTTGGATATTCAAAATGCAGCAGGTAAATGCCGCCGCAGTACCCGAGGAAAATCAGATAATCTCAGCCGAGAAGCCTTATCCCTATTATCTTGCCGTCGAAACCCGAGTGAACGACGGAGTCAGGGTTGACTCATCAACAGATGTAATCAGCATTGCACCCGTGGATTTCATTTCCCTTTATTCAGCTGACGGCTATTTCCACGGCTTCAGAGTTGAAGAAATTCAGGCGGATTACATCACCGTTTCTTTTGCTTCACCGATGATTATTGACTCAAGCACGGTGAACTACTGCAGAGTTAATTACGCCGAAACCGTGAGGATGAAAAGTGCCGCTGATGACAGAATCGAATACATTCTTTATATAACAAGCGTTACCTCTCAGCCCGCCAATCCCGTTACAACAATTCCCGAGCCTGTCACATCGGAAACCACAACTTCACCCTCTGAGGAGCTTCAGACTGAGCTTTACGGCACCGTTATTAAGACGGAAACCGGAAGAATTTATATCAGCGTTGACGAGAGCGAAGACGAATACAGAAGCTACAAGGAGCTTTATGTCAGCACAAGCGTCACCTCTGACCTTCCCCTTCCCGAGCTTAAAAAGGGAGACAGAGTGAAGGTTATTTATGACGGTATGATTCAGGAAATCTACCCTTCTGTAATTGCCAAGCCCTATTCTATCACAAAAATTGAAGAGGAAGAAAAGGAGATGTTCCACCTCTCTCTCAAAAGCATTCTCATCAAAGAAAAGGGTGCTGACGGAGAAAAGCTTTACAGCTATGATGTTGAAAAGGAAACAATCTTTCCTATGGGCTCAAATGCCTTCACCGTAACCGACGAGGGTGAGGATTTTATTGAGCTGACCTTTGCAGCCGTTGTTTTCGGCAGTAAGGCTTTCAAGCCTGTGACTACAACCGTCAAGCTTCAACTCAACGAAACAACAACGGTTTATTACTCTGACGGCAGTGAATATAAGCTGACCTACAGAATCACCGTTGCTGACGGCTACAGATAAAAATTATATAAGCAAAAACAGACGGAAAAAATCCGTCTGTTTTGTTGTCTGTATTTTTAAGTTTTGGGCTTCTTTGCATATATAACCGGAGCATATCTGTTTGTCAGAAGGACAAACACAACGCTGAAAATCATTGAGGTTATAACTATTGCAAGCTTTTCAGCTGCTTGTGTTTCAAACAAGCTTATTTTCTGATAGAAAGCAAGCATGGGAATAATTGTGCAAACAAACACAAAGGGATATTTTGCAATTTCAACAAGCTTATCGTCAGATGACTTTCCGCAGACGTAAGGGAAAATTCTGTTGAACACCACACATATTCCTGCCATTGCAACATAAACTCCCACCGCCAGCAGAACATTACTCCATGAGCTTTCAAGATAATCAGGAACAGCCTTCTGAAAAAATCTGATTAAGGGAACATGCACACCCACATAAAGCAGGGTGTTTTTGCCCACATATTCAAAGAATGATATTTTCGGAAGCATTATAACTATCATAATTGCCGCCAGAGAAAATGCAAGAGCTGTCACATAAAAGGATATCACCGAATTGCCGAATTTATTGGCGGTGACAGAAATTCTGCCGTTGAATTTATGTGAGCAGTACCATACAGCAAGCAGAACCGCAATCAGCAGATATTTACCCTTGCTGTATTTGTTGTCAAACCATTCTTTGTTGCTTTTGTAAGCGCTCATTATACACTTGCCGATGTAAATAAACACTACCGCGGTAAAGGCAACATTAAAATGCCACATCTGCGCAATCCCCTTATCGAGATAACCGATAATTCCGCAGGCAATAACAAGCAGCGCCTTTTTGCCTTCATCATTCTTGGACAGCTTCACAATAAAAAGGTAAAGTATGTCAGCAAAAAACAAGGTTAACAAAAACCACAAGGCATTTGATGTACCCGAATGATAATCAACATTATTTCCGTAAAAAATTCCTTTGATTACCTGTTCAAGAGTTGTAGATATTTTATCAAGCTTATGATATGTAATAAACCAAAGCGGGAACATCATAAAGCTCATCCAGAAATATGGGATAATCAGCTTGCACGCTTTATCCTTTATATGCTTTACCGCATCTGCATTCAGAAGCTTTCCGTCATTTACCGTCATACCGGAAATGATAAAAAACAAAGGCATATGAAAAGAATAAATGAGAGATATTGCTTCCTTCGGCAACGCCACGTGTCCTATGACCACGCTGAACATTGCAATACCTCTGAGCTGATCAAGCCAGGTTATTCTTTGTCTGATCATTTATAAAAACCCTTCCTGCCATCAGGCATTTAAAGCTTCCTTATAAAGTCTGTCGATGATAGCGTTCATTTCGTCCATATGTGCTTCCATTTCGGCAACAAGACGGAACTGATTTCTCGCTCTGTCAATGTTGTGGTTTTCGTGCTTTGTTTTGAAATAAACGTCGCCGTCAAGATAGTCGGTCAGGAAACGGATGCCGCATTCAAAGGTCATCAGCTTTGCTGAGAAGGCAAGCATTTTCACCTCTGTTTCGGTCAGAGCCTGGGCACAGGCTCCGAGGAAGCCCCTTGCAAAGCTTTCAAAAAGCTCAAGAGAAACTCTGACGTTATCAAGGTTGGGGTCATCCTCTGTTGTGGTGTTTGCACCGAAGCGGATTGCATCACCGAAATCGTAAAGTGAAAGACCGGGCATAATTGTGTCAAGGTCAATAACACAGATGCTGTCCTTTGTGACATTGTCAAAAAGAATGTTGTTAAGCTTTGTGTCATTATGAGTAACTCTCAGGGGAATAAGTCCCTCTCTGTGAAGACGAAGGGCAATTTCCGTGTCTTCTCTGCGGCTGAGCGCAAAGTCGATTTCCTTCTGAACGTCCTTTGCTCTGCCCTTCACGTCAGCTTCAATTGAAGCAATGAGATTTTCCATTCTTCTGGGAGTGTTGTGGAAATCCTTGATTGTTTCAAAAAGCTCGTGGCTGGGATATCCGGCAAGATTTTTCTGGAAGGTGCCGAAGCCCTTGCCTGCATTTTCGAAGCATTTGCTGTCTTCAATTTTGCTGAGAGTGTGAGTGCCGTCAACAAATTTGTAAATACGCCACTGCTTACCTTCAACAAGTGCATAATATTTTCCGTCATTTGCTGCAAGGAAGTTGAGGGTGCCTCTTTCTGAGTTTTCACCCTGAGCCTCCAGCTTTTCACGAAGAAACTGTGTGACACCCACAATGTTTCCCATCAGACCGTCAAGATCCTTGAAAACATTGGTGTTAATGCTCTGAACGAGATACTTCTTCTCCTGACCGTCACAGTCATAAAGAACAAGATAGCTTGCATTGATAAGACCCTCTGTGAAGGTGCTGTATGACTTATACTCCCCTTCAATGCCGAAGGTGCGGCAGACAAGGTCGAGCAGTTGATTAATTTCCATCTTTTTTCCTCCGATTAATCCTTGGTTTTTTTGAGATAATACATTCTTGAATCATTGTCAAAGAGCATTCTTGAATTTGAGAAATTGAAGCCGCTGTAGCAGAAGGGCTGCTTGGGCTTGAAGCCTGAATTCATCAGTGCATCACCGCCGATTGTGTAATCCTCTTTTTCATTTCTGAGCTTGACTGTCTTGCAAAGGAAATCAAACAGCTTGCCCTCTTCAAGATCCATTTTCTTGGGAAGAGGAACATTGATGATTTCACCGAAGTTTTTGAATTCAAGAATCTGCGTGCGTACGCTCATATCGTAGTCGAAGCCTTCATCAAGGTCAATGAACTTGATGACATCATTGCCCCAGTTGGGCTTGACTCTGTCAACAAAGTAGCCGAGCATTGACTCTGTTTTGTCCTTGCTTGTAATCTGCCACTGAATCTTATCCTCAAGGGCAATGTCACCTGTTCTTGAGAATGTGCCGAACTGAAGAAGTCTTCTGTGCTGCTTGTAATATTCAATCTGCTTTTTGACCTTTGCTTTATCCATATCGGAAAGCATTGTCACATCAAGCTCATAGCCGAGAACACCGAAGGCTGAAACGTTGAATCTGTGCTCAATATTCTGAGCTCTGAAGTTTGCAAAGCTGATTGAAGCGGCAACGTGCATTGTCATAACCGACTGAGGATAACCATAAGAGGTGCCGCTCTGAATGTAAAGTCTGTCAAGAACGTCTGTGTTGTCACTTGTCCAGCACTGAGGCATATAACAGAAGGTACCAAGGTCAAATCTGTTGCCGCCGCTTGAGCAGGCTTCAAAAAGAATTTCGGGGAATTTGCCTGTAAGGGCATCCCACACCTTATAAAGACCGAGAATATATCTGTGGAAATATTCACCGCTCTTTGCACCCTTACGTCTTGAGAAGACGTCGGAGAACTGACGGTTGTTATCCCATTTGATATATTCGATGTTGCCGTATCTGAAAACATCGGTCATTGTGTTGATAATGTATTCAACAACCTCATCTCTTGTAAGGTCAAGAGTGAGCTGATTTCTGCCCTGGCTGGGAGTGTAAACATCAGTTGTCATTGCCCAATCGGGATGTGCTCTGTAAAGGTCGCTGTCGGGGTTGACCATTTCGGGCTCAACCCAAAGACCGAATTTCAGACCCATATCGTTGACCTTTTTTGCAAGTCCGCCGATGCCGCTGGGCAGCTTCTTTGTGTTTACATACCAGTCACCGAGACCTGCCTTGTCGTTGTTTCTCTTGCCGAACCAGCCGTCATCAAGAACAAACATTTCAGCACCGATATTCTTGGTTGCCTTTGCAATTTCAAGAATCTTCTTTTCATTGAAGTTGAAGGTTGTTGCTTCCCAGTTGTTGACAAGAACAGGTCTTTCTCTGTTCTTCCAATAGCCTCTGACGATATGCTCATTGACAAAGTCGTGCATATTGTGGCTCATACCGTTAAGGCCCTCATGTGAGAAGGTCATAACGCTTTCGGGAGCATCAAAGGACTCGCCTGCACCAAGGTGCCATTCAAATTCAAAGGGGTTAATACCATTCTGAATTCTGAGAAGGCCGTGAGTTGAAACCTCTGCTCTTGCAATGTGGTTACCTGAATAAACAAGGTTGAAGCCGTAGCAGTTTCCGTTGTGCTCGGTGCAGTCAGCCTCTCTGATTGCAAAGAAGGGGTTGTGTCTGTTTGAGGAATAGCCGGCAATTGAGCCGATTTCACAGCAGCCTGCAGTGAGTGCCCTTTCGTGCTTATATCTTTCTCTTGCCCAGGCACCGTCAAAGGAGAGCATTGTGTAATCTCCTCTCTGAAGGTCAAGCTGCATACTCATAAGTGAATGAATTTTGATAAGTCTGTCACTTTTATTGATGAGTCTTGCGCTTCTTGCAATAACATTGCAGGACTCAAAAACAGAATAAAACAGATGAAGCTCGGCTCCGAGAACGCTGTCCTCAAGAACAACGGTGAGAGTCTCACTTGCGTTGTAGCTTGAGGGAAGACCCTTGAGCTCGGGCTTAACCTTTGTTACTGCGTGTGACTTATATTTGAAATCTGTTGTGAAATTGTCATCTGCTGAAAGAAGCTGCATTGCAGGCTTGCGGTAATCACCCTTGCCGTATGCTGAATATTCAAGAGCAATGTGGTCAAGTGAAAGTGAGGTATCCTCCTGAGTGTAAGGAGTTGAATTGCTGTAGCCTGAAGCGTGCTTGTCATAAAGATAAGTGAAATCGTCAACGTTTCTGATACGTCTGCCGAAATACATACCCTCAAGCTGACCTGTGGGGAGAGCTCTGAAAACATAACTTGTTTTCTCAGTCTGAAGATGGAAAACATTTTCTTTGTTGATATAGATCATGTTATTTCTCCTTTGGCTTTCTGCCATAATTTTACACCTTTTAATTCTATATCATTTTACACATTATGTCAACATAATAACAATTAACAATTGCGGGGCTTTGTTAAAAATTACAAAATCATTAAAGGGAATGTAACATTTATGTATTGTATGCAGCCTATACTTATGCTATCATAGAGCCATATAAGGCAAAAAGGAGAAAAAAACCATGACAAAAATTATTGTTGCTGATGATGAAGCCAGAATCCGCAGTCTTGTTTCGGAATTTCTCAAAAAAGCAGGGCACGAGGTTCTTGAAGCTGAAGACGGAGATGCGGCATTCAAGCTTTTCAATGAAAACAAGGGCAACATCAGTCTGCTGATTCTTGACATTATGATGCCCGGTCTCAACGGCTGGGAGGTTACAAGAAAAATCCGAGAAAGCTCTGATGTGCCCATTATTATCCTTTCTGCAAGAAGTGAGGAATTTGATGAGCTGACAGGATATGAATCCGGTGCTGACGATTATGTCACAAAGCCCTTCAGCCCCTCCGTGCTTGTGAAAAAGGTTGAAGCAATGCTCAGAAGAAGCCGTACGGTCAACGTTGATGCTGACGAAAAGCATTTCAGCTCTCTGAGCTTCAATGACAGCGCCCACGAGGTCACCCTTGACGGCGCCGAGGTTGAGCTGACACTCAAGGAATATAACATCCTCAAAAAGTTCCTCGACTCCCCCGGCAGAGTTTTCAGCCGTGAGCAGCTTCTTGATTCAATCTGGGGCTACGATTATCACGGAGACGTGAGAACTGTTGATTCCCACGTTGCAAGACTGAGAACAAAGCTCGGTGCCTGGGGCGCAAAGCATCTCAAAACAGTTTACGGCATCGGTTATAAAATTGAGGAAGACTGATGAACAGACTAAACAGGTTTAACCGTTCAAAAAAACATATCTCTCTTCGAAGGCATCAGTTCTACAGACGTGCTGCTACGGCTATGCTCTGCATTGTTTTCATCACCGCCTGTCAGTTCTTTGTTATGGACGATATCTTTCAGAAATTTGAGGGCTACATAATGCAGCACAGTGCCGAAAACATTGCAAAGCTTTCTTTTGACGATCCCGATTATAAAGCAATCCTTTCGGATATTGAGGCAAACCATAACTTTTACATCGAAATCTATTCTCCGAGAGACCGTCTGATTTATACAACGGAAAGCAACACCATTGTTTTTGAGCCCTCGCCCGAGCAGGAGCAGGAGCTCAAGCCCAAGATTATGAAATTCATTTCAAGAAAGGAATTTGACGACGGCTCTTATCTTGAGATACGTCAGGAATATTACGCAACTGCCCTTTATCTTGTTTACGGGAGCTTTTTCGGTGAGGACTGTGTTGTTGAAATTTATTCAAGCATTGACGCCCTTGACGAACACTCACTGATTGCAAGCTATGTTATTCTTGCCTTTGCAATTTTCCTTTCAATTGCACTCTGCATCATTGCCGAGGTATATATCCGTATGTTTACAAAGCCTCTTATGATAATCAGTGACACGGCAAAGGAAATTTCTCAGATGAATTTCACAAACAGCTGTCCCCGCTTCAGAACAAAGGAAATGAATGACCTTGGTGAAAATATCAACAATCTTTCAAACTCCCTTGAAACAGCTCTGAGAAAGCTTAAAAGTGAAAACATTCAGCTTGAAAGAGACATTGAAATCGAAAGAAGAATGGAAAAGGTTATGCGTACCTTTGTAGCCAACGCCTCCCACGAGCTGAAAACACCAATTTCCGTCATTCAGGCTTATGCCGAGGGAATGAAATTCGGCATCGGCTGCGACTCAACAGAGCAGTTCTGTGATATCATCATTGATGAAACCCAGAAGATGAATACCCTTGTTCTCAGACTGATGGAATACCTTCACTATGACTCTCAGGCATATAAGCCTCAGCGCAGCACCTTCAATCTCAGAGAGCTTATCTGCGACAGCCTTGAGCTTCAGACCAAAAAGATTGACAAGGCACGTGCCATCGTCACGGTAAACATCGGAGAGGATGTTTTTGTTGATGCTGACTCAGAAATGGTGCTGACGGTTTTCAACAATTATTTTTCAAATGCAATCAGCCACCTTGACTTTGACAGAAACATCATCATTGCCGCAGAGGACAAGGGCGACCGATACACTCTGAGTGTTTTCAATTCGGGCAAGCCCGTTGCCGACAATGACATTGAAAACATCTGGCAAAGCTTTTACAGAGGCGACAAGTCTCATTCAAGAGCCGAGGGAAGATTCGGTCTTGGTCTTTCAATTGTTGCAACAATCCAGAAGCTCAACGAACAGAAATACGGTGTTGTCAACCTCGGCAACGGAGTCAAATTCTGGTTTGACATCAAAAAGGCTCACCGTTCGGAAGCAAAGCCCTACACATAAAAACAAAAACAGATGTATTCAGGTCAAAGACCCTCAGTACATCTGTTATTTTTTTAAAATACAAACTGAACAAGAAGCATATAGCTGATTGTGCCGCAGGCAATTGAAATAAGCATCTGCTTTTTCCACAGATGAGCGGCGGCGGTAATCACAATTGCTATTGCCTCGGGAATGCCGTGGCTGCCGTCAAGAAGACTCACGTTTTTCAGCGCATACACCACAAGAAAGCCGAAAACTGCGGCAGGAAGCACCTTACCGAGATATTGAATAAAGGCAGGCGTGGGCTTGTTATCGGGAAAAATCACAAAGGGCAGAAAACGCATAATCAGCGTTGCAAGAATAACCATACCGATTGTGACAAGCTGCTGAGTAAAGATCATATTTCAACACCGCCCTTTCTTTCAAGATAGCTCCTTGAAAATGTCAGAGCAAGGAAAATGCCGATCATTGCGGGGA
>JAZOWF010000092.1:0-43882 GCA_045659065.1 Acutalibacteraceae bacterium
GTTCAACGCAAAATCACTGCGTTTCTTTATTTACACAAATATATATCTTTTGGAACTATTTTCCAAATCTTATTTACTATTTACTATTTACTACGATTATAACTAAAAAAACCTGCCTAACAAAACTTGTTAGACAGGCTCATTTTGTTTTAGAGGAAATGGTGGTGAAATCGTAAATCACCTCCTAAATGTTAAAATCTATATCCGATTTGGAAAAGCATGGCTTCATACTCCCCAAATTTGTTGTATAGAGCCGATAATGCAACAGGACCCATTATTATACCGGGACCTACTCGCAATAGATAATTGGTATCTATGTTGCTAATGCCAATCCCAACTCCAAATCCGACTTCGCCAAAGAGGGATACTTTTTTACTTACCGGAAGTATTCCTTGCGCATCTGTTGTTATATTGATAAAACCGGGAGTATTATCATCTTTAAACATATCATAAAACATCGAGCCACCTGCAGTTCCTCCCAGCGAAAAGTAAGGATTAAATTGATAATGAATTTTTACATTCATTAAACTGATGGCATCCGGAGCATAGTCATCTAATCCAAGTATATAGCCTGCTGACATACATACCTTCATACCCGGTTGAAAACTATTCGGTGTTTCAGCCGATACCGATCCGATCGTGAGCAACAGAGCTCCAACGATCGCTTTCCATTTAGTTAAGTTAAGCATAAATTTGTAGTTTTTGCATGTCGGCCCCGCCCGTGCAGTCCATATAAAAAAGAAAGTGTGGAGCCATTCGTTTATCTGTTCCGAGGTTCTGGAATACCTGCTATCAAATAAACATACCCCACACCCGTATCGGTGGGTATGGAGCAAGAGTGCTGCCATACGGATATACCAATACAAGGTGACGAGTGTAGTGCTTACCTTGATAGCTTGAAATTTTCCAGATTTCGGAACAAGGATTAGCGAAACACTTTCACTAACTAATATGTCGCCATCCGGTTGGATAGCACGACAAAGTTATGAAATGTTTCTCAATACACAATACTCATACGAGGTATTTTGCTAAAATTTAGATCTGTCGGCTATTGCAAAGTTGCTGAATGCAATAGTAAGTAGTATGAATTCGAATTTTGTCTGTTGTAATTTGGGACTATTGCTGAATATCAGAATGATATGTTTTGGTCAAGACAATAGCTTGCTTGATCCGCTTTTTATAGGAGTGGAGACGTGAGTCTATAAACACAAAAAGAGAGAACTTCAATAGTTCTCTCTTTCAGTGACACCGACAGGACTCAAACCTGTAACCTTCTGATCCGTAGTCAGATGCTCTATTCAATTAAGCTACGGTGCCGAATTGCGATTGCAAATGTAGGGCAAAATTCCGAAATGCGCAAATAATCCGACAAAAATTTTTTGTAAAAATTGCCTTGCAAAAGGGGAGTAATATCTATTTTGTTGGCACACTGAGATTTGCAACAATATGTTGTGGCCGGTTTCTTTGGTTTGAAATCTTCCGATTTATTTAATCTCGCGTTCGGGATGGTCGTGCAGAAATTTTTCCCAACGGTGAAGCTTTGCTTCCACATGTTGTTTGTCATACAGCCGTGCGTGTCACCTCCTCAGGGCGTATCGGAGCGTGTGCGGGTCGCGGATTAGAGAATATCGATCTGACAGGTGCGCATGGCGCTGAGCGCGGTTTCGTGGCTTTCAGGGGTAACACCGGCACAGCAGGCTGAATCAACGCTGATTTTCACCTCGGGCATTGCCGCCTTGAGAAGCATTGCATTTGAGATGACGCAGATATCCGTGCAAAGACCCACAAGCTCAATTTCCTCGGGTGCCTCACCCTCAGAAAGAAGCTTCGGAAGCTCAACTGAGCCGAAGGTCAGCTTGTCAATAACGGTGCTGTCACCCACATCAAGTCTTTCATCAATCTGCCAGCCCTGAGTCCCCTTGATGCAGTGAGGCACAGGGAGGTTTCTGCCCTCCTGAGTTTCACTGTAATTTTCAAAATGGGTATCTCTTGTGAAAATCACCCTGTCACCCTTTTTTCTGTATTCTCCGATTTTATCGGCAACAGCTCCAACAATTGCCTGAGCCTCTTTCGTGCCGAGAGCTCCGTCAATAAAATCCTTCTGCATATCAATAACACATAAAACCTTCATAAAAACAAATACCTTCCTTCTGCAATGAGTCATTTTGATTATATCCGTAAAAAGCAAAAAAATCAACATTATTTTTCCATCCCCCTTATTGTCAAAAAAGAATACTTTGTGCTATAATGATTGCCGTATTATGTTTTTATAAGGCGTGATTTTATGGCAGGTGTTATTTTCAATGTTTTCACCGTACTGCTCGGCAGCAGCCTTGGCCTGATTTTCAAAAAGGGAATCGGTGAAAAATACAGTGACAGTGTTATGAAGGCAATCGGTCTTTGCACCCTTCTCATCGGCATAAGCGGACTGAGCGAGGGTCAGAACGTGCTTGTAACAATCATAAGCTCCGTTGCGGGTGTCATCATCGGCACAGCGGCGGACATTGACGGAAAGCTCAACAGAATCGGTGACAAGCTTTCTGCAAAAACAAACAAAAGCGGTCAGGACAAGGCTTCTCTGACAGAGGGCTTCGTCACGGCAAGTCTGCTTTTCTGTGTGGGTGCAATGACAATCATCGGCTCACTTGACGCAGGCATCAAGGGTGACAATTCAACAATTTTTACCAAAAGCATTCTTGACCTTTGCTCTTCAATGATGCTCGCCTCAAGTCTCGGCTTCGGGGTTATGCTTTCAGCGGTTTTTGTTCTTGTCTTTCAGGGCGGACTTGTGCTTCTTGCAGGTCTTCTTGAGCCGCTTCTGAGCACAGCCGCAGTTTCAGAGATAACCTGTATGGGCTCATTGATGATTCTTGCTCTCGGACTTAACCTTCTCGGCATCACAAAAATCAAGGTTGCAAACTTCTTCCCCTGCCTTGCGCTTGTACCCTTCGTTCTTATGCTCTTTGATTTCATCAACGGATACATAAATATTTTTTAAAGGAATTTTTTAATATGAACACTCAAAAGAAAAACAACCTTATCGGCAGTATAATGCTGACCGTCTGCGCAATCATCTGGGGCAGCTCCTTTGTTGCTCAGACTACGGGTGCCGAATATGTCGGTCCCTTCACCTTTATTTCTCTGAGAAGTCTTCTCGGCAGTGCCGCTCTTCTCCCGCTTATTCTTGTTATGAGCGGACTGAAAAAAAACAGCAAGGAAAAGGCAGAAAATAAAAAGAGCAAAAACAAATTCTTCCTTCTCGGCTCACTTGCCTGCGGTGTTTGTCTCTGCTTTGCCTCTGTGCTTCAGCAGATGGGCATTGATAAGGGTACATCTCCCGGAAAGGCAGGCTTCATCACCGCTCTTTATATTCTTCTTGTGCCCATTTTCAGCATTGCTCTGAAGAAAAAAATCCGTCCTCTTATCTGGCTTTGTGTGAGTCTTTCCCTTGTCGGACTTTATCTTCTCTGTGTCACGGACAACAGCATTCAGGCATCGGACTTTTATGTTCTTTTGTGTGCAGCCTGTTATGCGGTGCATATTCTTATTATTGATTATGTCTCACCCCACGTTGACGGTATAAAGCTTTCATTTATGCAGTTTCTTATCTGCGGACTGCTTGCAATGATACCTATGCTCACCAATGAAGAGGTTAATTTTGAGCTTATAAAGGCGGCTGCCCCCTCAATTGCTTATTCCGGCATTATGTCCAGCGGTGTTGCCTATACTCTTCAGATTCTGGGACAGCAGAAAATGAATCAACCCACGGTTGCATCAATGCTTATGAGCCTTGAATCTGTTTTTGCCGTCATCACGGGTATGCTGATTCTTCATCAGATTCCCACATCAAGAGAAACAGCCGGATGTATTCTTATGTTTGCCGCAATCATAATTGCTCAGCTTCCTGAAAGAAAAAAAGCCTGATGTAATTTACAAAGTTAAAAATATGTGATAAAATAAGTCGAAGAAAAGCTTCGGCTTATTTTTTTACGGAGGAAATTATTATGAGCGTAGCAAAAACCTTATTTGACACAATGCCCGACGGCAGAGAGGTACACCTTTTCACCATAACCAACAACAATGAAATCAGCGCAGGAATCATCACAAGAGGTGCAACTCTTCAGTCTTTTGTCTGCCCCGACAAAGAAGGCAATTTCGGAGACATCATTATGGGCTTTGACACTGTAGCGGGTCATATGGCTTCAGGCACCTACACCGGCAACATTATCGGTCAGTATGCCAACAGAATCTGCGGCGGTAAATTCACCCTTAACGAAAAGGAATATCAGCTGACAAGAAACGAAAAGGACATCACCTGCCTTCACGGCGGCGGAGAGTTCAACAATGCAATCTGGAAGGCTATCATCATCGATGACGATGCTGTTGAATTTTCTTACACAAGCCCCGACGGAGCAGAGGGCTTCCCCGGTGAGGTTAAGGTAACCGTTATCTACAGACTCACCGACAGAAACGAGCTTGAAATCAATTACAAGGCCGTTCCCGACAGAGAAACTGTTATCAATATGACAAACCACGCTTATTTCAACCTTGGCACAACAGCCGGTGGAAATGTTCTCGACCACGAGCTTATGCTTAACTGTGATCACTACACACCCACCGACGAGTTCAGCATTCCCACAGGTGAAATCAGAAGCGTTGAAGGCACCGCCTTCGATTTCAGAACACCCAAAAAGATTGGCAGAGACATCGGCAATGACGATCCTCAGCTTGTTATGTGCAGAGGATATGACCACAACTTCTGCATCAACGGTGAAGCCGGAAAGCTCCGCCTTGTTGCAAAGGTTACTGACGAAAAGAGCGGCAGAAAGCTTGAGGTTATGAGTGACCTTCCCGGTGTTCAGCTTTACACAGGCAATTTCCTTGACGGAACAGAAACGGGCAAGAACGGCATCAAGCTTGAAAAGCATTACGGCTTCTGCCTTGAAACTCAGTATTATCCCGACACTCCCAATCAGCCCACCTTCCCCCAGTGCACCTTCAAAAAGGGTGAGGCATTTGAAAGCCTTACAATCTTTAAGGTATAAAAACAATAAGCAAAAGCGGTTGAATCATCAGATTCAACCGCTTTTTTATTTATATCCGATAAGCGTCACGCCGCTCCTGCGCCCTCAACAATAAAACCTCAGGCTTTCGAGAAGGGTGCAGGACGTGCTTTTCTTCAGCCGAAGCTGTATGCCGATACTGCGAGGATGAAAAAAGTCCGAGGCAACACAAAAGCGGCTGAAATACAACCTCCAACCGCTTTATCATTTTTATTTATATCCGATAAGTGTCACGCCGTTCCTGTGCCCTTATCGGAAGCCTGATTATCTGTCCTTATACATTCTTTCGTAATAACTCTGATAATCTCCTCTGAGAATATTTTCCCACCAGCTTCTGTTGTCCAGATACCACTGAACAGTTGCCTTGATACCCTCTTCAAAGCTTGTCTCAGGCTCCCAGCCAAGCTCAGCTGAAATTTTTGCAGGGTCAATGGCATATCTCATATCGTGACCGGGTCTGTCCTTGACATAGGAGATAAGCTCCTCACCCTTGCCGAGAATTGAAAGGATTGTTCTGACAACGCAGATGTTTGTTCTTTCGTTGTGTCCGCCGATGTTATAAACCTCACCGAGTCTGCCCTTTTCAACAATCATATCAATCGCCTTGCAGTGATCCTTGACATAAAGCCAGTCTCTGACATTGAGACCCTCACCGTAAACGGGAAGCTTTTCCTCGGCAAGAGCCTTGATAACCATAAGAGGAATCAGCTTTTCAGGGAAATGATAGGGTCCGTAGTTATTACTGCAGCGGCTGATTGTAACGGGAAGCCCGTAGGTGCGGTAATAAGCCATTACAAGCAGATCCGCCGAAGCCTTGCTTGCGGAATAGGGTGATGAGGTGTGAATGGGAGTTTCCTCAGTGAAGAACAAGTCAGGTCTGTCAAGAGGCAGATCTCCGTAAACCTCATCTGTTGACACCTGATGAAATCTGATGTCTCCGTTTTTTCTGCAGGCATCAAGAAGCACCTGGGTGCCCAGAATGTTTGTCTTAAGAAAAACCTCGGGATCCTCAATTGAACGGTCAACGTGGCTTTCTGCGGCAAAGTTGATAACTGCATCAAACTTCTCCTGCTCAAAAAGCTCATAAACAGCCTTACGGTCAGTTATATCACCCTTGACAAAACGGAAATTTTCGTTTTCCATTGCCTTTTCAAGAGTTTCAAGATTGCCTGCATAGGTCAGCTTGTCTATGCAGACAATTCGGTAATCGGGATGCTTCTCAAGCATATAGTAAACAAAATTACTGCCTATAAATCCGGCACCGCCGGTTACAAGAATGTTTTTCATTTCGTTGTTTCTCCCTTTAAATTTTAGTTTATTATATAAGCTTTGCTTTCTTTTTTCAAGGCATACACACTGCTGTGCCCTTATTCAAAATCAAACTCATCCTCATTTTTTCTTCTGAAGATTTCAAAAACCGCCTCAAGAATTTTTTCGTCATTTTCTCTGATATAGACCTCCTTGCCGTTGGCTGTCCATATTCTGAAAATGTCAACATAGCCCTCACCGTCTTCGGCGGAAACAACAGCAAATTCATTGTTTTCATAAAGGACAATGTCAAGAAATTCATATTCTCCGTAAACTCCGTCAGTGTCAGTGAAGCGCACGGTAAAATCCAATTCCTCATCATTAAGCTGATTAAGAAGCTCTGACATTATTTACACCTCATTCCCCGTCTTCCATACCGTTCATATCGAAGCGGTAAATGTTCTGTTTCTCAATGTCCACATTTTTGATGATGATGGGCGGAATGCCCGCATTTGCGGAAATTGAGGTGATGATTGCCTTTGCAATGGGAAAAAGCTCCTTGAAGGTTTCAACGTGAATAAATTCCTGTTCAACCTGCTTGGTTATGTCAAAAACGCCCTTGAGAACAAGTGTGATGTTCAGAGCATCCTTGTTTTCCTTATCAAAAACGGAAACCTCCATAGTACCCTCACAGATTTCACCGCGGGAAAATCTGACATTGTGGGAAATCTTGTTGCTGAAATTCAGCTTCATCATTCCGTTGACATTGTTATTGAAATCAATTCTGCTTACCTTGTAAGCCTTGAGATTCACACAAGACATCTTATTTACCTCCCACAAAGAATATTATCAGTGCAAAATATTCTCTGATATAATTTTTAAGCTTTTCATTTTTTGGTGACGGAGCTGCCACCTTTTTGCAATCAAGACCGCATTTTCTGCCGATGAGAGCGGCTCTGAAAAGATGAAATTCACTTGAAAGAAGAGCAGTCTCACCTTCTGCGCCGCCGATGATTTTTTTTGCATTCAGAAAGTTTTCAACAGTTGTTTTTGACTTGTCCTCAAGGATAATTCTCTCTTCATTGATACCCTCTGAAACAAGAATTTCCTTTATTGCCTGAGCCTCACTTTTGGTCTGGTCATCGTGAACAATTCCGCCGCAGGCAATTGCCGTCACCGAGGGATTTTTCTTAAGATAAGCGGCAGCCCTTCTGCATCTCATTTCAAGAGTCGGCTCAGCCTCCTCCCCTCTGACACGGCAGCCGAGGATAAGCAAAAACCTTTCTTTTCCGTCAGCGGTTGTTTTGTTGCCCTTCATTTCAAAAACGACAAAAACAGCAACTGAAAGGATTATAATTGAAGCAAGTATGTAAAAAACAATGTTCATATCTTCACCCACTCTAATATTTAAACTCAGTATAACATAAAATATATAAAAATTAAAGTATTTTTTGAAAGGAGCGTTTTAAATCTTGTGCGGAATTACGGGATACACGGGTAACGACCGTGCTGCAGCTTATCTTATGAAGGGTCTGAAAAAGCTTGAATACAGAGGCTATGACAGCTCAGGTGTTGCCCTTTTTGAAAAAAGCGGAATAAACATCATCAAAGCCGAGGGTAAGCTTATAAACCTTGAAAAAAAGCTTTCGGGGTTCACAAGCCGTGCCCAATGCGGAATCGGTCACACTCGGTGGGCAACCCACGGCGCACCCGATGAAACAAACGCCCATCCTCATCGTAGCATGGGCGGCACCTTCACAATTGTTCACAACGGAGTAATTGAAAATTATCTCACGATGAAAAATGAGCTTATAAATAAGGGCTTTCACTTTTACTCCCTGACCGACACCGAGGTCATTGTCAACGCCCTTGAGGACTGTTATTCGGGCAATCCCCTCACGGCAATCAAGCTTGTCTGCAGCAGACTTGAAGGCTCTTTTGCCCTGGGGATAATCTGCTGTGATTTTCCCGACATTATTTTTGCCGCAAAAAAAGGAGCGCCATTGCTTGCCGCCACTTCGAAATCGGGCAACTTCATTGCCTCTGACTCCCTTGCTTTGCGGGAATTCACCGATGAATATTATTCCCTCGGCGAAAATGAAACGGCAATAATCACAAAGTATTCCCTTAAATTTTTTGACTTTCAGGGACAGCATATTATCAAAAAGCCGTGCAAGATAACTCACTGTATCACCGATTCGGAAAAAGACGGCTACGAGCATTTTATGCTCAAGGAAATTCATCAGCAGCCGTCGGCAATGAGGGACACCCTCAGCCATCTGACAAAGGGAGAGCTTATTTTTCCTCACCTTAAGCTTGGCGCGGACACCCTCAAAAAAATTGACCGCATCTGCTTTGTGGGCTGCGGCTCAGCCTATAATGCCGCACTCAGCGGACGGCTCATAACCGAAAAGCTCAGTCAGACACTCTGCTTTGCCGAAACGGCAAGTGAATTCCGTTACGGCAATTTCCCCCTAACAAAAAACACTCTCTGCATTTTCATCAGCCAGAGCGGAGAAACAGCCGACACCCTTGCGGCGCTGAGCAGGGCAAAGGAAAAGGGCGCACAGATTATCTCCGTTATCAATGTTGCCGATTCAACAATGGCAAAGGAAAGCCCTCATCTTCTTCTGACAAAGGCGGGACCCGAAATTGCCGTTGCAACCACAAAGGCTTATTCGGCTCAGCTTGTGACCCTTTTTCTTTTTGCTTTGTTTTTTGCTGAAGCCGTCGGAAAAATCTCCCCCGAAGAAAAAGAAGCCTTTCTCCGCGAGCTTCGGCTTATACCCACTCTTGCAGAGGGACTGCTGACAGAAAAAGAAACAGAAATCAAAGCTGTCAGCCGCCTTTTCACTCAGAAAACAAATGCTTATTTCATCGGCAGAGCCTTTGATTATCCCACCGCCGTTGAGGGCGCGCTGAAAATGAAGGAGGTCAGCTACATTCATACCGAGGCTTATCCTTCGGGAGAGCTCAAGCACGGCACAATCTCTCTCATCAGAGAAGGAACACCCGTTGTTGCGGTATGCTGTGACGAAAGGCTTATTTCAAAAACCCTGACAGCCGTCAAGGAGGTTATCAGCCGCGGGGCACAGGCTCTGATAATCACAACCTCTGAGCAGGAAAAGAATGTACCCTCAGAGCTTACAAAAATTGTTCTCCCCCGCGTTTGTGCGGAGCTTATGCCACTGATTTCCGTAATACCCCTTCAGCTTCTGAGCTATTACACCGCTCACCGTCTCGGTCTTGAAATTGATCAGCCGAGAAACCTTGCCAAATCAGTAACCGTTGAATAATAAATTAAATTTCCAATCCGTGTAAAAATTGTGTTAATACTGTTGAATTTTACTCTCTTTTGCAGTATAATTTTTTTGAATATACCAATAAGGAGTGAAAATATGGCTAACATAAATTTCTCAGCAGAAGCAAACGGCTACAACAGAGAAGAGGTTGATAAATACATCAGCATGCTTCAGCAGGAATACAAGAGTGCAATTGCCTGGGGCGAGGAAAACGAAGCTAAGTTCGAAACCCTCAGAAAGAATATGCAGGACCTTGGCATTTATTTTACAATTGATGAAAACAATCAGAATGAGGTTATCGAAAAGGTTTTTGCAGAGCTTAGCAAAACAGTTGCAAAAATCAAAATTGACGCTGACCAGAAGGCAGCCGAAATCATTGACGCCGCTCACGAAAAATCAAAGAGCATTGTGCGTCAGGCAATGGAAAAATCAATTGAAATCAGAACCGAAAACACAAACATCATTAAAAATCTTGAACAGATCAACGCTCTGATTTCAGACGTTCTCGGCAAAAACAAATTTTAATCCTTTTTTATTACCGAGAAAGAAAGGAAGTGATTTATAATGGCAGGATACCGTCCTAAAAGCCTTGATGAGCTTAACAAAATGTATGATCAGACAATGGAAGCTGAAAGAGCCATCAAAAAAGGCACCTCCCTGCTTTCAGGTGCGGACAGCTCAGCTCCCACAGAGCAAGAGCTTGACGCCATCAAACAAAAAGAAAAGGAGCTTATTGCAGCTCTTGAAAATTCTTATAAATTCAGTGATTATCTTGAAAAAAAGGCTGAGCTTGCTTCAAAAAGCGAAGCTGTAACAGACGACGAGGCTCCCCTTCAGATTGAAGAGCCTGAGATTTTCACCGTTGAGGAAGCTGTTATCGAAGAGGAATCCGTTCCCGAGGATATTTTCTCCGAGCAGGAGGAGGTTATCTCTGAGCCCGTGATTATCAGAATTGAAGAGTCTCCCGAGGAGGAAATCTTCACTCCCGAGGAGGATGTCTTCACTCCCGAGCAGGAGGCTCCCCTTCAGCAGCCCCCCGTTATCATCGAAAAAATCATCAGTGAGGAATTTGCCGCCGAACAGGAGGAGCTCCTTTCCGAGCCTGCAATTCAGACCGTTACAGAGGATAAAAACAGCCTCTTTGATGATTATATGAAAATTATGAATGACGAAGAAGACGATGATGCTCCCGTCAGAAGCAAAAAGTTTTCCCGCAAGGAAAAGAAAAAAATGAAAAAACAGAAGGCAGCTGAAAAAAAGCTTGCCGAAGCAGAGCAGGAGCCCGCTGAAGAAACCGAAGAGGATTCCGAAGAAGGCGGCCTCAGCATCAGTCTTTCAGCTGAAATCAAAATCAGCACATCTGACGAAGAAGGAGAAGAAGAAGTACCCGCTGAGACTCCTTCATCAAACAGCTTTTTCACAATCGAAGAAACCGTTGATGAGACTGACGAATTCAGCTTTCCCGAAAACTATGAGCCCGAATGGATCGGCAAGGATAAGGCAGAGGATCTGATGCTTGAGGAAGAAAGCAAAAAAGAAAAGCAGAAGGCACAGGCCAAAAAGGAAAAGAAAGAAAACAAGGAAAAGAACACCCTCGGCAAAGCAGTCCTTGCACTTCTTCTTGCCCTTGTGATTGCTCTGGGTGTCTTTGCAACAACCCTCAAAAGTGTCATTGCTGTCAACACCGGCACAGCCTTCAACGGCAATTTCTGTGCCTTCACAGCATACAAAACCTATGAAAATGCAAACATTCTTGAGGGTGATCTTGTTATCACAGAAAACGTTCTTCCCGAAGACGGAGACGCCTTCGCATATATTAACTACGACGAAAAAATCTTTGACTTTGCAAAAAGAACCAAGAGCTTTGTCAACGCCGATGATGTGCTTATCGTTGCTGTCAAGGAAAACGAAAGAGTTCTTATTTCAAGAGATGACTGCCGCGGTGTTGTTTATGCAACTTATCCCGGCATCGGCACTTATGTTTCAATGATCACAGATAATTACGTTATCCTTATGGCAGCTTTTGCTGCTGTGGCTGTTGTGATCATTCTTGCTCTCATCTTCGGCTTCAGAGGCGGAAAAGACGATAGCAAAAAGAAGGCTGTCAGAAAAGCTGCTGATGAGGATGAGGACATTTTCGGTTCAATCAACTGATTGGCTCTCAGCATAATCCGAATCTTAATTAAAACAAAACAGATGTAATCGGGCTTTCGCCGCCTTTACATCTGTTTTTTTATTTTAGTTATTTACTTAATCGGCTTCAACTGTTTCTTCTCTGACATCCTCTGCTCTTTTGAGGAAAAGAGGATTATCGGGAGAACAGATGTTGATTGCTTCTTCAAGAACGTGAATCATAACATCCTTGTGAGCACCCGCATATTCACCGTCAACAGTCCAGTCAACGTCCTGCTCAGCGGTAATCTTGAACTTGCTTGAACGGACAAAAATAATCTGTTCACCGTCATACTCCTGTTTTCTGACCTTGGAAAGAACCTTGAGAAGATTTGCAGGAGTGACCTTCATTTTTCTGACGAAGATTGCCTCAAACTTGCCGTCATTAAGCTTTACACCGTCTTCAATCTTAAAGAAGCCGCCAACTGAGGTTGAGTTTGCAATTGCGCCGAAGATAAATTCACCGTCAATCACACCGCCGTCGTGCTCAATCTTCATCTTATAATTTTTGATATTCAGAACCTCAGGCACTGCAGCTGCAACATAAGCAGCATAGCCGAACTTATTCTTAAGCTTCTGATTTGTTGCATATGAGGATCTTGAAAATGCGCCGAAGGAAGCAACGTATGTAAAATATCTGTTGTTGAAAAGACCGATGTCATAGCTGTTGACGCTGTTGTTGATAATCAGATCTGTTGCAGCCTTTATATCCTTAGGAATGCCGATTGTTGACGCAAGGTCATTGGTTGTACCTGTGGGAATATAGCCGACGGGAACTCTTCTGGGCATATCCATAACACCGTTTACGGTTTCGTTGAGAGTGCCGTCACCGCCGCAGCAGACAACATAATCGTGATCTGAAAGCTCTCTTTTAACAATGTTTGTTGCATCACCCTGACAGGTGGTTGTGCGTACAGTGAATTCATAATCGTTTGCTGAAAATTTGTCAATGATATCAAAAGTTGCGGCTCTTGATTTTGTTCTGCCTGCGCAGGGATTGACAATCAGCAGTATCTTTTTCTTATCTGACATAAAAATTGACCTATCCGATAGGAACCCTTTCTTTAATAAATGTGATTTTGCTGACATAATTTTAGCATTTTTATAAATTTATGTCAAATAAAAAAATATTAATCCAAGGCTTAAAGCTGAGTTTTTCTTACAAATTTCACATAATATTCCATAACAGCAAAATGCTCCCCCGCCACTTAAAAATCAATTAAACATTTTTAAATATAAGTTTAACATACCACCCTCGCACAGCGGAACAGTATATCAAAAAAATGACTTTTGTAAACTATTTTTTAATAAATTATTGACAACAGTGAATTTTTGTTATATACTCTATCTGTTAAAAACGAGAACCAGAAAAGGAGGAACGAAAATGACTTATATTGACTATATAAAAGCATTAGTAGACTTTATAATGAAGCTTGTTGCGTTCTTCAAGAATACCACCAATGACGGCACTGAAAACTGATTTCAGCGCACAATAAATGCTTAAAACGGATGTGTTCAGTTATGAGCACATCTCTTTTAATTTAACAGAAAACGGCTGCGGATTTGTATCTGCAGCCGTTCTTTTTTATCTGATGAATTTTTTTACAAACTCAATGATTTTCTTTTCATAGGCTTCTTTCCCGAAATAATAGCTTTCGGCATGCTGAGCCTTCTCGACAATCAGAAGATCCTTATATTCGCCCGTATAAGCCTCATAAAGCTCGTGTACCATAAAGGTGGGCACAAACTTATCCTCGGCTCCGTGAATGAAGAGAATGGGCAATTTCGCCCTTTTAACAGCATCAAAGGCATTGGTGTCCTTGTGGAAATCATAACCTGCCTTTTTAACGTTAATTCCCGCAATAACAGGGAAGAGAGGTCCTGTGGGGATTCCCAGTGAATCCATCTTTGATTTGAACTCATTGAGTGCACTTGTGTAACCGCAGTCACTGACGGTGAAGCGCACATTTTCGGGAAGCTTTTCACTGCCGCTCATCATAAGCACAGTTGCACTGCCCATTGAAATACCGTGAAGAATAATCTGAATATCCTTGCCGAAGGTGTCATTCATAAAGCCAAGCCACTTGAGACAGTCCTTGTGCTCAAAGGAGTCAAAGCCGATGATTTCGCCCTCACTTTCACCTGAAGCACGGTGGTCAACAAAGAGCATATTGAAGCCCATATCCTCAACATAAAACTTTGCATAGCGTGCCCACTCACCCTTGCCGTCACTTCTGTAGCCGTGGGCGCAGAAGACATAAACATCAGATTCCTTTTCAGGTCTGAGAAGATAACCTCTGAGACGCAGTCCGTCATCTGACATCATTTCAAGCTTTTCATATCCGTAATTTTCAACCCACTTCAAAGCGGCAATTCTGTATTCACGGGGAATATTGCTGCTGTTTTCCGTAAACTTTTCAAGAAACCAATCGGGAAGCTCGATGTTTCTTTTGACAAGAACATCTGTGATGAGGTTTGCAATACCGTAGGTTGCCGCACCTGCAGCCGCCGCGGCGCCCAGCAGAATTGCCAATTGCTTTTTCATAATAATTCTCCTTAATTCTTTTATAAGATTTTACTCTGCCTTTAATATACACCAAAGTCATATAAAAAATCAAGGGCTGTCAGAAGACAGCCCTTTAATTTTAATTAATTATGCGTATGTCATTTCGTAAGTTGCGTCCATTGCACCGCTGATGCTGATGGTAAGCTGAAGAGGACCAACACCGCCTGAACCTGTACCTTCAAGAGGAAGGTAGTTGTGAAGCTTAACAAGTCTGCCCTGAGCGTCAATAGTTGCTTCTGTTTCTGCACCGGGATATGTCATGTTAGCTGATGAAATCTTAAGGGGGCTGATGTCAAGAGTACCAAGATTAAGGGGATCCATTGCGCCCATGTGATATGTGGGGTTGGAAGTTGTGTTTGTGCCGTCGAAATCTGACTTCTCTGAAATAAACTTAATCTTGATTGTGTAACCGCCGTCAGCGTTTGGTGTTGCAGTTGCTGAAACAAGACCTGCGGGATCAACTGCTGCATCTCTGCCGCCGGGGATCATCTTGTGGTCGATATGACGAGCGGGATCGTTAACGTCAACACCGTTGTCAAATGTGAATTCTTCAGTTGTTGTACCTGTGAACTTCTCAACAACCTTGTTAACAACGTCGGGAACGTCGTTAGCCTTGATGTCAATTACTTCAGTCTTCCTAAGAGTAACCTTACCTGTGAACTTTCTGTAATCGTTGATAGCCTTGTTGTAAGCTGTTGCGATTTCAGCAGGTGTTGAGGGAACTGTTGTGTTTGAGGAAGCAGTTGTGTCGGGAGCTGCTGTTGTGTCTGCAGGAGCAGGAGCAGCTGTTGTGTCTGAAGGAGCAGGAGCAGCTGTTGTGTCTGCAGGAGCAGGAGCTGTTGTTGTGGGAGCGGGAGCTGTTGTTGTTGCGGGAGCGGGAGCTGCTGTGCCGGCAACCTGCTGTGCACCGCCCTGATAGTTAACATTGATGTTGATGCCCTGTGTTGAGCCAAGTCCGAAGCCTGATAAGAATACGATAAGGGCTACGAGAACGACAAGCACAACCTTAATTTCTTTCTTCATGGTTATAAAACCCCTTTCAAATTATTGCGTCTGAAACGCTTTTTATTTCAATGGCCCGTCTTGGTATAATTCAACACGTAGTCATTTACTCTATAAAATTACAATATTTTCATCAAAAAGTCAAGTGCTTTTTACTCTTTTCAGAAATAATTTTAAAACTTATTATCTTTCTTCTCTGAAATATGCAAGTCCGAGAGCCTGAGGAGGCTGATTATCCTTCTTGTCTCTGATGCTGGTGAAGATAAGAACGATGATTGTTACAACGTAAGGAAGCATTTTGAAAAGCTCCTTGTTTGCAAAGCTCACACCGGTAATATAGCTGCTTGCAATGTAGAGGGCACCGAAAATGATTGAGCCGAAAATTGCAAGACCGGGCTTCCAGACGGTGAAGATAACAAGTGCAATGGCAAGCCAGCCGATTGCGTCAATGCAGTATTCCCAGTTGCCGTTAAGGTAATCCATAATAAATGAAAGACCGCCGAGACCTGCAATTGCGCAGCCGATACAGGTTGAAGCATATCTGTATCTTGAAACATTGATACCCGCAGCATCTGCTGTTGCAGGGTTCTCACCTACCGCTCTGAGATTAAGACCGATTCTTGTTTTTGAAAGAATGAATGCAGTCACAAGAGCAATGATGATTGCAAGATAAATCAGAATGCCGTGTGAGAAGAAGACCTTGCCGAACCAACCGAGATCGTCTGCAAAAGGAAATGTTGTTGTGAAGAATCGGCTTCCCTTGCTGTAAACAGCACCTGTTTCAGCAATCATATAATCGGAAACGCCCACGCCGAAGGTTGTCATTGCAAGACCTGTGACGTTCTGATTTGCCCTGAGGGTAACTGTAAGGAAGCTGAAGATGAGGCCCATAACCGCACCGCCGAGAAGGGTCGCAATAATGGGAAGGATAACTGCGGGAAGGTATTTTGCATTGGGACCCGCACTTGAAAGATAAAGGTACTCTGCAAAGCATCCGCAGGAAGCACCCACACACATAACGCCGGGAATACCGAGGTTAAGGTGACCTGATTTTTCTGTTATTGTTTCGCCCGTTGATCCGAAAAGGAATGCCATACCGAGCCTGATTGAACTGACAAGAAAGGCTAACATTAATTATTCTCCTTTCTGCTTTTTGATACAAGAATTTTATACTGAAGGAAAAATTCACTGCCGATAATGAAGAACAGGATGATACCTGTGACAATATCGGAGATTGCCGAAGGAAGTCTGAAGTCGGTTGAAACCTGACCTGCACCTCTCTGAAGGAATACAATCAGGAAGGAGGTGAAAATCATATAAAGAGGATTGAACTTTGCAAGCCAGGAAACCATGATGGCGGTGAAGCCTCTGCCTTCAACGGTTGTTGTTGTGATGGTGTGGTTTGTTCCGCCGACAAGAAGAAGACCTGCAAGACCGCAGAGCGCACCTGAAACAACAAGTGTTCTGACAATAACCTTGCGCACGTTGATGCCGATGTATCTTGCGGTATTTTCACTTTCACCGACAACGGAAATCTCATAACCCTGCTTTGTCTTTTTGAGGTAAATATAAACAAGAGCTGTGAGAACGGCAACAATGACGATGTTCAGAAGATAAGACTGTCCGCCGATTACGGGAAGACCGTACTGAGGAAGAGGTGAAAGAACGCCTGAGCCGCTCTTTACAAAATATTTGAGGAAGAAGGCTACAAGCTGAATTGCAACATAGTTCATCATCAGCGTGAACAGTGTTTCATTTGTGTTCCACATTGCCTTGAAGAAGGCGGGAATGACCGACCAGATGATACTTGCAAGCATTGAAGCTGCAACCATAACAGCAATAAGCACGGGATAAGGAAGCTTGTCACCGAGGAACATCATCACCATGATTGTTGCAAGACCGCCCACGAGCACCTGACCCTCAGCACCGCAGTTCCAGAATTTCATTCTGAAGGCAGGTGTTACGGCAAGTGAAATGCAAAGAAGAATTGCAATGTTCTGCATAAGGCTCCAGATTCTCAGCTCTGAGCCGAAGGCACCCGAAATCATTGAAGAATAAACCTCAATGGGATTTTTACCTGTCAGCAAAGTGATTGCAACAGCGGAAACAAGAAGTGACATAATAACCGCAGCGCCGCGTACAAGCAGATTGCAGTACCAGGCCATCGGCTCTCTTTTAACTATATGAAAATTCATTTTTTTCATTCTGCGCCACCCTCCTTGTTATGTGCTGTTTTTGTCATAAGAAGACCGATTTCTTCCTTTGTTGTTGTTCTTGCATCCACAACACCTGTTATGGAGCCCGAGCCGATAACAATGATTCTGTCACAAAGCTCAATAAGAACGTCAAGGTCTTCACCGACGAAAATAACGGCAACGCCTTTTTTCTTCTGCTTGTTGAGAAGATTGTAAATTGTATAAGAAGCACCGATGTCGAGTCCGCGGACGGGATAAGCCGCCATAAGCACTGTGGGAGCGGAAGCAATTTCTCTGCCCACAAGAATTTTCTGAATGTTACCGCCCGAAAGACGTCTGACGGGAGTTCTTGCATCGGGAGTCACAACCTCAAGGTCCTTGATGATTTTTTCAGCAAGATCCTTGGGAGCTTTTCTTTCAAGGAAGAGAGACTTGCCCTTTCTGTAGGAACGGAGCATCATATTGTCAATGATGTCCATATTGCCGACAAGACCCATACCAAGTCTGTCCTCAGGAACGAAGGAAAGGCGGACGCCAAGCTCTCTGATCTGAAGAGGTGTCTTGTCACGAAGATTGTCACATTTGTGAGTTTTCGGGTTGTTATAAAGAATTTCACCCTCCTGAACCTTCTGAAGACCTGCAATTGCCTCAAGCAGCTCTCTCTGTCCCGAGCCTGCAATACCTGCGATACCGAGAATTTCACCGGAATGAGCAACAAATGAAATGTCATTGAGAACCTTTACGCCCTCTCTGTCAAAGCAGTTGAGGCTCTTGACAACAAGTCTTTCCTCACAATTTTCGGGCTCACTTCTTTCAATGTTAAGAGAAACCTTTTTGCCGACCATCATTTCTGTCAGCTCGGTTTCATTTGTCTGAGCTGTTTCAACGGTACCTGCATATTCACCCTTACGCAGAACTGCAACCTTATCTGAAAGAGACAGAACCTCGTGAAGCTTGTGAGTGATGATAATGATTGATTTTCCGTCCTCACGCATTTTACGCAGAACAGCAAAAAGCTTCACTGTTTCCTGAGGTGTAAGAACAGCGGTGGGCTCGTCAAGAATAAGAATGTCAGCTCCTCTGTAAAGCACCTTGATAATTTCAACGGTCTGCTTTTCAGAAACGGACATTTCGTGAATTTTTTTCATCGGATCAATTTCAAAGCCGTATTTTCCACTGATTTCAGCAACCTTTTCAGAGGCTGCCTTAACGTTGAAACGGCCCTTTTCCTTCAAACCGAGAATAATATTCTCCGTTGCGGAAAAAACATCAACCAGCTTGAAGTGCTGATGAATCATACCGATTTTATATTTGAATGCATCCTTGGGAGAACGGATTGAAGCCTCTTTGCCGTCAATGAAAATCTGACCCTCATCGGGATAATAAATACCCGCAATCATGTTCATCAGAGTTGTTTTTCCGCTTCCGTTTTCACCGAGAATAGCAAGAATTTCTCCGCGGTTAACAGTCAGATTAACATTTTTGTTGGCTGCTTTTTTACCGAAATACTTTGTTATATTTCTGAGTTCAATTGCCGCATTTTTTTCCAAAGCCCATTCCTCCTTCACTTTATTTTCTCTTTTGTATCTGAATACAAAAAACACAGCCGCCCGCAGAAAGCCTGCTTCGACCGTCTTTTTCATCTTCAAGCATTAGCGGGACAGCTTGTGTCCCGCTAATATAATAATTTTTCTTAGAACATCTGGTTGAGAAGGTTGATGCCGTCGATTCTGAGATCGAAGCAGGGAGCTGAACGGTATTCTGATTCATGGAAGAAGCCGTCAGCGATAACCTCTGTGTCAGGTGTGTAAGCTGCATCTGTGTCAACGTCTGCCTGATATGTTGTAACAGCAGCGCCGTCAACTGTGAAGGTTGCAGTGTCAAATACCTTGAGAGTGCCTGCCTTCATGTCTTCAACAGCCTTCTTGATAGCTTCGATTGTGCCTTCAGCAGCAACATCCTGGTTGATACCGGTAAGAACAACTGAGCCTTCTGCAATACCACCGCACCAGTCAGCAGCGATTTCTTCGCCCTTGATTACCTGACCGATGATGTAGTTGTAGTAAGGAGTCCAGTTGATAGCTGATGAAACGATGAAGGTTTCATAGCAGGATTCATATGTGCTGCCGTTGTAGGAAATGTTGGGAACGCCTGCGCTCTCACAAGCACCGGGAGCACCCATTGAGTCAGCGTGCTGGCTGATAAGCTTACAGTCTCTTGCGATAAGAGCTTCAGCTGCGTTCTTTTCTTCTGTTGCATCATACCATGAGCCTGTGAACTGAACGTCCATTGTAACTGTGGGACATACGCTCTTTGCGCCAAGGTAGAATGATGTGTAGCCTGAGATAACTTCAGCATATGTGTAAGCGCCGACGTAACCGATCTTTGCTTCTTCAGCTGTGAATTCGCCTGCTTCGATCATTTCGTTGAGCTTCATACCTGCAGCAATACCTGCAAGGAAACGGCCTTCATAAATTGATGCGAAAGCGTTGTGGTAGTTAGCAAGGCCTTCTGTGTGAGCCTTTGTACCTGTTGCATGGCAGAACTGTACGTCGGGGAACTGCTTTGCAGCTTCAATCATGAAATCTTCGTGACCGAAGGAGTTAGCAAAAACGATCTTACAGCCTAAGTCAACAAGGTCCTTAGCAGCATCTGTGCATTCTGTTGATTCGGGAACATTTACCTTAACGATAACCTGATCGTCTGTAAGGTTGAGAGCTTCCTGAATTCTGTCAACAGCGTTGATGAAGTTAAGGTCGTAGGTTGAGTTTTCATCGTGAAGGCAGATGAAACCGATCTTGAAGTCTTCGGGAACTTCGTAGTCGATGTCAAGCTTAACCTCGTCGATGGGTGAAGCGCTCATGCCAAGCTTAGCATCAGGAGCCGCTGTTGTGTCTTCACCTGCGGTTGTGGTTGTGTCTTCGTTGCCGCCGCCGCATGCTGCAAATGTGAAGAGCATAAGAGCTGCAAGAAGAACTGCGAGAATTTTTTTCATGTCTTTTCCTCCTTGGAAATTTTTATTTTTTTCACCGATTACTCGGCAAATTCCTTTTTAAAGGTCACCTGAGTGTCACTCATTGACTCAACAATTGCAAGTGACTCAACTCTGATACCCATATCTCTGATTTTCTGACCGCCCGGCTGGAAGCCCTTTTCAACGGCAATTGCACAGCCGACAACCTGAGCGCCTGCCTGTCTGCAAAGGTCAATAAGACCGATGAGAGCATTGCCCTCGGCAAGAAAATCGTCAACAATGATAACCTTATCGTTTTCATTAAGAAAATCCTTTGAAACAATAACATCATAGGTTGTCCCGTGAGTGAAGGACTCAACCTGTGTTTTGTAAACTGTTGAAGCAATGTTTTTTGTCTTTGTCTTTTTTGCAAAAAGCACGGGACAATCAAAAAACTGCGCAGTTATACACGCTATTCCTATTCCCGATGCTTCAATGGTAAGAATTTTGTTAACTTCGCAGTCTGAATATAAATTTTTAATCTCCTTACCCATTTCGTTAAGGAGAGAAGTGTCAATCTGATGGTTGAGGAATGAATCAACCTTAAGAATGTTTCCCGGAAAAACCTTTCCGTCCTTAAGGATTTTTTCTTCAAGAAGCTTCATATAATTCACCTTCCGTCTCAAAAAGCTTTCGGAGACTCATATCCTCCGACTTAACGCTCTTATTTTAACAAATGCTGTCGTAATTTGCAATAGAAAGTTTTTAATTTTGATGAAAAAATATATCCTTTAACCACCCGAAGAAAAATCAGGTCTTTCTGACAAATTCCTTATGGCAATGGGGACAGTTGATTTTGATTTTTCCTCTGCCGCGGGGCACTCTGAGCACCTTTTTGCAGCCGGGACAGGTAAAATATCTGTGCTGACTGTCTCTGCTGTGAGAAATCATAACACTGATTTTTCTGACAAGAGGATCAATAAGTCTGATGAAGCGGCTGTTTTCTTCACTGCGCTTTGCGGTGTTTTTGGAAAAAATACGCAAAACCGCAAAAATATACAGGGGCAGACCCAGCATTCTTAAAGGGAAAAAGTCAAAAAAGGAAAACACGGAGGTCAGAATACCGCCGCCGATAAGCAGAACTCCGCCGAGAATGTCAAAGCCGTATCTTCCGTACATAAAACGAATAAATTTATCTCTCATTAAAAAAATACCTCCGAATCAAAAATGCCGCATCAAAGCTCCTGTTTTTCTTCAACAAGCAGAAGCTCCCTTTCCGTCAGCTCCCTGCACATGCCCTCCTGAAGATTTTCATCAAGGGGAAGATTGCCCATTTTCACTCTTTTAAGGTCAATGACTCTGTTGCCCAAAGCGGCAAACATTCTTCTGACCTGATGATATTTTCCCTCGTGAATTCTGACCTCGGCAAGATTTTCCTCATCAAGCATTCTCACCTGAGCCTCAAGGCACAGTGTACCGTCCTTAAGCTCAATGCCCTTTCTGAAGCGTTCAATATCCTCCTGAGTCAGTCCGTGAAGCAGACGGGCGTGATAGGTTTTCATAATATGGTTTTTCGGTGAAAGAATTCTGTGGGCAAAGTCACCGTCATCGGTGATAAGCACAAAGCCTCTTGTGTCCGCATCAAGTCTTCCCGCAGGGAAAAGCCCTTCGCGTCTGAGGTGGGGCGGCACAAGATCAACAACGGTTTCTCTGTCTCTGTCATCACTTGCGGAAATCACTCCGCAGGGCTTGTTGAGCATAATATAAATGTGCTTTTTGTAGCCGATATCCTCACCGTCAACACGGATTATGCTTTTTTCAGCATCAACCTTGATGTCAGCCTTTGCGGCCTTGACTCCGTCAACGGTCACAAGTCCGCTTCTGACGAGCTTTTTGACCTCGCTTCTTGAATACTTTCCCTGAGAAGCAATGATTTTATCAAGTCTTTCCATACTCATTTGATTCTTGTGAGCTTGTTACCCTTTACAATAAATACTCTTTTTGCATAAGGGAAAAGGAACTTGTCATTATAGGAGTCGGTATAAAAATCGTCAATAACACCGTCGGGGAAGGCTTCACGGAAAAATTCAATTTTTCTTTCACGGAAGCAGCCTCTGAGGAACTTACCCTTTTCAACATCAAACTCTGTGCCGAGATAATGCTTTATACCAAGGCGCTGACAGATTTCACCCATCATAAAGGCAGGAGACGCCGTTATAACGAGATCATCCTCCTTTTGTACCTCCTTGTACCAGGGCTTGATTTTATGCATATTGTCATCCCAGAATTCCTTGACAAGCGCATCCATATCCATATCGTGAGTCTGGAAATAATTCTCAAAGATACGTCCGAAGTTGTCAATGAAATCCTCAAAGCGAGCATTGCCCTTGTGATATTCACGCAGCACGCCCGTTACGGTGGGCAGATATTTGATAAGGGAGGGATCCTTTTTGAAATAGCTTTTGAAAAGATCAACAGAAGAGTCTCCCTTATAAATTGTATCGTCAAAATCGTAAACGTTCATAATTTCCTCCTGATTTTATTCGGGGCTGTGTAAGCTTAAATATTCGTCTTTTACAATACCTGCTTTTTTGAAAAGCGAATGAAAAGCAAGTGAAAGCACCGCGGGAGCAACAATGTGCATAACCGCTATCAGTATAAGGGTTTTCTGTGTTCCGAAATCCTCACTCATTGCGGCAAAGGCGCCGAACTGACCCACAAGACCGCTTGTGCCCATACCCGCACCTGTTGCCGTGTTTGTCATTTTCAGCACGCAGGTTGAAATGGGACCCAGCACCGCGCCCGCAAGAGTGGGGGCAAGAAGAATCTGCGGATGTCTCATAATATTTCCGAACTGAAGCATGCTTGTGCCAAGTCCCTGAGAAACAAGACCTCCCACACCGTTGACCTTATAGGAGGTGACGGCAAAGCCGATCATCTGAGCGGCACAGCCTACAGCCGCTGCACCTGCGGCAAGACCGTTGATTTCAAGCATAATGCAGATTGCGGCAGAGCTGATGGGCGCTGTCAGAGCAAGACCCACAAGCACCGCAACACTTATTCCCATAGGGAAGGGATGAAGGCGGGTTGCTTCGTTGATAAAATTGCCCAGAGAGAGCATAAAATCCGAAAGATAAGGACCCACAAAGCCGCTGACAAGTCCGCCTGTGACAACTGTGACAATGGGAGTTACAACAATGTCAATTTTTGTTTTTCCCGCAACAAGACCTGCAACCTCATTTGCAACAAGCGCCGCCGCATAAGCACCCACAGGTCCTCCGAGCTCATAGCCCATTGCACCGACGGCAACACAGGAAAAAACAACAAGAGGGCTTGACTTCAGTCCGTAAGCAATTGCGGCACCGATTGCCGCACCCACAACAGATGAAGGAACAGTAATCCCTGCAAGAAAATCAAGTGCGGGAATTTTTGCAAGCTGACCGATTATAAGGCCCACAATAAGTGAAGAAAAAAGACCCAGAGCCATATAGCTCATGGCATCAACAAAATAACGTTTGAAATACTTTTTCAGAAATTTCACTTTTAACCCTCCTTTTGCAAATACCCTTTTATTATAAATCAGCACAATGAAATAATCAAGATAAAATTTATATTCTCTCAAAGGCAGGACTTCCCCGCCACGACAGACACAAAAAAAGCCTCCTCAGACCGAAGGGGTCCGAGGAAGCCCTGAATTTTGTTTTACGCCTTACTCTCAGGCCTGAGGCTCTTTTTTGATTACCTTCCAGGCGGCAACGGCAATGATTGTCGATCTGGGAGGAATGTTCAGCCCGTTGATTTCTTCCTTTTCGGCAAAGAGCTTTCTTGCGGGATGGGTTTCCTTTGAATATTCATTCATAGGAACAAGGCTTCCGTCCTCAAGATACCAATACCAGACAGAGTCGCTTTTCACTCTCAGAAGCCAGCCTGTGAATATTCTTGAGCTGTCCCTGACCTCAAAGATGTTTCTGGCAAAGATATGTGTGCCCTCATTGGTAATCTTATCACCGAGTCTGAATTCAAGTGCGCCCTGATCTGTTGTTTTCAGTGTACCCTCATCCTCAGCGACGGTGCAAAGAGCATTTTCAGCCTTGAGTGAACCGCTGTGGTAAGCCATTGTAATATCGAAATTCTTCCACTCGGCTGTAAAGATAACACTTGAAATTGCACCTCTGGGAAGCTTGGGAAGCCTTTCACCGGGCTTGAAGATTCTGATTTTATCCTTCATATTCTCGGGAACATTATCCGTGGGAGCAAAGGATGATTCCGTGACAAACCACAGCCATCTGTTATTAAGCCAGAAGCGCATCTTCCAGCCCATAAATCTTTTTTCCTTATCCTTGCCCTTTGGAACAAAGGCATTTTCGGGAACAACTGCATTGCAGTCATTATAGAAGCTCTCGTTGAAGCGGAATTCATATCTTCCGCTCTGAGTCTGAGTAAGCTCACCAATGAGCTCATCGTAATTTGAATCAACTGCCTTTGCCTTAAGGCTGCTGTTGCAGCCGATATAGAAATCGGGAACAATCTTTTCCCACTGAGCGTCGGCAATAACGGCTGTCACACCGTTGGCATCAATATAGGGAATCTTATCTCCTGCGGCAAAAATTTTCTTTTCATCCGCGGCTGTCCAGGGAGCAAAGCTGCCGTCCTTCATAAAGCTGTAAAACTCACTGTCAACCTTACAGCGCAGTGTCCAGCCCTTAAATCGATAGCCTTCAAGAGAGGGCTCTTCAAGGGTCAGCAGGGTTTCACCGTTGTTCACGCCTTCAATTCCCGTGGGAATTTCGGGAGAGCCCAGAGCAATTTCCTCAGCAGATGCATTTTCGGCAGGAAGAGCAAAATTACATCTCACCTTATAGCCTGTTTCTTTTCTCTTTGTGTCATAGTCCTTTGACTTAGGAAGAGCTGCCTGCGCCTTTTTCAGTGCCTCAAGAAGCCAGTTACCTGACCCCGCTCTCTTTTCTGCAAGGAGCTTATGAACCTTTTCATAATCGATATCTGCGGGCTCATTGCCGAGAATATCGGTGTTTATATCAAATCTTCTGTCATCAAGACCGAAGGTGCTCAGAACGGTGTCAACCTTATCACCGTTTCTTGAGCCGGCAAAGAACCTTCTGCCGAAAAGAATGCTGAAGCAGCAGCAATGGAAGGAGTTTGTGAACACACAGTCAGCATTTTTGATATATCCGAGCCACTGCTCAACACTCATATCATAAATCCATTCGTGCTCAACATCCTCATACTTTGTCAGCTTGCCCTGAGGATAAGGTCTGTCACTTGATTCGATGATTTTAAGATTGTGTGCCTTTGCATATTTAACAGCCTGCTCAATGGTATCCTCCGCACTCTGAACAACGTGGTAAAGGAACATATATCCCTTTTCCTCGGGATCCTCGGCAATTTTTCCGTAAAACTCACCGTCATGAAGCATAACGGGATCGAGAACAACCGTTGAGTCAAGCTCTGATTTTTCATCAATGAAGGTCTTGAGGCTCGGCTCACGGACAGAAATTGCATCAAAGTCTCTGAGATAATCAAAGAACTGTCTTTCCTGAGCCGCCGTTTTTGTGTAGGAGCTGCCTCGTGAAGCGGAGTAGGCAATCTTAGCCTTGTTATCCATTGATCTGTTTGCAAGGAAGAAGGCTCTTTCAAGGGAGGGCTCACTTTTCCAGATAACGTCTGTTACACACATATAGCAGTCCATTCCCGGATCGTCAAATTCCATTGATGCCGATGTGTAGCCCTTTTCTGTAACCTTCAGATTTCTGTCAATGAAGCTTTGGAATTTATCATATCTTGCAGCTCTTTCTCCTCTGAGAAGAGAGTAGCTTTCCTGAAGGTCAGCCGTAAGTCTGACTGCCTTGAACCAGTCAGCTCTCTTGTCGGGTGAGCCGGGGAATCTGTTAAATCTGTATTCAAGCTTGTCTGTGTAATAATCCGAGGGATAACGCATATTGTAATTGTCATAATAAGAAGCCTTATAATCAATGACCTGACTTTCATATCCGTTATTCTCAAGGAATTTCTGCATTGCAAAGCTGTGCAGAGGACAGGCAAAATTGAGCCACTTGGTATAGATGTTTATGGAGATAATTCCTATCTTCATTGTCTTCCTCCTGTTTCAGCATATCGGGCGGGATATATCAATCACGCCCGATATAGATTTTATTTATCAAAGGTCGTTAGCCTCGATTTCACTGATGATTTTCTTGTGTCTCTCATATAACAGAAGAGACTTGTTATATTTGAAATATTCCTCACAGCCGTATTTTCCGATGAAGTGGGCTGCAAAGTAATGAACTGTAAGCTCGGTGACAAACACAAGCATTTCCTGACCGTCACCGAAGGCGGACTCACAGAACTCAAAGGCGTTTGTGAGCTTTTTGCCTGTGGCTGAAACAAGGCTCTTAAGCTCCTTCTTCAGCTTTTCGAACTCATCCTTGACAATTTCAAAGGCGGCAAGTGAATCCTTCTTGCTTTCTGACTTTTCAACAAGAGCTCTGATTCTTTCAACCTCGGCAATTTCAAGCAGCAGCACCTCTCTGTCCTGCTTTGAAAGAAGCTTGGTTTCCTTTGCCTTCTTAAGCTTTTCCTCACAGCCGTCAATGATTTTCTGAAGCTCATCACAGACATCCGCGTCACCCGAGGTGACAGCTTCCTTGAGGCTCTTGAAGTGACCGAAGAGAGAGCTGATGAGAAGCTCCTTGCAATAAATGCTTCTGAAGGGAGAATGGAAGGCTTCAATCAGAAGACCGATGAAGGTGTACTTTTCATCGAACTTGGCGTTGCTGATTCTGATTTTTGAGCTTTCGTCTGTCTTGCCCTCAAGAATTCTCTCAACCTGATAGTCAGCCTTGTACTTGTTGAAAATGTCATAGTAGTTTGCAAAGCTCTTTGCAATCTTCTTATTCTGAATATACTGTGAAATGAGCTTATAGTCAACCTTTATGTTCTTAAGTTCATAAAGTTTTATCATGCTTGACAGGTCAGACCAGCCTCTTGCGGTGACAAAGACCTTGCCGTCAACGGTGCTTTCAACGCTGTAAAAGTCAAGATCCTTCTTGATTTCAAGGTATGTCATAACAGCGGGGTGCACCTGAGTTTTATAGGCGTGCTCCTTCCACACATCATAGAAGGGCTCAACGTCAATTCTTTTCATTCTGTCCCAGGTGGCAACGTCAAACTCACGGACAGATTTGTTATATTCCGGAGGGTTACCGGCTGTGACAACCACCCAGCCCTCAGGAACGCAGTGCTTGCCGAAGACCTTGTACTGCAGGAACTGAAGCATTGCGGGAGCAAGTGTTTCGGAAATGCAGTTGATTTCATCAAGAAAGAGAATACCCTCCTTGATTCCCGTTGCCTCAATTTTTTCATAGACAGCAGCAATGATTTCACTCATTGTATATTCGGAAACGGAATACTCCACACCGCCGTAAACCTTCTTTTCAATGAAAGGAAGACCGAGGGCGGACTGACGGGTATGATGAGTCATGGAGTAAGAAACAAGACCGATTTCCATTTCCTCGGCAATCTGCTGCATAATGGCTGTTTTGCCGACACCCGGAGGGCCCATAAGAAAGACGGGGCGCTGGGATTCAACGGGGATGATGTAATAACCGAATTCATCCTTTGTAAGATAAGCTTCAACTGTGTTTTTAATCTGCTGTTTTGCTTCTTTGATATTCATCTTGTTCTCCTTATTTATCGGCATCTCTGCCGTACTTTTTATTATACACTAAATTACTGCCGATTGCAAACCTTTTCAGATTTCTCTGAAAGTAAGGTTATGTTTTTTTGCAAAAGCCTCGGCACAGCTGTTTTTCCTTCCGCCGATGACAGTGAAGGGATTAAGGCCTCCGAAAAGACCGTCATCAATCTCCTTTACGCTTTCGGGTATTTCCACATAGCTGAGCTTTCCACAGAAAAGAATGGAGGAGCCGATTTTCTCCACACCCTGAGAGATTATCACCTGCTCAAGCTTATCGTTAAAGGATATGACCGCGTCTCCCAGATATCTGACACCTGAAGGAATGCGCAGGCTCTTCACCGCGGTCAAACTTGAAAAAGCGAAGCTGTCAAGCTCTCTTACGCCGTCGGGCAGCTCAATATTTTCAAGGCTGTCACAAAAGGAAAAGGCGCTCAAGCCGACACATCTGAGAGACTGAGGAAATCTGATTTCAGTAAGACTTTTGCAGCCGGCAAAAGCGCTGTCCCCGATTTTACTCACGCCCTCAGGGATGATAACAAGAGTGATTTTTCTTCTTGCATTTCTGACCCTTTCGGTGTATGAACCGTTGCTTGGTGAGAAGGCATAATTCCCGATTCTGTCAACAACCTTTCTGCCGATAACCGAGGGCACGGTGACGCAGGTCTGCGTTCCCTTATAGCCGTTGATTTTTGCACTGCCGTCACTGTAGGTTTCATAGGACCATATCTGCTTCATCTGAGCCACGGTCATGGGCTTGCTGCTGTCAAGGTCAAACTCATCATCTATTGAGGCCGCGACGGTGACATTGGCATTTTTCCATTCAGATGCAACGGCAAAGCATTCGTGAGCCTTCAGCTCCAGGGCGGGCTCGATATATTCACCGTCAACGTTGTGCTTTGTGATTTTGCCCATATCTCTGTAAAACTCAACAAAGATTGCCTTGTCAGTTTTAAAGGCATGCTCAAGAATATATCTGCGGCGTGAGAAGGCATAACGGATATATGCAGCCGCCTGCTGCTCGGTGTAAAGCTCCCTTGATTTCAGAAAGCTTTCGAGGAGTATGTATTTGATACTTTTGTTGATATTGAGAGAAAGACTCAGTGAGGGAAGAAAGACACGGACATTTTCACCGAAGGGAAATCCCTTGATGAAGTTTACTCCCCTTGCGCTGATTTCTCTGAGTGCCTCACAGCCGAGGAAGCAGCCGTCAAGAATTTCCTGAACCTGATCGTGAATGTTGATTTTCTCAAGGGCAATACAATCTGAAAAGGTTTCCCTCCGCAGCACACGGATGCCCCCCGGCACGGTGAAGCGTTCAAGACTGTGGCAGTGGGCAAAGACCTCACTGCCCATAACTATCAGAGTGTCGGGAAGTACGATTTCCTTAAGCAGCTCACATCTTGTAAAGGCACAGCTGCCAAGATAAATCAGACCCTCTGAGATGCTGATTTCCCTGAGGCTTCTGCAGTTGAAAAAGACCATGTCTCCGATTACAAATTCACGGCCCTCAATGCTGACTTTTTCAAGTGCAAGGCAGTTGAGAAAGGCTCTTTTAGATATGCACTTTATGTTACTGCCGACGTGAACCTCCTTAAGCTGAATGCATCCCCCGAAGGCATCAGCACCGATTTTCTCAAGGCTTTTGGGGAAGCTGACCCTTCTGAGTCTTTTACAGCCGGAAAAGGCTTCATCACATATTTCCGTCACTCCCTCAGGAATGTAAAGCTCTTCAGTGTCCTTGCCCTTAAAAGCCTGGGCTTCGATTTTAGTTGTGCCCTCAGGTATCTCAATTACGGGATCATTACCGAGATAACGGGTAAGATATGAGGATGAATATACAAATCCGTTCTGAAAAACCATATTTTTTACCTCTTAAATTTCGTCCTCGTCAAGAACAAGCTTGATTGCCCAGGGAGGAATGCTTTCATTGTTATAGGAATCACGCAGAAAAACAAAGGCGGTTTCGTAATCGGGCTTTCTTGAAGGGAAGGTACCCCAGCCGTCTGTGAAATAAATCAGACCCTTGAGATTCTTGAATTCACCCTGCTCAACAAGCTCATTGACCTTTTCGAATACGGGAACAAAGTCTGTGCCGCCGAAGCCTCTGAGCTTCATGTTTCTGATGTAATTGTCAAATTCCTCCTGGCTTGTGATTTTGACATGCTCCTGAATTTCGGCATCACACTGAATAATGTGGATGTTGATTTTTGAAAAGAAGCTTTCTGTGCTTTTGAGGATGTTGAAGGTCTTCTGAACAAAGCGCTGCACAACAGCATCAACAGAGCCTGAGGTGTCAATGGCAATAACGAAATCCTTGATTCTTTTTTCCTCCTTGTATTCAAGAGGCTCAATCAGAGGCATCTTTCCGTAAAGCTCAAGACCGTAGGTGTAATAAACATAGTCAAACTCATCGTCATTGACCTTCATTACCTCACCCATAACGGCAAACTTTTTAAGAAACTCTGTGTAATTGTATCTTTCACGGTTAAGCTCGGCAAGATCTTTGAAAAGGTTACCCTTCTGAGTGCCGATACCGAAGTTTCCTGTTTCAAGGGCAATCTGAATCTTTTCTGAAATATCCTTCCAATTTTCTTCGGGATTGCCACTCTGATCAGAGCTGCCGTCACCGTCAGACTTCTGAAAGGGAGGCTTCTGTCCGTCAAGCATCTTGAAGCCGGGATTATTTTCAAGCACTGTCTTCTTTTCATCGGGTGACATATACCAGAAGGTATGGTCGTCGTGATAAACAACGCCTCTGAGAGAAGCAATTTCTATCTTTGACTTTTTGGAATTCATAAGATATCTGTAAATCTTTTCAGCCGTAAGCACAGGGCAGGCATCCTTGATTTCCCTGAGATATCTTTCCGTAACGGCATCCTTTTTTGTTTTGACCGTGGCAACATCCATGCTGCCGATGAGAGACTCAACTGCAATGTCACAGGCAAGGTCCCAGCACTCACGGTCAACCTCTGCCGAGATATACATATGACGGAAAACACAGTGGAAAATCATATGCAGAAAGGCTCTTACGGGAAGGCTCTGCTCCTGCTTGTAGATTTTCAGAATGTGAGAAACATCATAAAGGAAAAGCTGTCCGTCAGTAGCAATTGTACCCTCATATTCAGCATAGCTGAACTGACTGATTGCAAGATCAAGGAAACGGAAATTCACGAGAAGGCTGTTACGTGAAATAGTTATAATCTCGTGAGCGAGCTTATGCTTTTTGTCAAGCAACGCCTTTTTTTCTTCGTCCATAGTTATTCCTCCTTAAATTTTCTGATTCTAATATACCATTATTTTTATAAAATAGCAAATGATTTTTTAACACATTATTAACAAGTTCACACATTTTTCACCAAAAATGACGGCTTTCTTTTCACGCGGACAAAAAAATCCCGCCGACACGTCTTCACAAAGCCTCTCAGACAGGGCAAAAATGCCCGTGCAACAGATTGTGTCGCCGCTTTTTAACTGATTTTCCGTGACTTTTTCAAAAGGAAATAGTATGATATAAATGTCGGAGGGCTCAAATCCGCCTTTCGTGAAAGGATGATAAATATGACAAAGATTTCCCGAAACATCAAACGGCTCAGAGCAGAAAGGGGTCTGACTCAGGATGCTCTTGCCGAAAAGCTTTTCATCACCCGTCAGGCAGTTTCAAGCTGGGAAAACGACAGAACCCAGCCTGACCTTGAAATGCTCGGAAAGCTGTCCGAGGTGCTGGAGGTTTCAATTGAAGAGCTTCTCTACGGCAAAAAAAGAAACACCTCTCTTGAAACGGAAAAAACCTCTTATAATAACACTCTGATAATCGCCTTCTCCATTCTCGGCGCCTTTTTCGTCGGCAGCGGACTTATTCTCATATTCGTAACCTTCTGGCGTGAGATGGGACTGCTTTCAAGAGGAATTTTGTCCCTGATTCCCCTTCTTCTCGGTCAGGCGGCGGGTATGTTTGTCTTTTTCAGAAAGAAGGACAAGGCATATTGGTGTGAGGGTGCAGGCGTTCTCTGGACTGCGGGCATTTCCGCAACTCTTGCTCTTCTTTACAATATTTTCGATGTAAGTATGACTGCAAAATATATTCTTCTTCTGACGGCTCTTTCCGTCATTCCCGTGATAATGCTTCTTGGCAGCATCTCTCCTCTTGCCGTATATTACGGCTGTGTCATTTCCTTCGGAGTAACGGACGGAGATCATTTCCTTATTTGCACTGTTCTTTCAACCTTGCTTATAGCCGCGGGCTGCGCTTACACACACCGCCTTGTCAGAAAAGAAAGCAAAAGCCACCTCAGCCTGATTGCTCATTGGATAAGCATAGGCGCCGTGCTGATAGAATCAGTGGTGCTGGGCTTTGAATTCGGATTCTCTTTCGGCTTGTTCGGTCTTCAGACCGTTTCCCTTTGCCTTTTCCTTCTCTCACTCAGAGAGGGTGAGCTTTCAATGCCCTACAGACTGCCCGGTATTCTGGGCACCGCTCTGACTATGCTTATTTCCTCCTGGTTTTTCTCTGACTTTGCAAAAACCGACAAATACAGTCTGACCTATGTAGCCGTCTTAGCTCTTGCGGTTATAGTGACAGCCTTTATGCAGAGAAAAAATCTCAAGGACAAATCCGTCCTCTCCTTTGCTGTAACGGTATGCATCTTCTGCACAATTTTCATCGGGTCAGTCTATTCCACAGGCGGAGAATTTGTCGGTGAGCAGGCGGAAAAATGTGCCGCAATTCTCAAGCTTCCCGCCTTTGCCGCCTTCATCACAATGATGATTTGGGGCTGTAAGGAAAAGAAGCTTATACCCATCAACGTCGGCTTTCTCGGCGCAAGTGCTCTTGCAATGATTGTTGTTGCTTATTCCGAGCTGCCTATGGTAGTCAACGGAATAATGCTTCTTGTCTTCGGCTGTGCTTTTCTTGCAATCAATTTCATCATCACAAAATCAAAGAAAAAGCTGCCTGCAGTTGAAAATAACGAGGAGGTGCAAAGCAATGAAAAATAAAAAGCTCAGAAATGTTTTCATAATCGCTCTAGTTCTTCAGCTTCTTATTCCTGTTTTTCTTCTTTCCGCCCATTATTCCAATCACAAAAATGTCCTTGCACAAACCCGGGAATACAAATTCAAGCTTCTTGATATGGATCTTAATGTCTACTTTGACGGAGATCAGTATCTCTGGTTTGACGTGGGCGGAGTCCATCAGTATCGCGGCAAAAGCATTGCCGTAACTGTGGGTGAGGACGGCTTTGTCGACTTTGCCGAAAGACCGGCAATCCCCGAAAATGACTGTTGGATAAGCTTCCGATACCTCCAGTACAGAACCTCCTTCTCGAACAATAAATTTTCAATCGAGCCGGGAGTGGTTGTCTCTCAGGTTATGGAAAGGGTTCATGCCGCTTATGCCTGGGCAAGTGACCTTCACGAAAACGGCTGCTTTGCTTATGTAACCGCCAAGGTTTACAAGGGTGCCTTTGTTCCCACGGCGGTTTATGTTGAGGGTGAAAAGATTCTTACAATACACCCCGAAAATCTGATGTAAAAAAACAAATACCGGTTTTGAGGCTCCCGATAATACGGGAGCTTTCTTTTCGGGAAAAAACTGATGACAAAATAACCAAATATATTTAATTTTTTTCAGCATTACATATAATTGTTATTTATTAATTAATATGGTATAATCAGTTCATTATAAAGAAAGGAGAGTGTGTTTGATTGGGAAAAGTTAAATCATTTTTCACCGAAGTAAAAACTCACTGGAAAACACCCGCTGAAGGTAAGTATGTTCCTTACAGAGAGTACAAGGACATCTTCCTGGGCGTCGGCTCAAACTACACAGGCACAAAAATGCTTGAGGGCATCGGCTTCTGGGCCGCCTGCTATCTGTTTATGTACCATTATGAGCTGCCCTACCTTACCTTCTCATTCATCGGCATTATCAATATGCCCCTCAACTACATCTGGACCCTCATCGGCTGGATTATCAACGACAACCTGGGCTTCCTGCCCAAAAAGACTGAAAGAAAATTCTACGGACTTTATTTCTCACTGATTGTGATAGGTCTTGTTATGATTTTCGGCAAGTTCCCCTTCCTTGCAAATTCAACCAATCCTCTGATTGTTTATCTTAACAACATGGAAAGTATCGGTATCAACGCCACCTCGGCAATGAAGATTCTCGGTACTCACATCCTCTGGAACGGTTGGGCCGGTTCAAGAAACATCTTCTACCGTAAAAAGCTTATTCCCAAATACGGCAGATATAAGTACTCTCTTTACTGTGATGTTATCCCCAAGTGCATCATGGTTATCCTTGTCGGCTGGCTTCCCCTTTATGAAATTCCCGATATGGTCACAAGAGTCTGGACAGCAAACCTTCTCTTTGCCTGCTATAACATCTTCGGCTTCGGTAACAACCTTGAAAATCTTTCAAAGACCATCAGCCCCAACATGCAGGAAAGACTTCTTGTCCGTACATACCCCGTAAAGCTTTCACACTTTGTGCACACAATTGTTTCAATCATCATCCCCGTTATTGTTGACTCACTTGACAACGAATGGGCTGACATCAACCTTTTCCGCTGGGTATATCCCATTGCATTCATCGTTCCCGCACTTATCACAATGATTTATGCAGGCAGACTTCAGGAAAGAATCCCCCAGCCTCCCCTTGAAAAGAAGGTTCAGATTAATTTCTGGGACGGTATGTTCGGTGTTCTTCGTAACAAATACCTGCTTATCAACACCGTGGTCGGTCTTATCGACTCACTGGGTAACGGTATGCTTGCAATCACAACAATTGTTTACCTTTACACCTTCAGACTTTCAGGTCTGCCCTACACAATCATCATCAACCTTATTTCCTTTGCGGGTACACCCCCCGATCTTTGCTCACCCTATTTCCTCAAGCGCTTCAGCTATAAGCAGATTATGATTTTCTATCAGCTTACAAGAGCCATCGGTAACGCTCTTATGGTTGGTTCCTTCTGGTTCTTTGGTGACAACGTTCACATCTGCGGTCTTGTCTGTATTATTGTTATGTTCCTTATGGAAGCAACAAAGACCATTCCCACAACTGCAGGTCACGATATGGGTACTCGTATCGGTGACTATCAGATGTATCTTTCAGGTGAAAGACTTGAAAGCTTTGCAGGCGTTTTCGGATGGTTCACAGGTCCCATCACATCCTTTGTCGGCCTTATCATCCCCCTTATGCTTCTCAAGTTCGGCTTCAACAGCAACTGGGACGTTCTTTATCTTGACAGCGCCCGCTTCAATATTATTGCCGTACCCCTTATCATCGACATCATCGGCTATCTGCTTATGACAATCCCCTACTTCTTCTGGGATTATGACAACGAAAAGCAGACCAAGGTTATCCAGGTGCTTCAGCGCCGTGCGGAAGTAACCGAAAGAAAAGCCCGTGAAGAAGGCGAAAAGGTCAGCGGCGGATTTATAGGTTAAAGGAGGTTGACATCATGAAAGAAAAGAAAGAAAGAATTTTCAATGGCATGACTGCTCCCGTTGATGTCCATCTCGACATTCCCGAGGATGAAATCTGGACCTATAAAATCGACGGTCTTGCAGATCCTCACATCAACAAGCCCTTCACAAAATTCACACTTAAAAAGATTATCTTCACTGTTCTTATTCTTATCGCTGTTTTCCTTTCAATGTATTTCAGCGTCAGAGTTGTCAGCCGTACCGCCTTTGAATATAACAGCCTTGCAGACGGCACTTATGAATTCACAAAATTCAACAACACTGGCTACATCACTCATCTTGACATTGACTATGCAGTTGAGATTGTAACTGACAGTGAAAACCCCGATGCAGCAACAAACTTCACTCTTCAGAAGGACGAAACCAAGCCCATCACAACAATTCCCGAATTCTGCTTCAACTGTGATGAAACCGTTCAGACAATTTACATCGGCAAGGATGTCAAGGAAATCGACGGTAAGGCATTCTTCACCTGTAAGGCCCTCCGTCAGATTATTGTTGACGATGAAAACGAATATTACTGTGATATTGACGGTGTTCTTTATAACAAGGATAAGACAGAAATTATCTGCTATCCTATGAATCACGTTGCTTATCTTCGTGAAAAGCTGGGCTACAACGACACAATCTGGGCAGACGCGGAAAACAATCTTGAATTCCGTGCAAGATACGAGGCTGACATTCTCACCTACGTTCTTCCCGCAACGGTTGAAACCATCGGCGAGCTTGCATTCTATGACCTTCCCCTTGCTGCTCTTTATATGCCCGAGGGTCTTAAGAGAATTGAGACCATGGCAATCATGAGAAACTGGTGGATGACAGGCATTTACTCTTATGAATCAAGCACAGCAGCAGAGGACGAGACAGGCTTCTCAGCCGTTTCAAAGCTTAAGGGTGTTTACCTTTCACTTCCCGACGGACTTGAATATATCGGCTCCGATTCTATGAGCTATAACGATGACGGCGGTTACCTCCGCATCCCCTCAAGCGTGAAATACATCGGACATCATGCCTTCTTTGACACAGTTGAAAAGAGAGACGGCGTTCTCATTGGCTATGAGCAGGTCAACATCTCAATGACTGAGGAAGAATTCAAAAACGTTGAAACCGGCTCACAGTGGATTCCTGAATATGACAGCGGTCTTCTTGACAAGAAGGTTGAGCTTGTATTTGGTGCTGAAAAGGTTTATCTTGAGGATGTAACCTACACAGAAAAGGAAGACGGCACTGTTGAAATCACATCAGTGACAAACATCAGCGGTGCAAAGGAATTCTCAACAGATTCCGCCGACGGAAAGACCGTGACTTCAATTGCACGTCACGCATTCAAGTGGGACACAAGCATCGAAACCGTTTATATCGGCAAGGATGTCAAGGAGCTTACAGGTGAGACCTTTGTTCACCTTCGCGCTCTCAAGAGCTTTGTTGTTGACGAAGCAAACGAAAACTTCTGTGCTGTTGACGGTGTGCTTTACACAAAGGATATGAAAACTCTCCTTTGCTGTCCCAAGAATTATGAAATCACAGATGAATTCACTGTTCCCGCAACAGTTGAAATAATCAGCCGCTCCGCATTCTCAGACTGCAAGTTCAGCAGAATTTATCTGCCCGAGGGTCTTAAGAGAATCGAAAGCATGGCATTCCTCAAGGCAGAAAGTCTCAAGGAAATCATTTCCTACAAGGGCGCTAAGCAGTATGCTTCTCTTCCCGAGGGTCTTGATTTCATCGGACTTGACGCCTTCAACTATGCATCAGGTCTCACATATCTTTACATTCCCGCTTCTGTCACTGAAATCGGCGCCTACAGCTTCTGCTACTGCGCAACAGCTGACAAGAAGGGACTCACCGAGGTTAACATTGCAGCAACCAAGGAGGCCTTCAAAAATGTAAAGGCCGGTGAACATTGGATTCCCGAATTCAGAAACGAAGCCAACGAAACTGCAACCGTCAACTACGGTGCAGAAAGAGTTGCAGCAAGAGCATAAGCTCGAAAACAAAATAACAAAAGGAGCTGTTTTTCAGCTCCTTTTTTATATTCTTTAAAACTGTTATAGGGGGGTGAATTTAGTTTTTGGTCAAGACGAGGAACCGTCCCCTGTCTTCACCATTATTATTTGTTACTGATTTCAATCCAGTTATGTAAATCACACTGTCTTAATGTTTTTTCATCATAAGGCATTAAAATCTGTGCTTTCAGGTCATAACGAGTAACTATTCTTCCAGAAAAAGGTCTTTCTTCTGTTTTATATTCAAAAGAACTATTCGATATAAGAATAAACTGTTGACTAGAATACACTGATTCGGCGCATCGAAAGACCATATAATAAATCTTTTTATTTCTATCAACAGAACATTGTCTTTTATTAATCAAAAAAGATTCAAAATACCTATCTGTAATAATAACCCTTGTCAATAGTTTCCTTACAATATAAAACACCCAAACAGTAGCCAGAATACAAAGCAAAGAAAATCCACCTAAGATTAAAAGACCTTCATAGGTATAATTATTAACCAATACAAAAAAAACAAACAGTGCAACAAAAATGTCTATACCCAGAAGTGTTTTTATTGCTATGCTCCAATAAGAAGATACTACTACTCTCAAGTAATCACCACCTAAAACATCAATTCAACTACCGTCTGTAACAAACTAGAGTTAACACAGGGGAGGTTCTATGTGTTAAGTGATTGTATCAATCAGACCGCCACCCGTGTTACCTTTCACTTATATAGTCTCGAAAACAACAAAAAGTAACATATTTTTTTTGCAAAAACTGAAACTTTTCCACCCCGATACCCGAAAGCATCGGGGTGAATTTAGTTTTTGGTCAAGACGAGGAACCGTTTCCTGTCTTCCGCTTATCTTTAATTTTTCTGTAAATAAAAACTATTTCAACAAAAATCAAAGACCAAAACAATATCGAATGAGGGAAAATCAAGATATTATTAAAATATTTATCATAAACAATTCTTTGATTATCCGAAGGCTTCATAGAATCCATATCATGATTTCGAATTTCAAATAATGCAATGGAATGATTATACCTATCCAACACTGAATTAAGATAATTTTTTTCAACGCTGAGAGACTCATCATATTCATAGCTTTCATCTTTGAAAACGGTGTACATATAGCTCTTACCCATAAAATCAAAAAATCTTCCGATTACAACATAATCATGGCCGTTAATCAAAGTCATAAATTCTTCATCGGTAAAATCAGACGCAAACATAACTGTATTAACAATTCTGCAATATCCCCATATATCTTTATTAGAAAAGAACGTCAGAATGGCAGATGCTTCAACACTTGAAACAGCTTCAAATTCGGCATTTTCGAGAAGATTTTTTAACGGAATATATTTTTCTTCACCTAAATCATAATAAGCTCTTGAATATGTATATAAATCTCTATCGGTTTCATCGGTATAGAACAAATCCGAATAACTGTATGTGCCGTCACTAAAAACAAATTTGTTGCCGTCAACAAGGATATTAGCAAAAACCAAAAAGATTACATTAAATATGATTAAACCCAATATTAATATGGGTATTTTGTGCTTACTGTGTCGTACCATCTTACTCCTCCATTCGTCATATACTTTTGATAATTAAGTAACACAAGGGACGGCTCTATGTGTTAATAATGCATTCTGATCAAACCAACACTAACACCCGTCAATGTCAATTTAATATTATCACACCAAAAATTCTTTGTCAATTAAAAGCAATTCTCTGTATTGCTTACACTCAGGATATCCGTCCTAATATCCTTTCACTTATATATTCCCAAAATTTGCAAAAAGTAACATATAAAAAAAATCAAAGGACTTCTCTGTTTAATCAGAAGAAGTCCTTTTTGCTTTTGTACTTTTTACTTTCTTTCAAGCTTTACAACACATTCGACTGTTGTTTCACTGTCCCAACAGATTTTTGTTACATTCTCATCCCCGTCATAAAAGACGGGGAATTTGAAATTGATACATTTTAACAGTCTACCGTCAGGCTGTTCTTCTTTGAATATCTCAACACTCTCAATGGAGGTATTGAGAAACTTCTTTTTCTCAGCATCAGTAAACTCTTTGTACATTGTACCATAATAATGCAGAAAAAGATAGACATTTTCTCCGGATATTTTTTCTTCTTTGATATTTGATATACGGGACTGCAATTCTATTATTTGTTCCTCCACAACCTCTATCTCATCATAGAAATCATAAAGTCTGTTCTGCATATCCTGATACTTTTTATCGTAATGCCTGTCTGTAACATCAAGACTGTCCAATTGAGATGCAAGCTTTCTTTTTGACATAACAAGCTGATTGAGTTGCTTTTTGAATACTGCAAGCTCTCCTTCAAGACCTTCTGTGCTTACTCTTGTGTTTATCTTTTCACACAAGGCTTTTTCAAACTCAGGGTTAGATACAAGCCTTTCAATTACCTCTTCAACTGCACCGTTTACAACAGTCTGATTCCATTGTCTGTGGTAATCGCACTTGTGTCCGTCAACCTTCATACGGTGCTTACATGCATAATAAAAATGGTCTTTGTATATTGTACCGTCAGTCTTTTTCTTACGGTTAATATTACCGTACATTGCCGCACCGCAAACAGGACAGCGAAGCAATCCCGACAATAAATGCTCGTGGTCAAGATTGTAAATTTTCTCCCGTTTAACGCCTAACTTTTTACGCTTCTGTTGAGCCAACTCCCAATCTTCAACAGATACAATGGCCTCGTGTATGCCGTCATAAATAGGATATTGTTCTTGCTTAACTATATGATATTCATTTCGGGTACCATTAATTTTTTCTGTCTTTCGTCTGCCGAAAGCTATCTTTCCGCAGTAAACAGGGTTTTGTATAACCAACTTTATGAAATGAGCAGAAAAGGTATCTAATGTACCGTTCTGCCTTGGCTTTTTAGCGATGCCGTGTTGGTTGAGATATTTTGCAATACCGTTAGCGCCCATATTTGTATTGATATATTTATCAAATATAATGCGTATAGTTTCAGCCTCATCCTCAGCAATTTTCAGTTCACCCTTTTCAAGATAATATCCGTAAGGCGCAAAACCGCCATTCCATTTACCCTCTCTTGCCTTTTGTTTTCTACCTTCCATTGTCTGAACAAGAATATTCTCACGCTCAATTTCAGCAACTGCAGACAAGACGGAAATCATCAGCTTACCGCTGTCCTTTGAACTGTCTATGCCATCCTCAACACAGATAAGGTTTGCACCATAGTCCTGCATAATCTGTAAAGATGATAAAACATCAGCGGCATTTCTGCCGAAACGGGATAACTTGAAAACTAACACATAATCTATATTATCTTTACCGCTTGCAATATCTGATAACATTTGCTGAAACGCAAGTCTTCCGCCAATATTTTTACCTGATTTACCTTCGTCACTGTACTCACCTGCAATATGCATTTCCTGATACTCGGCATATTTACGGAGCTTTTCTCTCTGTGCATCAAGGCTGAAGCCCTCAACCTGCATTGATGTTGAAACACGAGTATAGATATAGCAATTTAATCGTTTCATATATTTTCAACTCCTTGTAATTTTTCATTTTGATTATATTTTTCTTTCGCATATTCGACAAATGTGTGAGGCAGGCTAAACCTGCCCCACAACGATTTAAGCTATTTTCTTACTTCTGATTTCTGCATCACTTTTCGGTATCTTGTCACCGTATTTCTCAATCATATCTGCAAGGAAATCTATCATCTGGTCAAAGGCTATCTTCTGTTCTTTGGTGAAGGTTGAAACATCAGGAATATTAAACGTACATTCTCCTTTTATATCGCTGATAATTTTTACAAAACCATCCTTTATGCTCTCATATAAATCTATAATTCTGCTAATCAATACTCATCACCTCGCATCTCTGTTTCGCTGTCGTTGAAGATATCTGTAATAATGCTCGCAGGCTTTCATGACAAAGTTTTCAAGGTCGCTTTCTTTTACTTTTGGAGCAACTGTCTTTAACTTCTCAACGGAAAACTTTATTGTCGGCTTCTGATTTGCCTTCGGCTCGGTCATAATCTCAAACAGATTGTCTGTATCAAGTGAGCCTCGTTCCGATAACTTTCTGATTCTCTGCGCCTGTGAGAACGACGGAGTTATCTCATCCGTTTCATAAGTTTCAAGTACCATCTGCTGTTCTGCAGACGGCAAATATGAAAGCTCAACTGCAGGTCGGAATGCCATTCTTCCGCTATCAACAAGGTCAAGAAGCGGCTTTTCGAGGTTAGTCAGTCGGATATACTGCCTGATAGTTTCTCTGTTATCTTCACTTTCGTTAGCAAGCTTCTGAATGGATGTTTCTGACTTCTGCAACAATGTTGTAGAAGTTGCACCTACCTCCAAATCGCTTCGGTAACCCTGCCTCTTCATAGCATCAAGCTTCATTTTGTATGCAGCAGCTTTTTCACTTGGCAAGATTTTCTCTCTGTGACAAAGGTTTGCATCAATCATTGCTATGATTGCATCATCCCTTGAAAGATTGAGCACTCTTACGGAAACAGAGGAGATACCTAAATTTTTACACGCTTCCCATCTGCGATAGCCGGAGATGATTTCAAACTTTCCGCTTTTGGTATCATCGGGCTTGCGGACAGTAATAGGTTCAAGAATACCGAACTTCTTAATGCTTTCGATTAAATCTCTCATTGCCTTGTCATCAACAACTTTAAAGGGTGACTCGGTGAGAGGGGTGAGCGTATCTGTAAATACGCTCATAGTTGTTACTAATTTTTCAAAATTTTTATTCATATTAAAAAATCCTTTCATAATAAAAATTGCACCTCATCGGGTGCGTTCAAGTTTTCGTATTTTATTCATTTCTGCCTGATGCTCTTTTTGTAAGAGTTCATACAGATGCGGAGATTTATCAAGAATATCTTCTGCCTGTTTGAGTTTCTTTCTCAATGGCGTGATTTCTTCTGTTATCTCCTTACGCATAGCTTTGTATCTCTCCTTATCTTCGGGAGTAGTTGCTCTGCGTTTTTTGTTATCTGCCTTGTTTCGTTTTTCTTCAAGCTCGGCAATTTTGAGTTTTGTTTCTTCAATACTCTGTGATAGGTCATCAGTAGTCTGAATCTGATTGTCAGTTAAGAAATGATAGTCAGCCACATACTGCTTGATGTCCTTTGCAGCGTGCCTCATTTCAGGAGAAATGAGCATTGCATCTGCAACCTCTTTCAGCAGTTGAAACACCAAGATTATTAAGAGGAACATAGTGTTTACATAAATAACCTCAGGTCGTTTGCCGTGCTCAATACCGAACTCTAATTTCTTTCTGACTGATTCAAGAGGGAAGTATCTGCGCCTTGCATAGAAGAAGGTGTTCCAATCAGCAAGGTGATGTCCGCTGTAATAGGTTTCGTTGAATCTCTTTTCAATGCCTTCGACTGTATAGCCAAGGCTCTCAACCCTGACACCTCTTTCCCAATCCTTTGCTTTAATAGTGAATCGCCTGTAATCAACTTCATATCCCATAGTGAAAAGGACTCTTCTGAATTCGTCCCAGCTTGTTGCAACGGTAAGACAAATTTCAATATCTTCTCTGAGCATATCTCTGTGAGTCTTCTTACCTTGCTTATGAAGCCAATAGGCTTTCTTTTCACCGCCATAAAAGGGTGCGTTTTCAAGAACGGATTTGCCACGTTCTTTGCAGATAGCATCGGATATTTTTCTCAGCTCATAATGGTCACCGATTTTATTTCTAAATTTGAGACCGTCTTTGAAAGATGTGCTGTTGATTACGAAATGGTTATGCAGGTGGTGCTGCTTATCAAGATGAGTAGTAACTATCACCTGATATTTGTCACCCCACATTTTTCTTGCTGTTTCTATGCCTATTTCATGGCATTCCTCGGGAGTAACTTCATTTTCCTTAAAGCTTTGATAACCGTGATAAGCTACCACTATACCTCTCTCACCGAACTTCTTTTTAACCGCAACCATTTGTGCATAAGCATTATGCTTTGAGCAGTTGATGCCGCTGACGAAAAGTTCTTGGTCAGTTTTGTTACTGTTTTCGGCATACTGTAAGGTAGCATACAAATCCGAGTCAAAGAATTTAGGATTCATTGTTTTATCGGGATTTTCAGCGTAAACAATAACAGACTTTAATTTGCCCTTTACGGGCCAGAATCCGGTGGT
>JAZOWF010000093.1:0-13889 GCA_045659065.1 Acutalibacteraceae bacterium
ATTATTGTGATGCTATTTCACTTTTTAAAGAAATACTGCCTTATGTGGCGTCGGCGTTCTGGCCGCTTTTTTTATTTTTTGCCGAAGTTTCGAGTCCTTTCAGCCTTATACATAATTATACATTTGACATTCAATGGGCCATAAGATATAATTAAAAAGTTAAATGACAAAATACCGTCGGCTTCTGCCGATGCTTTTCAGGTGATTTATTTGAAAAAAAATTCACGGATTATCACAGCCGTCATTGCCTCGGCTGCGGTAATAATGCTTGTTTTTGCTTTCGGCTCACAGCAGCAGCCGACTGAATTACCCTTCGGAGAAGGTGAAATTGAAATGACCCAGGCAGTCAATCAGAACCAGGAATATTTCCGTACCTTCAGCCCCTCTGAAGCTTATGTCAGAGCTCTCGGAAGAACTTATTATGACGGAGAGAGAATGCTTCTTTCCCATTCGGGCTCGGGACTTGAATTTTATTGCAAAAGCGACTATGCAAGAATCTCTTTTTCACCCGCAACGGACAGCTATGTGCTTTCAAACAAGCTTCCCCGAGTTGCCGTTTTTGTTGACGGAGTGCAGGTAGCGGACACTCTTGTTTCGGGTGAGACGGATATCAATGTCACAACGGCCCGGTGGGGCAGCACAGTCAGAGTTATCAAGCTTTCTGAGGCAATGCATTCCTCGGTTGCCGTTGACGAAATCAGCGTTTTCAGCGCTGACGACATCTGCCCGACAAATGAAAAAGAGCTTAAAATTGAGTTTATCGGTGACTCAATTACCTGCGGCTACGGAATTGAGGCAGGCAGTAAGGGCGGCTTTTCAACTGCAACAGAAAATTTTGTTAAGACATATGCCTATCTTACAGCCCAAAGTCTTAATGCAGACTGCAGTGCCGTCTGCTATTCGGGCTACGGAATTTATTCCGGCTTTTCCGGTGACGGGAGACGAAACACCAATGCTCTTGTGCCGTCTTATTACAGCAGGGCTGTTCACGGCTCGCAGGAGTATCTTTGGGATTTCTCAAAGGCGGATAACGATTTTGTGGTCATAAACCTCGGCACAAACGATGCCTCCTTCTGTCTCGGAAACACCTTCAGAAAACAGTCCTTTGCCCTTGCTTACAAGGACTTTCTTGCCGTTGTCAGAGAAAAAAATCCCAATGCATACATTCTCTGCATACTCGGTGATATGAATAACTCCCTTTTCCCGTGCATAGAAAAGGCGGCAGAGGATTTCCGTCTTGAAACGGGAGATACAAGGGTAAGTGCACTGACGGTCAATTTTAAAATGGGTGAAAATCCCATTGTTATTGACGGACATCCCGGTGCTGAATCAAATGCAATTGCAGCCGAAGTCCTCACAGCTGAAATCAGAAGAATTCTCGGAGGCGCACAGTGAAAGATATATTCCTTTTTTCCTTTAATGCCGTAATGCCCATCCTGCTTCTTGCAGCTCTGGGCTGGTGTCTGAGAGTGTTTAACTTTGCGGATGACGGCTTCTTCAAAAAGCTTAACAGACTTGTTTTCAGAGTTTTTCTGCCCTTGCTTCTTTATGTCAACATTTATTCTATTGAAAGCATTGACGAAATCAACTGGAGGGTGATTCTCTTTTGTGCAGCAGTGATTGTTGTGCTTTTTGTTCTGGGCTATGTCCTTGCAGGTACTGTTGCAAAAACAAGAGGGCAGAAGGGTGTTCTCATTCAGTGCTTTTTCAGATCCAACTATGCAATTATCGGTCTGCCTCTTGCTGAAAGCCTTGCGGGTGAGAAGGCACTTGCCTTTGCAAGTATCCTTTCAGCCGTTTCTATTCCCTTATTCAATATTATTGCAGTTACCGTCCTTTGCCTCTATTCAGATAAGGATAATAAAAACACCCTTAAGAATACTCTTATCACAACGGCTAAAAACCCTCTTATCCTTTCAGTTTTTGCGGGTATTATTACCGTGGTGCTGAGAAATGCTCTGCCCATTGAATTTTCAATCAGAGAAGATCTGCCCTTTTTCTATTCGGCTCTTTCAAGTGCGGCAAAGGTAGCTTCACCCCTTGCCCTTGTTGTGCTTGGTGCAAGGTTTGATGTGGGCAAGGTCAGTCAGCTGAGAAATCAGATAAGCTTCGGTGTTGTCACAAGGCTTGTTGTGGCTCCCGTGCTCGCTATTGTTTCGGGCTATATCCTTTCTGAATATGCGGGGATTATCAGCCTTACTGAAATTGAATATCCTGCGCTGATTGCTCTTTTTGCAACTCCCGTTGCAGTTTCAAGTGCGGTTATGGTGGGTGAAATCGGGGGAGATGAGCAGCTTGCGGGTCAGCTTGTGGTCTGGACAAGCTTTGTTTCAATCTTCTCAATGTTTGCAATTATATTTGCGGTCAAAGCTTTAAATCTTATATAAAAGGAGAAAACCTATGAACATTAAAAGCGCAGTCACAGCGGCAGCGGCAACGGGCGTCACTCTCGGAGTGGGTGTTGCCGCCAAAAAAATCAACGAAAAAACCTTCTGTCCTCTTTGCAGCATCAAAAAGGCTGTCGGCAAAATGAGAGTTACTCAGTGTGCTGAAAGAGGCTATAATAACGGAGTTGCTCTGACTCCTCCTATGGGGTGGTCAAGCTGGAATCTTTTCCGTCAAAAAATCAGTGAAAAGCTTATTAAGGAAATTGCCGATGCAATGGCTGACAGCGGTCTTGCCGAGGCAGGATATGTTTATGTCAATATCGACGACTGCTGGCAAAGCTCAGCCAGAGATAAGGACGGAAAGCTTCAGGCTGACAAAATCACCTTCCCGAGCGGCATAAAGAGCCTTGCAGAATATGTCAACAGCAGAGGCATCAAGCTCGGCATTTATTCCTCAAACGGCACTCACACCTGTGAGGATTATCCCGCAAGCCTTCTTCACGAAGGCGTTGACGCCGACACCTTTGCCGAATGGGGCATTGAATATTTTAAATATGACTTCTGCCATAACGAGCCCATTCCCTCAAATGCTCCCCGAATTATTGCCGTTTCCTTTGCAAAGGAGGGTGAGGGTAAGCCCTTTGCTTATTTCACCTCAAAGGAAATGACTCTCAGGGGTCTTGCAAGAATTGTGCCCGACGAAAAGGTTGACACGGGCAATTATATTGACGGACTTGATGCAAGAGCAGGCAGTATTATCATTGAGGTTGAAGCCGACTGTGACGGTGAATACATAATCAATCTTGATATCCGCAAGGATAAGAGAAAGGAAAAATTCATTATGGCAACTGTCAACGGTCATGATGAATATCACATTTACTGCGCAAGCAGAAAGAACTGGACTCCCGACGGAAAGCTTCAGGCTGATATCAGACTCAAAGCCGGTATTAACACCGTCGTGCTTTCAAACCCCGTAGGCTCAAGAATGGACAGTGCCGCAATTCAGTATAAGCTTATGGGCAGAGAGCTTAAAAGAGCAACCCGTGAATATGCCGAGAAAAACGGCACCGAGCACAAGCCGATTATCTATTCACTTTGTGAATGGGGCTTCAACACTCCTTATAAATGGGGTGCAGAGGCAGGTAATCTCTGGAGAACAACACCCGACATTCAGGCTAACTGGAAATCGGTTTCACTCATTTATGAGCACAATGTCCGCCTTGCAAAATATGCCTGTGTGGGCGGCTGGAATGATCCCGATATGCTTGAGGTGGGCAACGGAAGTCTCACTCATGAGGAAAACAAATCCCATTTCAGTCTCTGGTGTATGATGAATGCACCTTTGATTCTCGGCAATGATATCAGAAGCTTCATCAGACCTGACGGAAGCGTTGATAAGGACAACAAGGTTTATCAGATTCTTACCAACAGAAAAATGATTTCAATCAATCAGGATCCCCTTGGCGTTCAGTGCCGCAGAATCAAGGCAGGACTTGTTGATGTTCTTGTCAAGCCTCTTGAAAACTCAAGGGCAGCCGTCTGTGTCTTTAACAAGTGTCAGGGCTCAAGGACTGCCGATGTTGACCTTAAGGAGATTGCGGGTCTCGGCTTTGTCAACCTTCCCTCAAAGCAGAGCTATAATGTGCTTGATGTATGGGAGGAAAACACAATCACCGATGTTTCAAAAATCACCACAACTGTCAGCGGTCACGGTGTAAAGGTTTATATCATTGAGTAATTGAATAAAAAACAGAGCTTAGTCACAGTTAAGTGGCTAAGCTCTCTTTTATTTTATAGCAGACTGTTTTTTATGAATTCAATAAGCTCTTCCCTTTCATTTCTGACCCGTTCTTCAATAACTCCCTCAAGGGCAAGATTAAGGGCTTTTCCTATCTCTTTTCCTTCAAGACCAAGGCTTATCATATCCTTACCGTTTACGGCAAGGCTTCTGAGAGAAAAGCAGCTTTCAGCCGAAATCACATCTCTGACAAGCTTCTCAAGAGCATCAAAGTGAGCCGCTCTTGAATGAAACTCGGGGGCAAGACCCTTGGTGTCGGCTCTTTGGAGGGTGATGAGGTCAGAAAGCATTTCCTCTCCTATGCTTCGGAGCTTTCTCTTGATTGCCCTTTCATTTTCTTCAATGGGGGCATCGTGTCTTCTGACAAGCTCCGTGACCTTAGTGAGAGTTTCTCTGTCACATCTCAGACGGGTGAGAGCCTCCTTTGCCTTTTGGGAGCTGACTGAAGCGTGGGAATAAAAGTGTCCCACTCCTTCACTGTCAAGAGAGAAGGTGTCAGGCTTTCCCGAATCGTGAAAAAGAGCTGCAAGTCTCAGATGAAGAAGGGGAGGTGTGCTTTCAACAACAGCGGCGGTGTGGCTGAGGATGTCATAAATATGATGGGGATTTTTCTGCTCAAAGCCCTTCATGCCCTTGATTTCGGGAATGACCGCTTCAAGCACATCGCTGAAATTTTCAAGAATGTACCGCACATTTTTTCCGCAGATAAGCTTCGAAAGCTCCTCGAAGATTCTTTCCTTGCTGATTTTAGACAGAAGCCCTTTGCAGCTGCGCATAGCTCTTGCCGTTTCCTCCTCAATTGTGAAGCCAAGCACCGAAGCAAAGCGCAATCCTCTGAGAATACGCAGGGCATCCTCACGAAAGCGTCTTTCAGCCTCACCGACACAACGGATAACACGGCCTTCAATATCCCTTCTTCCGCCGTAAAGGTCGGTGATTTCACCCTTGCTGCTGCAGGCAATGGCGCAGACGGTAAAGTCCCGTCTTGCAAGGTCCTCAGACAGACTTTTAGTGAAGCAGACAGAATCGGGATGACGTGAGTCGGAGTAAGTGCTTTCTGTGCGGAAGGTGGTGATTTCCACGGGCTGTGAGCCGATGAAGACGGTCACCGTGCCGTGCTTTATACCGATATCAAGGGTTTTATGGTGTGAAAAAATTCTTTTGATTTCCTCAGGCTCGGCATCGGTTGTGATGTCGGCATCATGGGGATGGGTGTTCATCAGTATGTCTCTGACAAAGCCGCCGACAATATAAGCCTCGTGTCCTGCTTTTTCAAGTGCGCTGAGAATTGCCAATATCTCACTTGATATACTGTTAATCATTTCTTCAACCTCCTTTCATATCTGAGAGTTATTATAGCTCTGCGTAATTAATTTTTCAATACGGTTGCAATTATTATCTCTTTTTGCTATAATTAATCTGAATAAATTTGATTTAAAAGGCAGTGAAATATTATGGATAACAATTTCAGCAATCTCAGAAAATCAACCTTCGGAGGCTTCAACAGAAAGGATGTTGTTGCTTATATCGAAAGAGTCCGCAACGTTCATTACTCCGAAAAGAGCAAAATGGAAAAGGAAATTTCAGAGCTTAAGGCTCAGCTTGAACAGAGCAATGAAACAATTCAGCAGCAGGCAGCCCTTATTTCAGAATGGGAGAGCAGAGCTGCAAGTGCTCTTGAGGAAAAGCAGGAATTAAAGGAAATGGCTGAAAAGCTTAATGCCGAAATTCTTGCAAGTGCAGAAAAGGTTGAAGAAAATCCCGTTGCAGAAATCAATCAGGCTACAAACAGACTTAAGGATGTTGCTGACGAGCTTTGTAACTCCCTTAAGGATTTCATTGAAAGAATATCAGAAAACAGCTACTCTGTTGTTATCGAGCAAAAGTCTGAGGATGATTTCGACGGCAAAAAGATTCTTGATGAAATTGAAGCTCAGCTTCAGGCTGAATTCGACGGCGTTGCTTCCGGGTCTGAGGAGGAGACTCAGCCCGAGGCTCAGAAGGACGATGAAATGATCGGCTCAATTCTTTCATCAATTATGGGCTTTGCCGTTGAAAAGGAAGAGGACGAAGAAAAGGCAGAGGCTGAAGAAAAGAAAGAGGACGAGGCTGTCACTTCAATTCTCAGCGGACTTTCCTTTCTTGAATAAGTAAATCTTACTCTGAAACACAGCTATAAATCGGAACAGACAAAATTTTGGGATGTGAATGAATGAAAAAAACGCACATAAAAAAATTAATCATGGTGTCGGTAGCTTTGATGCTGACGGTTATGAGCTGTCTTGTTTTCACCGGGCTTGCCGCTGATGACGGCTTTGAGCAGCAGATTGCTGCCTTTCCCGAAAGCTATAAGCCTTATCTGAGGGAGCTTCACGAAAAATATCCCAACTGGGAATTTCAGCCAATGTTCACTTATCTTGACTTCAATGAAGCCGTAGATAACGAAACGGGTGAAAAATCACTTGTCCATCATTCAACCGCCTCTGACATTTACAAAAGCAGAGATGCGGGGGATTATAACAGCACAACGGGCAGCTATATTTATAAGGACGGCGGCTTTGTTGAGGCTAACAGACTTGCGGTTTCCTTTTATCTTGACCCGAGAAACTTCCTTAATGAAGAGGGTATTTTTCAGTTTGAGCTTCTTTCCTTCAGCGACAATATAACCGTCGAGGCTGTCGAAAAAATTCTCAAGGGCTCCTTTATGTCCGAAAAGAAGATAACCTATTACACCTCCGACGGCAAAGAGAAAACTGACTCCCGCACCTATGCTCAGGTGATTTATGCCGCAGGTAAGGAATGTAACATCAACCCCTGCTATATTGCCTCAAAAATTCTTAACGAGGTAGGCACCTACGGAAGCCAGAGCGTCAGCGGTAAGCACTCGACTTATCCCGGTATTTATAATTTTTATAATATCGGCGCAACAGACGGTGAGGGTGCAATCACAAGAGGTCTTAAATGGGCAGCATCGGGAGAGGATTACCTCAGACCCTGGAAAACACCTATGCGCTCCATCAAGGGCGGAGCAGAATATATCGGTGAAAAGTATATTGCAAAGGGTCAGTTTACGGGGTATCTTCAGCGCTTCAACGTCAACCCCGAATCAAGCTACGCCACATATACCCATCAGTATATGACAAACCTTACGGGTGCTCTGTCTCAGGGCTATACTACCTATCTTTCCTATAAAGCAATCGGTCTTCTCGAGGGCAATATAGTTTTCTCAATTCCCGTTTATGAGAATATGCCCTGTGCAGACGATGAAAAGGGCGAGGGAAGTCTTTATGACGGCTCTGTTCAGAATGGTGTTGTCAAGGCTGATTTCACCCGGGTAAGACTCGGTCCCTCAACAGATAATTACGATGTTCTTGCTGACAGCACGGGTACAACCGTCAGACTTCTCAAGGGCACACCCGTGAAGATTTTAAGCAAGGTCAGAACCGATGCAAAATATTATGCTTCTGTTCTTCAGTACCCTTATTGGTATTATGTCAGCTTCAGCTATAACGGCAAGACCTACAAGGGCTATATAACGGAAAACTTTATTGATATCACAACTCAGACAAAGGTCAACAAGGGTCTTTGCGATGTCAATTATATCAGAAGCTCTGCCGTTGAGCTTTCACTCTGGTCTACGGACACAAAAATTGCTCAGATAACGGAAGACGGAGACATCAATTTCCTTAAAAACGGAACAGTTTCTGTTGTTGCTTATGACTCCCTCGGCAGATTTGACCGTGTCAGATTCACCGTCGGGGACAGCTCAACTGCTCCTAAGGATCTTCAGACAAAGGTAATTTCCGATTCTGAGGTTTCTCTCAGCTTCAAAAAATCCGATGCCGCATCAAAATATGCCCTGACAGTTGTCAATGGGGTGACAGGTGAGGTAGTTCTCAATAAATCCCTTTCCTCCTCTCCTTATAAGATAACGGGACTTTCGGCTCTGATTCCCTACAATATCTTTCTGAGAGGAAAGATTGATGATAATACCTACGGTGAAACCGTATGCGTCAGTGTAAAAACACAGGTTGCAAAGTCAACGGTAACAAAGCTTACCGTCAATGCCAAGGGTGAAAAGGAAATCTTCTGGGATAAGATAGCGGGTGCTGACGGTTACGAGGTTTTTGCTTATGATGCAGAAAGCGGCAGCTATACCTTCCTTGCATCTGCAAAGGCATCTACAGGCTCTCTCAAGCTTTCTGCCGAGCTTAGTCAGGCTGAAAACTTCGTTGTCAGATGCTACAGAATGATTGACTCAACAAAATATCCGGGTGATTATTCCGCACCCGTTTACAGCTCAAATCTTCCCGTCGGCGAAATCAAGGATATCACCGTTACCAATGTGACCGACAGCGGTTATCTGATCAGCTGGAGCAAGGTCAGCGGTTACAAATACAGAGTTTATAAGGGCTCAAAGCGTGTTGCTTCCTCATCGAAGAACAGCTACCTTGCAGAAAATCTCACTCAGGGTGAAAAGAGCAGCTATAAGCTTTCACTTTATAAATCCGTTGATTCAGTGGTTTATGAGGGTTGCTTCACAAGCACCTTTACTGCTTCCTCAAAGCCCGGAAAAATAACCTCACTGAAGGCTGTCAAGACAAGTGACGGCGGTGAAATCACCTGGGCAGAGGTTGTCAATGCAACCCATTACGACATTTATCTTTATGACTTTGCAAAAGGCAGGTTTATCAAAACCGATTCTGTGAAAACGGCTTCTTATTCTCTTAAAGGAATAGCTCCTGCAGAAAAGGTTAAGATCAAGGTTGTTCCCTATATTCAGACAACCTATGCACTTGCAAAGGGTAAGTCGGCAGCCGTATCCTTCTATACTGCACCCGAAACCGTTTCCTCGGTTACGGTGTCAGATATTACAGAAACCTCCTACACTCTCTCCTGGACAGCGGCAAAGGGTGCCAACAAATACTGTATCTACCGTTTTGATGAGGCAAAGGGCAAGTATGTCAAAATTGCTTCTACCAAAAAGCTGACCTATACTCTTACAGGGCTCAGCGGCGGCAGAACGGATAAATACAAAATCCGTGCCGTATATCTTGTCAGCGGAAAAATTGTTGCCTCATCTTACACCGGGGAATACAGCTTTTCGACCCTTCCTCTGAAGGTGACAGACCTGGCGGCAACAAAAACCACTTCCTCCTCAGTGACTCTTTCCTGGAGCAGCGCAGGGGATGCTGACGGTTACATAGTTTACTGCTATGATAAAGAAAAGGGCAAATTTGTTGCACTTAAAACCGTCAAGGGCACATCCTTCACCGTCAAAAATCTTGAAGCGGGCACAGCTTATAAATTCAGAGTCAAGGCCTTTATAAACCTTGACGGTGAAAAGCTTTTCGGTTCCGCTTCGGCAACCTTCAGGGTGTCCACGGCAAAAAGCTGACACAAAGGGGAGGGACGGTAACCTTCCGACGAGAGAAGGGGAATCAGTCACTAAAAAATTTGACATAAATTTCATTTTGTTATTGACAAACCAACCCTTTATCTATATAATGTATCTGTTATATGAGGTGAGTTATGATTATTGCACTTGAAAGCTTATTCGGCGGAGGCGTCGATAAGATTCCCCTTAATTGTGAATTTGATTTTTCAGGAGAAGAATATGGCGGTGTGTTTCCATTCACAACACCTGTTGTTCTTTCAGGCGAAATCAGTAACAATGCGGGTGTCGTGACCATTGAGGCTGACGTAACTGTCAGACTTGATGCTACCTGTGACAGATGCTGCGAGAAAATCAGCTTCAACAGTGACTTCAGAATGAGTCACGGTCTTGTTTCAGCCCTCAACGATGAAGAAAATGATGATTTCATCCTTGTTGAAAATATGAGACTTGATCTCAGAGAGCTCACTTTAGAGGACATTTATCTTGAGCTTCCCGGCAAATTGCTTTGCAAGGAAGACTGCAAGGGAGTTTGCTTCAAATGCGGAGCAAATCTCAATGAAGAAGTCTGCAGCTGCAAGAAGGACGTGGATCCCAGATTCGAAGCACTTCTGGCAATGCTTGACTGATAACAAGGTTTTATATTTTATTATTATTTTATAAGGAGGTGCTGGAAATGGCAGTACCAAAGAGAAGAGTATCAAAGGCAAGACGTGACAAGAGACGTTCAAACGTTTGGAAGATTGAAGCTCCTACACTTGTAAGATGCGCAAAGTGCGGTGCTTACACAGTTCCCCACAAGGTTTGCGGTGAATGTGGTTACTACAAGGGTAAGCAGGTTATTGTTAAGGACGAAGACTAAGCCTTTGGAACTTTGAGAGGTAGAGAAGCAGATGACGTTTCTCTGCCTTTTTTACTGTTTTAATGAGGCATATTTTCCCCACAGCTGTGTTAAAAATCCTCGAAAGGCCGACGCCTTCCTTCGTCTTTTTGCCTTGCTGTGAGAAAAATCTGCACTCATTAAAAAGACTCTGAATTTTATTGGTTTGATGAGGCATTTTTCCCATAGCTGAGTTGAAAATCCCTGAAAGGCCGACGTCTTCCTTCGTCTTTTTGCCTTGCTGTGAGAAAAATCTGCGCTCATTAAAAGACATAGCTTATTTAATTTTATTTAATGAGACATACTTTCCCATAGCTGTGTTAAAATCCCGAAAAGGTCAACACCTTCCTTCGTCTTTTTGCCTTGCTGTGAGAAAAATCTGCACTCATTAAAAATGATTACTGTTAAACTTCCTGAGCTTGAATCTGAATTCGGGAAGGATATTATTATGTCGGAAAGGAGAATGTATATGGCATCTGTCATTGAGACTGTTGTGAAAAAATCCTATGCATATAAAAAAGGAATAAAAGCAGGAGATATTCTTCTTTCTGTCAATTCACATCCCATCAGAGATTTCCTTGACTATCAGTTTTTCATCAAGGAAAGTGTGCTTGAAATTGAATTTGAGCATAAGGGAAGGGTGAAAAAGGTCAAAATCAAAAAGGATCCCGATGAGGATATCGGTCTTGAATTTGAGACCTTCCTTATGGACAGGGAAAAGAGATGCAAAAACAAATGCATTTTCTGCTTCATCGATCAGCTCCCCAAGGGTATGAGAGATACTCTTTATTTCAAGGATGATGATTCAAGGCTTTCCTTTTTGTTCGGAAATTACATTACCCTGACCAATCTTACCGATGAGGATGTTCAGCGCATCATTGATATGCACATCAGCCCCGTCAACGTTTCCGTTCATACCATGAACAAGGAGCTTCGTGTTAAAATGATGGCAAACAAAAACGCAGGGGAGTGCCTTGATTATATCCGCCGCTTTGCAGAAAACGGCATCAAGGTCAACACTCAGCTTGTACTCTGTCCCGGTATCAATGACGGCAAGGAGCTTGTTTATTCCCTTGAGGAGCTTTCGAAGCTTCATCCCGGGGTTATGAGCATTGCCGCTGTACCTGTTGGTATGACAAAATTCCGCGAGGGTCTTTTTCCTCTTGAAGAATACACAAAGGAAACAGCAGGTCAGGTTATTGACATTATCGAGCAGTTCGGTAACGGCTTCAAAGAAAAAACGGGCACAAGACTTGCTTATGCTGCTGATGAATTTTATCTTAAGGCTGAAAGAGAAATCCCTGATGCAGATTATTACGAATCCTACTGTCAGATTGAAAACGGTGTCGGAATGTGGACAAGTCTGAAGGAGGAATTCACCGATTCTCTTGAAAGAGAAAGCTTTTCGGGTGAAAGAAGGGTTAGTATTGCCACAGGCAAGGCGGCTTATCCCTTGCTCAGAGAGCTTGCGGAGAAGGCTGAAAAAAGCTTTCCCGGCTTGAAAATAAATGTTTATGAAATCCTCAATGACTTTTTCGGTCACTCCATAACCGTTGCAGGACTTATAACGGGCGGAGACCTTATCCGTCAGCTTAAGGGTAAGGAGCTTTTTGACGAGCTTCTTATTCCCGATGTTATGCTGCGCAAGGAGGGGGACATCTTCCTTGACGATGTGACCGTTGAGGAAGCGGAAAATCAGCTCGGAGTGAAGATCACTCCCGTTTCTTCCGACGGATACGAGCTGCTGACTCAGATTTTAAAGGAGGAATAAAAAATGGCAAGACCAATTGTTGCAATTGTGGGAAGACCCAATGTGGGCAAATCCACACTTTTTAATAAACTGATCGGTCAGCGTCTGTCCATTGTAGATGATACTCCCGGTGTCACAAGAGACAGAATTTACGGTGACTGTGAATGGCTGTCAAGGCATTTTCTTCTCATCGACACGGGCGGTATTGAGCCTCAGTCGGATGACATCATTCTCAAGCAGATGCGCCGACAGGCTCAGCTTGCTATTGACAGTGCAGATGTTATTGTACTTGTGACAGACATCAGAAGCGGTGTTGTCGCAACGGATGCAGAGGTTGCCGCAATGCTTCTCAAAAGCGGCAAGCCCATTGTTTTATGTGTCAATAAATGTGACACCGTGGGTGAAATGCCTCTTGAATTTTATGAATTCTACAACCTCGGTCTCGGTGATCCTATTGCAGTTTCATCTGTTCACGGTCACGGTACGGGCGACCTTCTTGATGCCGTACTTGAGCACCTTCCCGAGCCCGAAGAAAATGAGGCGGAGGATAACACAATCAAGGTTGCCGTTATCGGTAAGCCCAACGTTGGCAAATCCTCACTCATCAATGCAATCTCAGGCGAAGAAAGAGCCATTGTTTCAAACATAGCAGGTACAACAAGAGATGCAACGGATACCTATATTTCCAACAGCCACGGTGACTTTATGTTTATCGACACTGCGGGTCTGAGAAGAAAAAGCAAGGTTGAAGATCAGATTGAAAAATATTCTGTTATCAGAGCAAAAATGGCAGTTGAGCGCTCAAGCGTATGTGTTATTATGATTGACGCTCTCGAGGGCTTCACAGAGCAGGATTCAAAGGTAGCAGGTATTGCTCACGAAATGGGCAAGGCTTGTATCATTGCCGTAAACAAGTGGGACGCTCTTGAAAAAGACGGAAAAACAATGGATTCATACAGAAAAAAGCTGATGAACGATTTTTCCTTTATGTCCTATGCTCCCATTATTTTCATTTCTGCAAAAACAGGTCAGCGTCTTGACCGTCTGTTTGAGCTTATCAAGTTTGTTGATGAGCAGAATTCAATGAGAATTTCAACGGGCAGACTCAACGACGTTCTTGCAGGTGCAACTGCAAGAGTTCAGCCTCCCACGGATAAGGGCAAGAGACTTAAGATTTACTATATGACTCAGGCTTCAACAAGACCTCCCACGTTTGTCTGCTTTGTCAATGACAAGGAGCTTTTCCATTACAGCTATCAGCGTTATATTGACAATCAGATCCGTGAGGTTTTCGGTCTTGAAGGTACTCCCACAAGATTTGTTGTCCGTGAAAGAGACGGTAAATAAAAAATTAAGCAACCGGATTAAACCGGTTGCTTTTTATATCTCTTGCCGCGATACCTCTTTGATATATAAAAAATACAGATACCCTCAATAACGCCGACGCCACATAAGGCAGTATTTCTTTAAAAAGTGAAATAGCATCACAATAATGCGTTAAAAAGCACCGATATGCGTCAGCATTATCGGTGCTTTTTGCCTTTTCTTGCAACACTATTTCGCCTTTTAAAGTGCTTCGCAGTTTCGTAAGAACTAAAAATTTCTTGTATTGAAGCCATAAAATGCAGCAAGGCTGTCGCTTTGCGAGGCTTTTGGCAAAAATACAGGGAATTTTGTTC
>JAZOWF010000094.1:0-4615 GCA_045659065.1 Acutalibacteraceae bacterium
TTTTTTATTTATTTTTTTAAAAGTTTAACCTATCAGGAATTATTTTTGTAAAATTGAGCACTAAACCCATCTAATTCAATTCCTTTTTTGTACAATTATACATTGTTTAATTTGACCAAAAAAATTCATCTTTCAACCGACACATCAACGCTGTTGTATATTTTGACATACAAATTCAGATGCACAAATTATAATTAAAAATGATTAATCTGATTTTATAATTTTATGAAATTTTTTAAAACCTCCTCATACATAATTCAGCTGAAACCGATTGCATATTATTATGTTTGTGTGATATAATCATCAGGTACATATATAAAGGAGGTCAAACCCAATGACATCAAAAGAAATTTCCACGGGAGTGAAGCTCTGTACCCATAAAACAACACAATTCAAAACCTCAATCGTTACAGTAAGCTTTGTTACACCGCTTTCTCAGGATGCAGGAGAAAACGCTCTTGTCATCCACCTTCTTGCAAGAACCTCAGCCGAATATCCCACAATTATGAAAATGAACAGAGCTCTTGCAGGGCTTTACGGTGCAGTCATTGTTCCGAAGATAACAAAAAACGGAGATGCACAGATTCTTTCACTTTCACTCATTTCAGTTGACGACAGATTTGCTCTTAACAACGATGCCGTGCTTGAAAAAGGAATCAGGCTTTTATGCGGCTGTATTTTTAATCCCGACCTTGATGGCGGTCAGTTCAAGGCTGAAAACGTCGAAAGAGAAAAACGTCTTCTTATTGAAAAAATCGACAGTGAAAATGACGATAAGCGTGTTTATGCCCTTAACAGACTTACACAGGAAATGTGCAAAAATGAAGCCTACGGTATTAATAAATTCGGAAGCAAGGAAAGCATCGAAAATGCAACAGGCGCTTCTCTGTCTGAAAAGTGGAAAAAAATTGTTACACAATCCCCTATTCAGATTAATCTGACAGGTAACTTTGACGGAGAAAAAAGCACAGAGATTTTCAGAAATGCTTTTGCAACTGTTGAAAGAAATGAAAACAGCCTTTCAAAAATAAAAACCCGGTTTATCCCTTCGAGCAGCAGCTCTGCCACTGCAACCGAAAAGCAGAAGGTAAAGCAGGGCAAGCTTGTAATCGGTATGCGCGCAGGTATGGACTCGGCTTATGACAATTTTTCTGCAATCAAGGTTATGTGCGCCATCTTCGGAAGCGGCACCTTCTCAAAGCTTTTCACAAATGTCAGAGAAAAAATGAGCCTTTGCTACTACTGCAGTGCAAATCTGATTAACAGCAAGGGTATAATTGTGATTCAGAGCGGTGTTGAAACAGAAAACTGCGGTAAAGCACTTAAGGCCATCAGAAACGAGCTTGAAGAGGTCCGAAAGGGCAATTTCACCGATGAGATAATTGAAAATGCAAAGCTAAGCCTTAAAGACAACCTTAATTCAGTTATGGATGGCGTAGCAACAATTGACAGCTGGCTTACATCTCAGGCTCTTAATGACCGCTTTATGACACCCGAAGATCTCATTGCAGGTATTGAAAAGGTTACAAAAGAAGAAATTATTGCAGCTGCAAAAGCTGTTACCGAAGACACGGTATATATTCTTGAAAGTGAAAAGGAGGAAGAATAATGAGCTGCCGACTTATCAGAAACGAGCTTCTCAAGGAAGAGTATTATGAAATAGACCATGAATGCGGCCTCAAAATTTTCGTTATGGAAAAGCCTGATTATTCAGGAGCTTATGCACTTTTCGGAACAAAATACGGCTCCATTGACACCTGCTTCAAGCTTAAAAATGAAGAAAACTTCACAACAGTTCCCGAAGGAATTGCACATTTTCTTGAGCATAAGCTTTTTGAAAGTGAAGAGCTCGATGCTTTTGCTCGATTTGCAAAAACAGGCGCAAATGCCAATGCATACACAAGCTTTGACAGAACCTGCTATCTCTTTCAGTGCTCTGACAAATTTGAAGAAAACCTTGAAATTCTTCTGGACTTTGTCAAGGCTCCTTATTTTACGGAAGAAACTGTTAATAAGGAGCAGGGAATCATCGGACAGGAAATCAGGATGTATCAGGATGATCCAGACTGGCAGGTGCTTTTCAATCTTCTCAGAGGTATTTACGTCAACAATCCTGTAAGAATTGATATTGCGGGTACAATTGAATCAATTTCACAAATCAATACCGAGCTTTTATACAGCTGCTACAACACATTTTATAACCTGAGCAATATGGCTCTTTGTGTTGTCGGCAATGTAAAAAAGGAAAATATTCTTGCAATTGTCGAGAAGACTCTCAAAACAGAGGCACCTGTTGAATTTGAGCAAATCATTCCCGAGGAGCCCATTGCTGTAAAAACAGATTATATTGAGCAGCAGCTCGGAGTTGATATCTGCAAATTTGCACTCGGCTTCAAATGCGATTTCAAAGCAAAAACCGCAAGTGCAAGAAATCACCTTCTGATGAACATTGCCCTCGATGTTATCGGCGGAAAGGTTTCTGAGCTTTACAGTGAGCTTATGGAAAAAGGTCTTATCAACCCGACCTTCTCCTTTGAATTTTTCTCCGGCAGAGGCTTTACAAGCCCAATTTTCACAGGTGAAAGCAACGAGCCTCTGAAAATCAAGGAAGCAATATGTAAAAAAATTGAAAAAATCAAAAATGAAGGCATCAACAATGAAGACTTCGAAATTTCTTTAAAAAGATTATACGGAAGAGACATTCTCGCCTTCAACGACGTTGATGATATAGCTAATAATATCATCGATGCATACTTTAACAATCAAAAGCTCTTCGACACTGTTGAGCTTTACAAAACCGTTACAAAAGAAGAGGTTGAATCATTAATAAGAGAACACCTTGACACAGATAACTGCTGTCTGTCTGTTATAAAATGATTCATCTCCCCTTAAATAAGGAGATTAATTTTATGGATAAAACATTAGTTCTTGCCGAAAAGCCTTCCGTCGCCAGAGATATCGCCCGTGTCCTCGGCTGTCATCAGAAATCTGACGGCTGTATCATCGGACAGAAATATATTATCACATGGGCACTCGGTCATCTGGTTACACTTGCTGATCCGGATGCTTATGATGATAAATATAAAAAATGGAACCTTGAAGATTTGCCAATGCTTCCCGACAAAATGAAGCTTGTGACAATCAAACAAACCTCAAAGCAATACCGTATTATCTCTGCTCTTATGAAGCGTCCAGATGTCTCTTCCCTTGTCATTGCAACTGACGCAGGACGAGAGGGAGAGCTTGTTGCAAGATGGATTATGGCTAAGGCTCACTGGAAGAAGCCTACCTACAGACTGTGGATTTCATCTCAGACAGACAAAGCAATCAAAGAGGGCTTCAATAATCTCAAGCCCTCGAAGGATTATGACAATCTTTATTATTCAGCCCAGGCAAGAGCTGAGGCTGACTGGCTTGTCGGTCTTAATGTCACAAGAGCCCTAACATGCAAATATAACGCTCAGCTTTCCGCGGGACGTGTTCAGACCCCTACCCTTGCTCTTATCGTTGCAAGAGAGGAAGAAATTCTCTCTTTTGTGCCAAAGGATTATTACTCAGTTCAGGCAATTTTCAAGGGCTTCAACGCAACCTTTAAGGATAAGCACGGAAATACAAGATTTTCTGATAAAGCATTCGCTGAAGGAATTGAAAATTCAATCAAAGGTAAAACCGCCATTGTCAAAAAGGTTGAAAAAACTGCCAAGAAGCAGGCACCTCCTGCAGCCTATGACCTTACTGAACTTCAGCGTGACGCAAACAAAAAGTTCGGTTATTCGGCAAAGCAAACCCTTGCTCTGATGCAGAGCCTTTATGAATACCACAAGATTCTCACATACCCCCGTACCGATTCACGATACATAACAGATGACATTGTTGCAACAATTCCTGAAAGGCTCAAGGCCGCAGCCGTCGGTCCCTATCAGAAGCAGGCTATGGCACTTTTACGCAGTCCCCTTCAGACAAAATATATCGTCAACAATGCAAGGGTTACTGACCACCATGCCATTATCCCCACAGAGCAGTCACCCAATCTTTCAAAGCTTACTTTTGAAGAAAGAAACATTTATGATCTCGTCATAAAACGCTTTCTCGCAGTTTTGTCTCCCCCTTATGAATATGATGAGGTGAAGGTTCAGATTGACATTGATTCAAAGGAATTTTATTCCAAGGGAAAGACAACAAAATCTGCCGGCTGGAAGGAAATTTACGGCAACATCAGTGATGACGAAGATGATGTTGAAGCCGAAAACAAAACTCAGGATCTTCCCGTCCTCAGAGAAGGAATGAGCCTTGATCTGCTCAACACAAAGCTTGTCTCAGGTAAAACAAGACCTCCCGCACGATATACCGAGGCCACCCTTCTGTCAGCAATGGAAAATCCATCAAAGCAAATTGAAGACAAAAAGCTCAAGGCAGTTATTCAGACAACAAGCGGACTCGGTACTCCTGCGACGAGAGCTGATATCATCGAAAAGCTTTTTGATAATTTCTCAATTGAAAGAGTCGGAAAAGAAATTCATCCTACCTCCAAGGGCAAGCAGCTGATTAAAATTGTACCCGATGATCTTAAATCAGCAGAGCTCACAGCAAAATGGGAGCAGCAGCTTCAGAACAT
>JAZOWF010000095.1:0-16820 GCA_045659065.1 Acutalibacteraceae bacterium
CTTCGAAGTTTAACGGCTGAAGATTTTTGCTGCAGCAAGGCAAAAAACGCAGAAAGGCTGCCGCCTTTCGAGGCTTTTTAACAATGTTGCAGTGAAAATATACTCCGTTAAACCTTATCGGGTTCGACTGCCGTTACCTTAGGGTGACGAAGGATGAAGATCAAAAGTTTTAAAAAAAATATCGGCACGTAGTTAATACGTGCCGAATTCTGCAATTATAAATGCTTATTACTGCTCAACAGCATAAACGCTGACCTTTTTACGATCCTTACCCATTCTTTCGAACTTAACCTTACCGTCGATAAGAGCAAAGAGAGAATCATCTGAACCTCTGCCAACGTTGTTACCGGGATGGATGTGTGTGCCGCGCTGCTTAACAAGGATGTTACCTGCAAGAACGAACTGGCCGTCTGCACGCTTAACACCGAGTCTCTTTGATTCTGAGTCACGGCCGTTACGGGTTGAACCCATACCTTTTTTGTGAGCGAATAATTGAATGTTTATTTTAAGCATTTGTTACACCTCCGTATTATTATTTAAACAGTTTTCGTTGCAGACGATGTATTGAGAATAATCATCTGCCAAAGAGCTTACATGAAGTCTGAGCCCCTTGAGAACAGTCTGAACAGCCTCTGATTTGTTATAAGTGACAAATCTGAAATAACCGTCATCAATTTCAATTTCGGCTTTTGCACCGACAATTTCTGTCACGGTGTTTGCAGCCATATAAGCCGCAGAAGAAACCGATGCACAAATGATGTCAGAGCCCGCCTCAGCGTATCCGCTGTGACCCGAAATTTCAAAGCCTCTCAGGTCTTTGCCTTCAATGTAAAAAGTTGCGTGAACCATAATTAAGCGTTGATAGCTGCGATTTCAACCTTAGTGTAGGGCTGTCTGTGACCCATCTTACGCTTTGAGTTCTTCTTACACTTGTAAGTGAAAACAACAACCTTCTTAGCTTTACCGTTCTTGATTGCCTTTGCTGCAACTGTTGCGCCGTCAACATAGGGAGCACCAACCTTGATGCCGTCATCGTTGCCAACTGCAATAACCTTGTCAAAGGTAACTTCGGAGTCTGCTTCAACGTCAAGCTTTTCGATGTAGAGAACGTCGCCTGCTTCTACCTTATACTGCTTGCCGCCTGTTTCGATAATTGCGTACATAGTTTCTTTCCTTCCTTTATTATGGACTCGCTACTGTGGGGCGGAGAAGCTCACTTGTGGTGCATAAAAAATGCACCGCCCGTAATATGCGGTATGAACGAGTATAGCACAAGAGTCAATATTTGTCAATTGGTTTTCCAAAGTTTTTTATAATATTTTTATGTGCCTGCTCCTGTGTTATTATAACAGAAATCAGCTTACGGGTCAACGGAAAAGACAAAATAAAAAAACGCCACAAGGCGCCCTTTTCCGCAATTCCTCCATAAAATGAAATAACCCCCGGGGACCGATGTTTCTTCACACATCTTTGTTGGTCCGGGGGGTTATTTCTGTTCACTCTTGATATCTAACATTCTTTGGTCAACCTCTCTTTCTACAGAAATGTCAGTCTTCATTTTTTCTGCGCACTGTAATTTTTTCTTTCTTCATATTTTCTTTTGTTTTTGTGCTTTGTTTATTTTTTTCTGAAGACTGTTTAAGGCTTTGATTCTTTTTACCGTTTGACTTTTGATTTTATTTTTTGTTTTACGGTGTTATCAAGAATTTCTGCCTTTGGGATCTTACCTGTTCATTGGTATCACCTTTCCCTTTCTGCATCTTTAATATAACACAAGATTTCACTTTTTGCAATATGTAATTTTGTATAAATTTACTTGTTTTGATTTATATAAAAAGGAGAAAATGTGAAAGTTACACAAAAGGCGTTGACTTTACTTAATAATTTTGATATACTGATTATGTTGGCGTGCTGTAATCAGACACCATTAAGTCAATACTCCCCTGTCCGACAGCTGCTATCAACGGCAAGAGTCGGATTTTTTTATTGTGCCGGGTGTGATAACCTTTCAGAAACCCGCCGAAAGACTCCCCTGCTTTTCTCCCGTAACCCCATGAACCTCAGAGCAAAAAAATAACGCGCCCCATAGGACGCCGCTTCTGATATTTCCTGCATAAAATGAAATAACCCCCGAGGACCGATGTTTCTTCACACATCTTTGTTGGTCCGGGGGGTTATCTCTGTTCGTTTTTGTTATCTAACATCTTTTGTTATCCTCTCTTTCTGCAATTTCAGTCTTTTTCATTTTCTAACAGCTGCATCTTCTGTTTTTTAAAATTTTTTATATATCTTCAATGCAATCTGTTATTTCAATCTGAAGACTGAGGAGTCGGAGCTCATTTTTTATTTTCTTCACTTTTAGAAGATTATGAGCTTTTAAGTTTTACCTGTACATCGGTATCACCTTTCCCTTTCTGCATCTTTAATATATCACATAAAGGTCCTTTTTACAATATGTAATGTTTCATAAAGATAAGAAGCCGCCTTTATTTAAAAGGGAGAAATCAGCCTTCGGTTATTGACACGGGCACAAATCATCTGATATAATAATTATGTTGCGGCGGCAGAATTGCTGCCTTTTTTTCTTTATATACCTTCACAGATATATCAAAACGGCCACAGCTGAATTCTGTGACCGTTTTTTCTTATGTATTTTTTTGACTGATATTACAGCTTTGAGAAGCCGTAGCTGTTGATGAGCGCATCAAGCTTTACTCCCGCCTTGCAAAGAGGACACTCGTGAGCCGGGTGAGACTGATAATCATCAAGGTCCGTCGGATCAAAAACGGAGCGCACGGGAAGTCCGCCGCATTCCTTTGCTGTTGAGAAGATTGCCGAAACACCGCTGACTGTGCCGCCGTAATAACGGACAGCATCAACAGCAGAGCGTGCAGTCTTGCCTGAAGCAACGGAAACTGCAAGAATCATAACATTCTTTCCTCTGATCATGGGAATAATGTTGTCACGGAAAATGAACTGATTTCCGCTTGTAAGCTCAGGCGTAACAATATAGATTGTTTTGTGAAGATTCATATTCACAAGGTCTCCCTTTGAAAGACAGTCCGCAAGGCAGGCGCCGATGACCTCAGTGCCGTCAAGACAGAGAATTGTGTCAACAACGGTGTCTGCATAATAATAACCGCTCAGCTCTTCAGCAACTGCTCTTGCCTCAGAAAGACGGGCCTTCTGGGAAACAACGTCAATGTAATAATTGCTGTGACAGTTACTTGTTGCAAAATGACCTCTTGCAACTCTGAGATACAGATTCTTACGCTTGGTTTCATACTTCATTGTGTTTAAAGTTGGCATTGTTGTTCCCTCCTTAAGATAATGATAGCATTATACACTAAAACTTATGCTTTTTCAAGAGTTTTTTGTGTATTTTCGGCAAATTATCCCACATCGGCAGTAAGCTTGCCCTCAGAATCAAGAATCATAAATCTGGGATAAGCCTTGTCTGAAGCAACATTGAGCTCAACTTCACTCAGAGCAAGCCAAAGAACGAACTCTGAAAATTCGCTGTTATACTCAGTAGGAACGTGACCTGCGTCCTTGACAAACCATACCTTTGTCTTGAACTTTGCTGCAGAAGCATCAACTGTTCTGTCGGGTGAAATATATTTTGCGCTGACGCCTGAAAGCTCTTCATCTGTGAGAGTCTCACCGTAAAGGGCAACATTTGCAAAGTTTGAGGTAAGCTTTGTTTCGAGCACACTGTCTCCCATAAGGTTTGAATGCTTGTAATAAGGAGCCATCGGTGAGCCGTAATTTGAGATGAAGCTCAGCTTTGCACCCTTTGCAGCTGCCTTTTTAAGAGTTGTTTCTGTTGCAAAAATGAAATCTCTTGTTTCCTCAAGCTTTTCAATCATCACGGGATACTCCTCCTCGTGTCCTGAATAAATGAAGTCAACAGCGCTGTCAAAAACATCATCGGGACACAGCGCCCACAGACCGAGAAGTGAGCCGAGGCTGTTTCTCATAATATCACTGTTTAGAATATATGAGGTATCGGAAACAATGTCATTAAGAGCCTGAGCAGCTGAATCAAAAAGTCCCATACTGTTCATAACCGTAAGAAGAATGTCGGTAATGATATTGCCCTGAAGGAGTCTCTTTGTCTGATTATAGAAAACAGAGCCGTCAAAATAAATATCACCGTTGAAGCAGTCACCGCAGGTGTATGTACCGTTATGAGCTGATGAAAGGAAGGTCAGATTGTCAACCTTGCCTGCGCCGTACTGATAAAGATAGGAGGTCGTAACCATACCGCCCATGCTTACGGCAACAACGTTGACCTTTTTTGCACCTGAAGCCTTTATTGCAGCCTTGATGAAGGTGTTAAGGTCAGAAGCCAATTCCTTTGCGGATTTTCTCCAGTCATAAGTGAAATAATAAACATTTTCACTGCCGATTTTTTCACAGGCAGTTTTGACAAGTCCCTCCTCGGCAATATCACCGAAGGAAGCGAGTGCATCCTCGTGTTCCGCCATTGAGCCGTCATATTTATCGTAATAAATCGGCTGAATGCTGTTGCCCTCCTTATCGTTGCAGACAGCATAAAAGATGTTTCCGAACACTCCCATCACGTTGTCAAGGAAGAGCTCCGAATCCTTTGCCAGAACAAAATCAAAAACAAGAGACTTGACAACAGTCACAATGTCGGAAAACTGAAGATTTATTGCGGGACTTCCGTCTTCCTTTTTAAGTCCTGTGGCATCAAAGCCTCTGACAATAACAAGAGGATTGCCGTCATAAGCGGCCGGCGCGGCTTCCTCAGCGGCGGTATAAGGCACACCGAGGGTGAAGAGCATTACTGCACAAAGCAGAAGGCTGATAAGTTTTTTCATAATATATACTCCTTTCAATTAAAAACCTGTTTAAATGCCGAAAAGACCGAGAAGCTTGTTAAAGAAATCACGGAAGAAGGCGGCAAGCTTTTCAAAAAATGAGAGTCCGCTTGTAGTATTCTTTTCGTTTGTCTGACGTGAAAGCCAGCTGATAACTCCGTGACCCTGACCGAAGGAATGCTCGATTCCGTCAGCATCAACGGTTGAGGAATAGTAATACTGATCACCGTTGTCCATAATCATATCATTTGTGACGGCAGTCCAGATAAAATGCTCCTTGTCAAGAGCATCCTTTTTTGAGCCGTCGGCAAAAACTGCCTGGGAAAAGCTTGTCATTCTTACTCCGTCGGGACGGTCGGTAATTGAGGAAAGATATTCAAAATTCTCCTCTGCTACGGCTGTTGCCGCTGAGGTATAAAAGTCCTTGTCACAGGAAAAAATCCAGATTGAAGTGTTTTTCAGCTTCTGCATTTCCGTTGTTGAAGGATTATAAAGAGATGCAACGGGCATTGCAGCAGCAAAAAAGTCGGGATATTTTGTAACCATATGCCAGACCATTGAGCCGCCCGTTGAATAGCCGCTGATATAAATTCGGCTTGTATCAATTTTATCAGCATAAAGAGAAACGAAATAATCAATTGTCTTTTTCAGAGTGCTGCAGCCTGTTTCGTACCAGTTATGAGCAATATCCCTTGAAGAGCGGGGAGCAAGAAGAAATGCGCCCTCAGAGCCGTAAAAGCGTGACTGATACTCATCGGATGCCCAGTTGCTGAAGCGGTACCACTCAAGCTGAGCACGGGGCTTATCACCGGATTTTGCGCCGTGAAGCCAGATCATAAGAGGATACTTCTCCCCTTTTTTCGTTTCGGGCTCATAATAAACATAATCGAGTCCGCCCGGGCACTCACCGTCAAGAAAACGGCTGTCAAGAACATCGTTGCCCACAGAAAGAGTTTCTGCACTGACGGTCAGACCGAAAAGAGAGAAGACCGTCAGAAGACTCATTACAATTGCAATTGTTTTTTTCATTTTTCATCCTCCGTAACTGCTTATTGTTATACAGTGTTATGGTAGCACTTTTTTTATTTTGTGTCTACTGTTTTTTTATTGACTGTGCAACAATCTTTATTTCAAAATTTTCGTCATAGGTTGTCTCATAAATTTTGCCCGAAACAAGCTCTCCGTTTTTGAAGCTGAGCTCTGTATAAATTCTGCCGTTTTTTGAAATGTAACTCGGCATTGACTCAAAGGATTCCTCATAGCTCTGAGGCAGTCTGCCATAGCTGTAAATTCTGTAATAGCTTCTGAGGCTTCCCTTGTCAATACTATATCGCTTGGAATAAATTATACCGAAATCTCTGTGGTATTTCCCTATAATTTCTTCCTCTGAGCCGCCCTTTTCAAGCGACAGGAAATACTCCTTCATTTCAGGCATATTATTATACTTGTAATTCCAATCAGCAAAGGAGAAATCATAATATCTGCCTTTATACATTTCCTTCTCAAGACAGCCGATACCGATACCGACAACAGTTTCGTTTTTCTGAATGATACCGAGCAGACCCTGTCCCCAATATTCATCACCGTCCTCCTTCGGATTATACCAGATTTCATAATCCTCCTCAAAATCAAACATTCTCAGATTTGAGGCAAACTGCTTTCTTGTCAGCGGGTCAACAAGATTTTTATAATCCGCAAGGGTATAATAACCGTTACTTCTGAGCGTTCTGCAGGCCTGCTCATAAGACAAGCCGAGCGGAATTTGTTTAAGCATCTGCTCCTCAGAGTAGCTCGGGTAGCTTGATTGCTCATAGAACCATCTCGGGTAATTATCGATATAATGTTCACTCTTTTCGCAAAGCAGGCTTGCACCAAGGGAAACAACAAGAAAAACCGCACTGAACACAGCAAGCTTTTTTCCCCACTGCGGAATATCCCCCGCTTTCCCCTTTATGATTCGGAATGCCTGAATAAAGCAATACAAGGAAATTATCATCGGTATCGCCAAGCTTATCAGCAGACCTATTGTACCCTCATAAGCGGAATAAGCAATATTTCCGACGCAAAAGGGAGTCAGATGATCAATAAGATATAAAGCATCATAGCAGATTGTAAAGCCCGCCATCTGAGGATACATGCACCAGTACATCGTTACACTTGTCAGGAAACTGACAACTCCGATTGCAATAAGGCTTTTTCTGTATTTTCTGACTCTTGCAAAAAAGCATAAAAGAATTACCGAAAAAATTATAACAAAGCTTCCAAAGGCACTGATGCCGTCAGGCTCTCTGTTAGAATCAAAAGACAGAACCCACAGATCAAGATAAAAGCAAAGAAAGTTCAACGCCGCAACATAAATAAAGGCCAAAAGGGCATATATGCTCTTTTCACTGTAAAGCTCCTCAAACTCTTTTGAAACATAGCTTCTGATGAAATCCTCATCACCGAAATCGGCCATTGCCTTTGAAATGCTCTCAGACTCAGAATATCCGATTTCCTGATAGAAATCAGCCTTGTCAAGAAGATGGCAGGTAAGCTCATCTCTGAGCTGCGCAGTACGCTTTTTTGAAAGATTGTCGGGAATATAGCCCTTTACGAACTCGTCAATTCTGTTCATAACAGCACCTCCCTGTATCAGGCCAGGGCGGTTGTGGGATTTTTACCGATAACCTTTTCAACCGCCGAGGAGTAAGCGCTCCATTCCTCTTTTGCACTCTCAAGTTCCCTGAGACCTTTTTTGGTTATTTTATAATATTTTCTTTTTCTGCCTTCAGCCTCAACGGTATATGACTCAACATAGCCTGAGGCTTCAAAGTTATGGAGAATGGGATAAAGGGTTCCCTCCTTGAACAAAAAGGTGTTTTCGCTTTTTTCGGCAATTCTTTTGATTATCATATAGCCGTAAAGCTCCTCTTTTTCAAGGACGGACAGAACAAGCATTGCACTGCTCCCCTTTGAAAGCTCCTTTTTGATATTCATAAAGATACCTCCTTATAAGAAAAATATACCTAGAGCTCCAATACATAGAGTCTCTAGGTATAATGTAACACCACTGTTAAATTTTGTCAAGATAATTTTTGTAATCTCTGTAAAGCCTTGCAGATTCGGAATGACCCGCAAAGGCCGCGGATGCTTCGGGGTTCATAATTCCGAGGTATTGATAGCAAAGAATTTTATCCGCATAAGCAGCAACATTCTCAATCTGCTTTTCAATACGCTCAAAGGGAGCGGGTACAAGTGCACTTTTATAAACAACGCTTTCAAAATCGAAAAGCTCAATATCAGCCCAAAGCTCTGACCTGCCTGCCTTATCGTGAGCCTCACGGAGTCTTTCAAAAATTCTCCGTGTGCGATCAACCTTGGTTTTTCTGACGCCGACCTCATCCTGATAAGCAATAAAATCAACATCAAGCTCTGTCAGAGTGCGGACAAAACGGCTGTTTGTCAGAGCAAGGTTTGTGCCGTAGGGAGCAATGAGAAGCTTCTTTTCGGGAGTTATTGTGCGGCAGCGCTGAGAGCAGAGATTGACATAACGGGTGAAGGATTTTGAATAATTGAGAATAATGCAGGTCTCGTCGGGAAAATACCAACCGTAAAAGCTTGGATGATGTCCGTAAAGCCCCGACAGCTCATCCATTGCCGTAAAGCAGCGGGCAAGAACCTGTTCGCTTCTGATATTATCGGCAGCTTTTCTCCAGTCACCGTAAAAGCCGTTTCCCAGGAAAACCTTTATTCCGCACTCATCAGCCTGAGAGAAAAGCTCCTCAAGAGCATCCTCACAGCCGAGCTGCCATTTCGGAAAAACAGACGAGGAGAAAAAGCATTTGTCATAAAGTGCCGTTGCCATAACAACAACATATTCCATACCCAGAGCCGAAATTTCACGGATTTTTTCACGCCACTGCTCAGCGGTGAAGCGGCTGAGCTGCTCATTCCAGTATTTGCCCTCAGGGATGTTGTGGTGACTGAACTCAAAAAAGGTACCGTCAATTTTTCTTTTCATATATTATCCTCCATAAGCTCGTCCTCAATAACAAGAACATTGACCTGATTTGACACAACGGTACAGCCGTCAATGGCTATTACTCCGTCAAGCTCAAAAATATCAAAGCAATTCTGCCCTCTGTTTACATCAAAGCGGGAGGCATGGGAGGTGCTGCGGTGACCGCAAACAAGCTTTTTGCCTTCAATTCTGTCACCCTGAACAAGCATAACGTTCCATTCGCCCCAGTGGGCCTTTTTCCATTTTTCAGGTGAAGCAGTACGCCAGTTTTTATCAATGACATAAAGGGTATTCGGCACCCATCCGTGAGTGAAAACATAATTTTCCGTTTCGTAATAATCCTTGAGTCCCTCAAGAAAGTCAATAACTCTGTCAACCTCTCTTGTGCAGCCGCACAAGTCAAGGGTGTTATCGGGATTAATTCTGCCTCTGCCTAAAAGCTGAGTTATTGTGACATCGGTATTGTTAAGGATGTTGTGATCCTCAAGATAGCCTCTGTTTAAAATATCAAGAAGCATATCCTCGTGATTACCCTTGAGAAGCACAGCATTTTTCAGTCTTTCAAAATATTTGAGCACCTCATAATTTTCTCTGCCTCTGTCAAAATAATCTCCGCAGCAAATGAGCAGATGGTCGGGATTTTCCTTGTCAAAGCCCGCCTCAGTCAGAGCCTTAACCATCGGCGTGTAATGCCCGTGAACGTCGGAAAGAACAAAGAGCTTTTTCTTCATTTCGTCTTCACTCCTTTTTGTTTTTTTGCTGAGCTATGATTAAAAAAATAACAGGCATTTTCAGCAATAAACCGAGAACACCTGTTTTTTTCTCTTGTCGAAACAAATTAGCCTTCGCTGATAGCACTTACAGGGCAACCCTCTGCACAGCTACCGCAATCGAGACAAGCGTCTGCATCGATAACGAACTTGCCGTCACCTTCAGCAATTGCGCCAACAGGGCAAGTGTCACAACATGCGCCGCATGAAATGCAATCGTCATTAATTACGTATGCCATTTTTGTTACCTCCCTTTATTTTGATATTCCTATTGTAACATATAAAATAAAAATATCAATAGGAAAAACTTGTTTTTTTATATTTTTTTGTATTTTTCTTTCCATTTTTCTTCACCGAAAGGCCTTTGAAAGCCACATACAGATAACTGTCCCTTCCTGAAAATAAAATTTATCTTTCTCTTGTAAAAAAAACACTTTTGTTGTATAATCAATAGGAATTACTTAAAAGCAGGTGAATTATATTGTTTGAAAATCTGACAGTAACAGAGAATTTCAAAAACTCAATAGAAAAAGCTGTCAGTGCTTCAAGACTTTCCCACGCGCTTATTTTTGAAGGCTGTGACAAAAGCACAAGAGCTCTGGCTGCTCTTGAAACGGCAAAGGCCCTTCTTTGTACGGGTGAAAAAAAGCCCTGCCTTGAATGCTCTGCCTGCATCAAGAATGCCGCCCTCTCACATCCCGACCTTCACATCAGATCAAAGCCCGAGGACAGCAAGATTATCAGTGTTGACACAATCAGAGACATCAGAAAAGCTGCCCAGGTTTTTCCCAACGAAGGCTCAAAAAGCATCTTCATCATCAATGATGCACAGCTTATGAACGCTTCGGCTCAGAATGCTCTGCTGAAAATTTTTGAAGAGCCGGCTCCTCACGTCTCCTTCATTCTCACCTGTGATTCAAAAGCATCATTGCTTGAAACAATCATTTCAAGAGCCACCTCATATTCCCTTGGTGAAAGCACGGATAACGAAGCCGAAAGCAAGGAAATGCTCAAGGCAAAGGAATTTGCCTGTGAGGTGATTGATTGCTTCATCAATGAAAATGAGCTGAGCTTTCTGAAAAAAACTGCTGTGTTTTTCAAGGACAGAGCTCTTTTCAAAAACACCCTCGAGTGTGTTCTGCCCGTAATCCGTGATGCTCTCGTCATCCGCAGCTCAGGCAAGGACCTTCTCAGCGGCTGTGAGGCTCAGGCAAGAGCCCTTGCAAATGCTCTTGCACAGAAAAAGATTCTTATGCTTTACGAAGCTGTTGACAAGCTTCTTAAGGATGTGGAAAAGCCCGCAAATCACAATTTGTCAATCACAAGATTTTCAGCAATTTTATATTCAATCAAAACAAGCTGAAAGCTAAATTCAAATATTCCCGGAAAGGATGATTATAATGGCAGAGGTTGTCTCAGTCAGATTCAAAGAGGTTGGTAAGAATTATTATTTCGATCCCAACGGCATCACAGTTAATTGCAAGGACAAGGTTATTGTTGACACTGCAAGAGGTCTCGAATGCGGTGAGGTCACAATTGCAAGCAGACAGATTCCCGACGATGAGCTTAAGAGCCCTCTTAAGAAGGTTATCCGTGTTGCAACAGAGCGCGACCTTGAAATTGTTGAGGAAAACAAAAAGAAGGAAATTGAAGCCTTTGCAATCTGCAAGAAAAAGATTGCCGCTCACAAGCTTGAAATGAAGCTTGTTGACGTTGATTATTCCTTTGACAGAAACAAGATTCTCTTTTATTTCACCGCTGACGGCAGAATTGATTTCCGTGAGCTTGTCAAGGACCTTGCTGCCTGCTTCAGAACAAGAATCGAGCTTCGACAGATTGGTGTCAGAGATGTCAGCAAAAAGCTTGGCGGTCTCGGCATCTGCGGAAGACCCTTCTGCTGTAACTCCTTCCTTGGTGATTTCCAGCCCGTTTCAATCAAGATGGCAAAGGAACAGAGCCTTTCTCTCAGCCCCGTCAAAATCAGTGGTACCTGCGGCAGACTTATGTGCTGTCTCAAATATGAGCAGGAGGCTTACGACCATCTTCTCAAGGTTACTCCCAAGTGCGGTGCAATTGTTGAAACCGCCGAGGGCAAGGGCACGGTTATTGACGTCAACCTTCTGACCGGCACTCTCAAGGTTTCCCTTGAAAAGAAGCGCGAAGCCGCTCCCATCACCGTCAACAGAAAGGACGTCAAGCTCATCAGAGACTCCCATATCAGAGTCAACAAAAGCGAAATTGAGGCACTCAAGGATATTGAAGGCTGATTAATACAAAACAAAAAGGAGATGAAAATTCATCTCCTTTTTTATTATGCTTATTTTCTGTATTTTTCTTTGTTTTTAAGATAATCCTTCAGTGCGCTGATTGCTTCACCGTTCATAGGAATAATTGCCATCATATTGAACACTGTCATAAGTGCAATGCCGATGTCACCGAGATCCCATACAAATGTATAGGCTGCAAGGCCGCCGATGAAAAGCATAACAAGAGCAAAAAGCTTGTAAGCAAGCTGAGCCTTGTTGCTGTCACCGAAGATATAAGCAACGTTGCTTCTTGCATAATAAAGAATACCGATAAAGGTCGAGAAGCAGAAAAGCCAGAGTGTAACCGTGACGAAAACCTCACCGGCAAAGCCCATATGATGATTCATTGCCGCAAGGAAAAGCTCCATACCCTTAAGATCCTTGCCCACCTCTGCTGGAACAAGAAGCATAATCATTGCTGTGCAGGTACAGATTACAACAGTATCAATAAGAACACCAAAGGCCTGCATAAGACCTGACTTTGCAGGATGATCAACATCTGCCGCCGCGGCAACACAGGGAGCTGAGCCGCTTCCTGCTTCATTTGAAAACAGTCCTCTTTTCACGCCGTTCATCAAAGCCGCGCCGAAGACACCTGACGCCGCCTGACGAAGACCGAAGGCCTCAGATATAATGCGTGAAAAGACATCGGGAAGCTTTGTGATGTTCATAAGAATAATTATGATTGTAAGTGCAAAATACAAAATTGCCATAATGGGAACAACCACGTCAAGCACCTTCACCGTTGCATTCTTACGAAGGACAATCACAGCAGAAAGTGCAACAAGGATAACAGTTGAAGCAATTGTGGGAACATTGAAGGCACAGTAAAAGGCCTCTGAAACAGAGTTGCTGATAACCTGGCTTACGCCGCCCCAGCAAAGAAGTCCCGAGAAGGCAAAAAGAACAGCAATTATGCTTTTCTTCTTTTTGCCTGCAAAAAGCTTGTGAAGATAATAAGCAGGGCCGCCTCTGTAGCCGCCATAGAGAGGATCCTCCTGCTTGTATTTCTGAGCAAGAGTACCTTCGATATAGGCCGTTGAAGCTCCGATGACAGCAGTCACCCACATCCAGAAAACCGCACCCGCACCGCCTGCGGAAACAGCAGCAACAACACCAACCATATTGCCCATGCCGACTCTTGTTGCCGTTGAAACAATCAGAGACTGCACACCCGAAAGTGAGCCCTTGCCGTTATCCTTTTTCTCAAGTGTAAGCCTGAGCATTTCGGGCAGACAGAGTATGGGAAGAAGCTTTGTTCTGAAGGTGAAGAAAATACCTGCGGGAATAAGAATAAGCACCAGAAGTGAAATTCCGAGTCCCTCGCCGTTTCCGAGAGGAATGGTGAACAGGTCTCCCCAGAACAAATTATAAATTGCAGAAATAACTTTCATATAATTCCTCCATTGACAAATCTATCCTTTTAAATATAATATATAGGATAGCATTTGTCAAATTAATTATATATATATTTGTCATTAACAAAATATATGGAGGATATTATGGACCTAAAAAACATAAAAACCTTTATTCAGGTTGCCGAAATGGGCAGCTTTACAAAGGCCGGAGATTATCTCGGATATTCTCAGCCCACGGTTTCCTTTCAGATTAAGCAGCTTGAAAACGAGCTTGGAGTTCAGCTTTTTGAAAGAATCGGTCACACCGTAACTCTGACAGAAAACGGCAAAATTGCTCTCAATCACTCCCAGCAGATTTATAAGCAGAGCTGTGAAATGTTCAACAGCATCAAAAATGATATTCTCACCGGTACTGTCCGCATTGCAATGGCTGACTCCCTTTGTATGCCTCTGATTCTTTCAGGCTTTGAGGTTTTCAGAAAAAATTATCCCGGAATCAACATCAAGATTATGACAGCAGGTACGGACGAGCTTTTCAGACTCCTTGACCACAATGAAGCAGACATAGTGTGCACCCTTGACAGACACATTTTCTCATCAAAATATAAAATTGCTCACGAGGAAAAGGTTGGCGCACACTTCATCTGTGCCGAGGAAAACCTTGCAGCCGCAAAGGTAAGCTCAATCAGACAGCTTCTCTCCCAGCCCTTTATCCTCACTGAAAAGGGAATGAGCTACCGTCAGCTGCTTGACGACTGCCTTGCCGACATCAATGCAGAAATTACTCCCATACTTGAAATTTCAAGTGCTGACCTTATCTGTAAGCTTGTTGAAAAGAACAACGGCATCTCCTTCCTCCCCGATTATGTTACCAAAAACTCAAATGTAAACATCATCAACGTGCCCGATATGAAAATTGACTTATGGAAGCAGATTATCCACCATAAAAACAAATGGGTTTCTCCTCAGGTAAGAGTGGTAATCGAACACCTTTCTTCAATAACCATAGGATAATAACCAAAACAGATGTGTCCGTGTGAACACATCTGTTTTTTTGCTAAACATTCAATTTAATTTAAATAAATGCAATTTTAACCAAGGTTTTAAAGTAATTGATAATCTGACTGAAGAACTGTGAATACCAGGTAAGTGCACTGCCCTCTCCGTCGATATCAAAGGCATCAAACTGCTTGTAGCTGTCAGTCCAGTTGAATGAGCCGATATTAAGCCAGGCTGTTACAGGCATATTATAGGTTTTTGTAATCTGAGTAAAATCAGGAGAGATAATAAATCTTCCCTCACAGGCTCCTGATATATAATCCTCGGGAGAGTTGCAGTCATAAGCAAGAAGAACATGGGTGCCGTCAGCCAGAGTGTAGGCGCCTGTGAGAACTACAGTGTGACCTGAGCTGTTGAAAATATTTCCCGAGTAAAAGGTAAACAGAACTATATTGCCCTGTGAAACTGTTTCAAACATATCCTTAAGCTGCTGAGAAAACATCTTTGTGCCTTTTTCCGTGCTGAAATTTTCACAAAGGAAGCTGCCCGATGCCGCCCACTGATAATAATTGATTTTGCTGACGATATCAGCGGTATTTTCAAGCTCACTGACAGAAGCTGCACCGCTGCCCTCAAGAACATCAATCACTCCGTGATGCTGAAGAAAAACAAGGCTTGACATACCGTAGCAGGAGCCGTTCCAATACCAGTTGGGATAGGTTGAAAGAGCAATACTCAGACCCACAGATACGGGTGAGCCGAAAAGAAAAACCTTGTTGATGTTACGAAGCATCATTCTGTTGTCATTCTGATTCATATAATAGCCGCTGAAGTCATCGGTATAAAAATAAGGATCGGAGTTTGAAAAGCTTAAAACCTCATCCCCTTTAAGAAGCAAGGGAATCTTTTTAGCCTTGAGTGTTACGGATTCATTGGGCAGAGTGTCGCCCACAAGATATTCCTCACCGCCTTCAGATGTCCAGCAGACAAAGGCCTCACCGTCTTTTTTGCAATAGCCCTTTTTATCGGCAGTTATTTTTGCACCTGAAGTGTATTTCACCTGCTCACGATAGCCACAACCGTCACAGCATTCATAGGTGATTACAATCTGATTTTCGTCAAAAGCATCGGGAAGGTCACCGTCGGGATTTTTTTCGATGGCAGCGCCGTCAAAGACAAGCACTCCCGCAAGCAGAGTCATAATCATAAGCAAAGAGGTTAATTTTGAAAATGTCTTTTTCATTTTAACAATCTCCTTTCGGGGTTATTTATTTCCTGCTAAACATTTTAACATAAAATTTTCCGAAAAACAATTATTTCATATCAAAAAGGAAAATATTCTTGTAACAGCCTTCTGAGTCAAAATCTTACGACTTTTTTCTTCAAGGTTATACTTTTTCTCACAATTAGCTCCATTATGTAAAATATTTCCACTTTATACTCCATATCAAAATAATTGGATTTTTAGCCATTTCGTGAAATAAATTTACGAAAAAGCCATTTTTCGACAAAATAACCCTTGATATCGTGTGAAAAATGTGATATTATTCCACTACAACGTTGTAATAAAGTTAAATATTAACACATTGGAGAGATTTGTAACATGTCAAAAAGAATCAAGATTTTAATCACAAAAGAAGACCTCACCTTCCAAAACCAATTTGAAAACTTTCTTCCCTCAACGGAGTTTGAAACCACATATCTGCCCAAGGACGGAAACATTGTTCTTGAAAAAATCATTGAGCTCAAGCCTGATATCGTTCTTATGGATGTTTTTATGCAGCATATTGATGCGCTGGGAATCCTTGCAAAAATATCCTCAATGGAAAATAAGCCGATAATTGCCCTGATGTCCTCTGTTGACAATTATACCTTTAATTCTCAGCTTATTCAGGCGGGTGCTGATTATTATTTTCTTATGCCCTTCAACTTTTCTCTCATTGCAGAAAGAATCAAGCAGCTGTTTTCCTGGAATGAAAAGAACAGAACCGCCATTCAGAAAAACAGCCGCAACACCGAAGCGGTCATTGCGGACATTATGAGGGAAATCGGGGTGCCCGCTCACATCAAGGGCTACCAGTATCTCCGCGAGTCAATTATGCTTGTCAGAGAAAAGCCTGACCTTATTCACGCAGTTACCAAAGAGCTTTATCCCACAATTGCAAAGAAAAATTCAACCACCTCTTCGCGCGTTGGTAGAGCAATCCGTCACGCAATTGAGGTTGCCTGGGACAGAGGTGATGTTGATGTGCTCAGCTCTTATTTCGGCTACACAATACTTAATTCAAGAGGCAAGCCCACCAATTCGGAATTTATTGCAATGATAAGTGAAAAGCTCAGACTCAGCCACAGCTGAACAAAAGAAATACAGATACCGACGTTCGCCGACGCCACACAAGGAAGTATTTGTTTCTCGAACAAAATTCCCTGTATTTTTGCCAAAAGCCTCGCAAGGCGACAGCCTTGCTGCATTTTATGGCTTCAATACAAGAAATTTTTAGTTCTTACGAAACTGCGAAGCACTTTAAAAGGCGAAA
>JAZOWF010000096.1:0-37608 GCA_045659065.1 Acutalibacteraceae bacterium
AATAATTTAATAACTGAATACCCCGTTTAAAACACGGGGTTTCTTTGAAAATGTATTAATAGGAGGAATTTATTATGGCATTTACAGCTAAAGACGTACAGGCTCTTCGTGAGAAGACAGGCGTTGGTATGATGGATTGTAAGAAGGCTCTTGTTGAAACAGACGGTGATATCGACAAGGCTATTGATATTCTTAGAGAAAAGGGTCTTGCTTCTGCTGCTAAGAAGGCAAGCCGCGTTGCTGCTGAAGGTGTTGTTGCAGCTTACAACGATGCTAATGCAGGTGCTCTTGTTGAAATCAACTGCGAAACAGACTTCGTTGCTAAGGGTGCTCCTTTCGTAGAGCTTGCTGCTAAGGTTGTTAAGACTGTTGTTGCTGCAAAGCCTGCTGATGTTGAAGCTCTTCTTGCTACAAAGGCAGTAGATTCAGACAAAACAGTTGATGAAGAAGTTCAGGAAGTATTCCTTGCTCTTCGTGAAAATATGAAAGTTCGTAGATTTGCTCTTATCGAAGGTCACACAACTTCATACATCCATGCCGGCGGTTCAGTTGGTGTTCTTGTTGCATTTGATGTTGACGATGCAACAGCTGCTAACGCTGAATTCGTTGCAATGGGTAAGAATGTAGCTATGCAGATTGCTGCTATGAGCCCCGAATATCTCAGCAAGGCTGATATTTCAGACGAAGAATTTGCTAAGATGAAGTCAATCACAATTGACAGTGCTCTCAACAAGCCCGAGTCACTTCCCGTGCCCATTCTTAACAGCCTCACTGAAGAAGCTATTTCTTCAAAGAAGTGGAGCGACGAAGATGCAGAAATCTTCAAGGGTCTTGATCAGAAGCAGAAGAAGAACTTCCCCAACTTCATTTCAGATGAAGCTATGGCTACTCTTGCTGAAATCGCAGTTTCACACAAGGCTGAAATCGTAGAAAACAAGATTTTCTCAGGTCTTGTTCAGGGTCGTCTTTCAAAGCAGGTTAAGGAAGTTTGCCTTCTTGAGCAGACATTCGTTCGTTCAGATCTCTTCGATGGTGATGTTAACGGCTATGTAAATTCAGTAGCTAAGGCTCTCGGTGCTGACATCAAGCTTAAGAGCTTTGTTCGTTTTGCAAAGGGCGAAGGTATCGAAAAGAAGGTTGATGATTTCGCAGCTGAAATCGCATCAATGGTTAAATAATCATACTTTCTTAAAGTGGCAGTATCAACTGCCACTTTTTTTATTTTTTCGTATAATTGACTTTAGTTTTTTATATGCTATAATTCTAAAGAGGTGATTACAGTGAAAAAAATTCTTTCTGTTGCTTTATCTTTGCTTATGCTTATAAGCTGTTTAATGTTTACTGTTTCAGCTGAGGAGTTAAAAACCTCAACTGAATTCCGATACGATTTAAAATTTTCGGCTTCAAAGGTTTTTTACAACAGATTTTCGGTGATTTCTGATTCTTTTATTCCTTTGCCGGGTCTTGTAAATACTGTAGTTGCCGATGATAATTGTAATTGTATGACACCTCAGGGGATTTGTGTGTCTGACAGTCTGATTTTTATCTCTGCATACTGTTCTGTAAACAAATATAAAAAGGAGCTTGAAGATAAAATCGGCTTCGGAGATAATGAAGAAAAAGCCGCAACTGTCAAAGAACATATGACTCACAATTCCGTTATATATATAATTGATAAAGATAGCGGAGAATATATCAAAAACATTGTGCTTCCCGATTCAAATCACGTCGGAGGACTTGCCACAGACGGTAAAAATATCTATATTGCTAAAAGCAGTGATAAGCAAATCAGTATAATTTCCTTTAAACAGATTGATGATGTTCTTTCAGATAAGTCTCAGTCAGTTACAGTTGAATATGAGGATTCTTTTGACTGTGATGTTACGGCTTCCTTTGTGCTTTGTTTTAAGGATATTATATGGGTAGGAGTTTTTGACGAAAAGGAAAACGGTCTGCTGGTCGGTTATAATTTCGAAAATAAAAGTAAAATAACTGAAATCACAATTCCTCCGAAAGCGAACGGCGGAAGCTTCACTGAAATTGACGGTGAGATATGTCTTAACATCAATAGCTCATACGGCAGAAAAAATCTTTCCGATATTTATTTGTACTCGGTCAAAAATTACGGTGAAGAAAATATGTCTGTTGATTTGCAGGATGAATTTAAAGCACCGCCTCTTGTTCAGAACAGCGCAATTTCAGACGGAAGATGTTATTTCATTTATGAATCCGGCGCAACTTGTTACAGTCAGGTTGATTCGTTTTTGGGTTTAAAATCAACAACCTGTGCCGTTGATCGTATCTGCATCGGTGATGCAGATAAGCTTTTCAGCTGGCACAGTGATAAAAATATGTTTACACTTAAAATTTCTTGTTTATTTGATTCAATTTCAGGCTTTATTAAAACAGTATTTTAATTTACATACTAATGTTGCCGAGGTTCGATAAAATTTCGGCAACATTTTTTTGAAGCATTCATATATTTGTATTATTTTTGAATAATTGCTCTATTACTATTGACAAATATGCATTTGTATGTATAATTAATGAATATATTTGCATATTCATACATTTAAGCAGGTGTTATTTATGAAAAAGGTTTTTATTGACGGACAGGCCGGAACAACAGGTCTTCAAATAAAAAATAAGCTTCTTAAGCATCCCAGAGTTCAGCTTCTTGAAATTGATGAGAAAATGAGAAAGGATGTTCTTGAAAGAAAAAAGCTGATGAATGAAGCTGATGTTGTTTTTCTTTGTCTGCCCGACGATGCCGCAAGAGAGGCGGTAAAGCTCGTTGAAAATCCCGATACGGTTATAATAGATGCAAGCACAGCACACAGAACAGCTGAAGGCTGGACTTACGGCTTTTCAGAGCTTTCAAAAGAGCACTATGAAGCCGTGAAAAGCTCAAAGCGTATAGCAAACCCGGGATGTCATGCAACCGGATTTATTTCACTTGTGTATCCTCTGGTTTCAGAAGGAATCATGCCGGATAATTACAACGTGACAGCTCACAGTATAACCGGATACAGCGGTGGCGGAAACAAAATGATCGGGGAGTATGAGAACGAAAACAGACCCGATGATTTTGACAGTCCGAGACAATACGGTCTTACTCAGAATCATAAGCATTTGCCCGAAATGAAGACTGTGTGCGGTCTCAGAGATTTTCCGCTTTTCAATCCGATTGTCAGTGATTATTACTGCGGTATGGCTGTTACAGTGCCGATTTCTGTAAGATTGCTTTCAAAAAAGCTTTCATTTGATGAATTTCTTTCGTTTTTTGAAGATTATTATAAAGAAAGCACTTTTATATCTGTTCACAACGGTAACAATGAAGGCTTTATCTCACCGATGGGACTTGAAGGTACAAATAATATGAAAATTTATGTCAGCGGAAATGATGATAGAATCGTACTCACTTCGGTTTTTGATAATCTTGGCAAAGGCGCTTCATCAGCGGCAATAGAGAATATGAATATTGTTATGTGGGACGATCCCATAATTGCTTTATAATTACGGAGGTATTTTATGAAATTTATTGACGGAGGCGTTACTGCGGCAAAAGGCTTTAAAGCTGCAGGTATTCATTGCGGAATCAGAAAAAATCAGACTAAAAAGGATCTTGCAATGATTCTGAGTGATAATGTTGCCAAGGCTGCGGCAGTTTATACTCAGAACAAAGTTTACGGTGCTCCTATAACCGTTACAAGAAATAATCTCACAAATGCACTTGCACAGGCTGTGATTGTAAACAGCGGTAATGCAAACACCTGCAATCTTGACGGTGTAGAAAAGGCGGAAAAAATGTGTCAGATTGCCGCTGGCGCTCTTGGAGTTGACAAGAGTGATGTTATCGTTGCTTCAACGGGTGTTATCGGTGTAAGTCTTGATGTTACACCGATCGAAAACAGTGCTGATGAACTTGCTTCGATGATGAGCGAAAATGGCGGTCACGATGCAGCGCTTGCAATTATGACAACAGATACAGAGCCTAAGGAGTGTGCAGTTGAGCTTGAAATCGGCGGAAAGTCTGTCAAGCTTGGCGCTTGCTGCAAGGGCTCGGGTATGATTCATCCCAATATGGCGACAATGCTCTGTTTCATTACTACTGACTGCGCAATTTCTTCTGCTCTTTTACAGAAGGCATTAAGTGATGTTGTTAAAGATACATTTAATATGATTTCTGTGGACGGTGATACTTCAACTAATGATATGGTTTGTATTCTTGCCAACGGTCAGGCGGAAAATGATGAAATTACACAGGAAAACGATGATTTCTATGCATTCAGAAATGCGCTGAAAGAGGTATCTGTTATTCTTTCCAAAAAAATTGCAGGAGACGGTGAAGGCGCTCAGAGACTCCTTGAATGCAAGGTTACCGAAGCACCTGACGAAGCAACAGCCAAAAAGATTGCAAAGTCGATTATCTGCTCGTCTCTTGTGAAAACTGCAATGTTCGGTTCCGATGCAAACTGGGGCAGAATTCTTTGTGCAATCGGTTACACTGAAGGGGATTTCAGTGTTGATAAAATAGAGGTTGATTTATCCTCGGTTAAAGGAACAGTAAAGGTTTGTGAAAACGGCTTCGGAATTGATTTTTCTGAAGAAAAGGCAAAAGAAATTCTTCTTGAGAATGCAATTTGCATTGATGTTAATATGCATCAGGGAGATGCTTTTGCAACTGCATGGGGCTGTGATCTTACATATGATTATGTTAAGATTAATGGCGATTACAGAACATAAGAGGTTTATAATTTATGGAAATTAATGAGGTTATGCGCGCGGAGGTGCTCAATGAAGCGCTTCCGTATATTCAGAAATATTACGGTAAAACAATTGTCGTTAAATACGGCGGCAATGCTATGATTAATCCTGAGTTGAAAAAGGCTGTTATGAGTGACATCATTCTTCTTCAGCTTGTAGGTGTAAAGGTTGTTCTTGTTCACGGAGGCGGTCCCGAAATCAGCAATATGCTCAACAGACTTGGCGTTGAATCAAAATTTGTCAACGGACTGAGATATACCGATAAGGAAACGGCTGAAATCGTGCAGATGGTTCTTTCGGGAAAAACAAACAAAGACCTTGTGTCGTTGATTGATACTTGCGGCGGCAAAGCTGTCGGTATGTGCGGAATAGACGGCGGTATGATTAAGGTTGAAAAGCTTGTTGAAGACGGTTTTGATTACGGCTATGTTGGTGAAATTAAATCAGTTGATCCGACTCTTATAAGAGAAACTCTTCAGGAGGGTTATATTCCTGTTATCGCAACTGTGGGTATTGATGGCGCGGGTCAGGTTTATAACATAAATGCTGACACCGCTGCAGCTGAAATTGCAGCAGCACTTGAAGCTGAAAACATTATCACTCTTACGGACATACCCGGACTAATGAGGGATGTAAATGATAAAAGCTCACTGATTCCTGAGATTCATATTGATGAAATTGATGCTTTGATTGAAAGCGGTATTATTTATGGCGGTATGATTCCGAAAATCAGAAGCTGTGAAAAAGCAATCCGTTCAGGTGTAAAAAAAGCAGTTATGATTGACGGCAGAATTCCCCATTCAATCATAATTGAAATGTTCTCAAGTGCAGGTATCGGCACTCTGATGACAAACGAGGTGTGAAATGAGTAATTTTGATTTAATAAAAAGTGCTGATGAAGCAAGTGTTGCACAGACATATGGGCGTTTTCCTGTTGCAATAAAAGAAGGCAAGGGCGCTCGGTGTAAGGATTTTGACGGTAAGGATTACATTGATTTTTCAAGCGGTATCGGCGTCAATTCTCTTGGTTTTTGTGATGAAGGCTGGGTTTCGGCTGTAACAGCTCAGCTTACAACCCTTCAGCATATTTCTAATATTTATTATACTGAGCCCTGCATAAAAGCTGCTGAGCTGCTCTGCTCAAAAAGCGGAATGAAAAAGGTGTTTTTTGCTAACAGCGGAGCTGAAAGCAATGAAGGTGCAATTAAGTGCGCCCGAAAATACAGCTTTGAAAAATACGGAGCAGACAGAAACAAAATCATCACTCTTGTCAATTCCTTCCATGGAAGGACTGTAACAACCCTTGCCGCAACGGGGCAGGATGTTTTTCACAATTATTTTTACCCCTTTACAGAGGGCTTTGAATATGTTGAAGCAAATGACATTCAGAAGATTCGTGCGGCAGCAGATGATAAAGTCTGTGCTGTTATGGTTGAGCTTATCCAGGGTGAAGGCGGAGTTATGCCTCTTGACAAAAACTATGTAAAAGAAGTTGAGGCCTTTTGCAAAGAAAAGGACATTCTGATGATTGTTGATGAGGTGCAGACAGGTATCGGCAGAACGGGAGAACTATTTGCTTTTCAAAATTATGACATCAAGCCTGATATTGTAACATCAGCTAAGGGTCTTGGCGGAGGTCTTCCTGTAGGTGCTATACTTTTTTCTGAAAAAACTGAAAGAGTACTCAAAGCCGGTGATCATGCAACAACCTTCGGCGGCAATCCCGTTGTCACAGCTGGTGCTTCGTATATTCTTTCAAAAATGGATGAAGATTTCTTTGCAGCTGTAAAAGAAAAAGGGGAGTACATCACCCGAAAAATTCTTGAAATGCCTCACGTTAAAGGTGTTGACGGTATGGGGCTTATGTTGGGTGTTCGTGTTGATGAGACTGTCAAAAGCGCCGATATAGTAAGAAAGGCTATATCAGAGGGATTGCTCATTCTGACAGCAAAGTCAAAGGTCAGACTTTTACCGCCATTGACAATTTCTTATGAGGAAATCAACGAAGGTCTTTCAGCTCTTGAAAGAACCTTGAAAGAGATTTAAATTCAGGAGAGAGTTTCAGTAGAGACTCTCTCGATTTTTAATTAATAAATTAATGATAAAACTGTTGATTTTTTAATTTTAATAATGTATAATAGTCAACGTTGCAATCGGGGTGTGGCGAAGTTTGGTATCGCGCTTGGTTCGGGACCAAGAGGCCATGGGTTCGAATCCCGTCACTCCGACCATTTTGAGTATTCATAAGGTGTTTTACCTGTGAATACTCTTTTTTTGTTTGAATTAGAGTTTTGAATATAGTTTGATAAGACCAATAATAAGTTTTTACTGCTCTTTGGTGCGTTTTTCATTTTCTTTACCTGCATTTTTACATTTAAAATCTTCGCACCGAGAGACAAATACAAAGATGTGAATCCGGGTTGATTTGTTTGACAGGATTGTGATATAATTTTTACAATCATTACATTATTAGTAAAGTGAGTTAGTTATGGAATTTAATGAGAAATTACAACAGCTTCGAAAACAAAAAGAAATTACTCAAGAAGAACTTGCTGAAGCTCTTTATGTTTCACGGACTGCAATTTCAAAATGGGAATCAGGAAGAGGTTATCCGAGCATTGATTCATTAAAGGCATTATCTAAATTTTTCGGAGTAACGATAGACGAACTTTTGTCGGGCGATGAATTACTTGTAATAGCTGAAGAAGATACAAATCAAAAACAAAATTATTTTCGTGATTTAGTATTTGGATTACTTGATATTTGTATAGCAATGTTCTTTTTTGTCCCCCTCTTCGGTCAAGTTACAAACGAAACTATAGAAGCAGTATCACTATTGTCTTTTGTTGAAATATCGTCTTATTTGCGAATTGTTTATTTTGCTATCGTAATTTTAATTATTACGACGGGAATCTTAATGCTCGCTTTGCAAAAATGTCAGAATATATTTTGGGTAAAAAATAAAAGTAAAATTTCTTTAATATTAAACTCTGCAGGAATATTGATTTTTATTATCAGTACACAACCTTATGCAGCGGCTTTTATGTTCATATGGCTCATTATAAAGACCATGTTGCTTATAAAATGGCAATGATACATAAAGTGTCGCTCGTGTGACATCCCGTTTCTTGTGTTTACTCCAGCCTTCCTTTAAACTTTATTCGGGCGAAAGCCGAATATTTAAAAGGTAGGTTAAAAAATGAAAAGAAACAACAAAAAGACTCTTTACAGCACAATCTGTATGCTCGTAGCATTTGTATTGTGGACAAAAGCGATTCAAATTATTGATATTAAAGCAATCGGTCCGCAAAACTCTTCTGTCGGATTTGCAACACTTAATCAGTTTGTTCACAATCTTACAGGTGTTAATATGGCTCTTTACACTATTACCGACTGGTTGGGCCTTGTGCCGCTTGGTTTAGCTCTCGGATTTGCTAACTTGGGATTTGTGCAGTTGATAAAGAGAAAAAGAATTCTGAAAGTTGATTACAATATTCTTGTTCTTGGGGGTTTTTATGCTGTTGTAATTGCAATGTACATTTTCTTTGAAATGTTTATTGTGAATTATAGACCGATACTAATAAACGGTATTTTGGAAGCATCTTATCCGTCATCAACAACCATGCTTGTAATGTGTATTATGCCTACAGCACTTATGCAATTTAATGATCGCATAAAAAACGGAACACTAAAAAAACTTATTTCGATATCAATCGTTGTATTTATTATTTTTATGGTTATCGGCAGAATACTTTCAGGGGTACATTGGATTACTGATATAATTGGCGGTGCAATGCTTAGTTGCGGGCTTGTAATGCTGTACTGTTTTGTCAGCAAACTAAAACCTTAAGCAAGTCCGCTGGGAACACCTTCACCATATTTCACAAAAAAGCGCTCACTGTAAATTGGGTGCTTTTTATTTTTTTACTTAAAATTTGTTCACTTAATATTAACTATATATTATCTTGTGTTAATGATTTGTTTACTTTTAAATAATATGTTTTCTCTTGTTTTTGTCTTTTTAATATTGACTTGAAGAGCTTATAAGTTGTATTATTAATATGAAATAATTATTAAGGAGGAACCTTTGTGAATCTTTCAAAAAAGTTATTAAGTTTGTTGCTGTGTATTCTTATGGTATTCAGTTCTGTTTCTGTTTGCGCTTTTGCGCAGGAGGATACTAACCCTGAATACACATATACAACCCGTTATTATACTTCCAAAGCTGATGCTTACGGCTTTGACAAGCTTTTTGATGAGGTTGATGTTGCGCTCAAAAAAGCGGATATCCACAAGGTTATCGAAATCACTGAAAGTATATCCTTTGACATTGACCTCAGAAGCATCAATGCTCTCTGTCAGACAATGGACAGATTTGAAGATCTGCTGAGCAATGTTCTTATTAAAATTGCAGTCAATGTAGCTCTGGGAGACCTTGATCAGCTCAGCTTTGATACCTGGCAGACAAAGCTTCAGAGAAGCTCTGTAAATGATATTATCATCTTTAAGGAGCTTGTTGAGTTTGTTAATGCAAACGGAACGGTTATCAATAAAATCATTGACGGTAGCCTCGACCTAGGTCTTGCAAACGAATATATAGACATCAGCACCGCTTTCGGTGAAAAGGGTATAAGCGGTGAAATTAAAAAAGCTATTTTTGGAATTGTTTTTGATGATGCACAGCTTAGCAATGCTGTCAAGCTTTATGAAAATAACGTTGATGCATTTGTATACGGTCCCTTAATGGACAAGCTTGCAGGCGGTGTTCTCAATGGCTATAAGCTGACAGCTGAAACAGATGTCGAGGATTTAATCTGCATAGTTTTCAATGCATTCTTTAAAGGTCAAATTGTGCCTTATCTTAAGAGCATCAGCATCAATCTTGCTCAGTCTGATGTTGAAGATGTTCGTGCACTTGCTCCTTATGTCAACCTGAACGGTTCAAGCTATAATCTTAACGGCATCAGTCTTGATACCAATGCTTCAGTTGTTTCACAGTTCAACAATATTGTAGGGGATATTGTTAAGCAGATTATTCCCGGCTGCACATGGAAAGACGGAGATTATACCCTCATCAGTGAAAATATCGCTTCTGCAATCAGATACCTCGGTAAAGCTTCGGGACTTATTGCAAATGCCGACAGCCTCAATTATGAGCAGCTTATGCTTAAGATTATGGAGCTTATTGTTTCAAATGTTAAGTATGATAATTACACAGATGGTGTTGCTGAGTGCAAAACGATTAAAGATGCCGCTAAGGTTATTTTCATCAATGCTGCAAGAGAAATGGGCATCATCTATGAATATAAGAGCACTGATTCATATCTTGTACCTTTCGGTGATATGCTTGCCGTCTGGGCTTATGACAGATTCGACATCAGAGATAACAGCAATAAGGCTTATCGCGGCGGTTGCGGAGATGATGTATGGACAGTACTGAATTATATCCTTAATTACTTCCTCTATACTGAAGGTTTTGCAGGATATCTCGGTCTTGACAATGTTTCCAAAACTGATTCACTGTTTGTTAAGCTCAATGCACTTTTTGATCTTCTCGGATCTTCAAAGAATAACGGTAAGAGCTTTGACAGTGAAAAATTCCTTGTAGGTAAAAACGGCTCAAAGGGTCTTCTTGATTCAATTCTGACTCTTGATATAGAAAACATTATCAGCCTTACTGCCATCTCTGCATTGAATTTTGCAGGTAAGACAAAGGCAATTGAGCTCTTTTACAACACAATCAGATATGCACTTAATAACTGGGCTGCAAGTGAAATAATTCCTGCTTATATTAACGGCTCTGCATTCACTAATCTTCTTACAAACGAAAACATCGGAACTCTTGTTAAAGGCTTCATCGGCGCCCTTAACGCAAAGAAGAGTAACCTTGCAGTTATTGTTGCGTTCCTTGTCTCTCTTCTTGTGAAGGAAGCACCTGTTGACCTCGGTACGCCTTCAGTGACAGTAGGGGACTGTGTTTATACGGGAAAAGCGGTTAAACCCTCAGTTACCGTAAAATTCGGTAACACAACCCTTTTGGAAAATACTGATTATATTGTTTCAGTTGATACAAAAGAAATTGGTACAGCAAACGCTGATATCAAATTCATCGGTAGTTATAGCGGCGAAGCATCCAAGAGCTTTAAAATTAAGCTTGGCTCTGTCAGTAAGGTAACTCTTGTTTCAGCCACAAAATCAACTGTTAAAATCAAGTGGAATTCCGTTGCAGGTGCCGACAGCTATAAGCTTTATAACGGCAACACTTATGTAGGTAAGGTTTCTGCAGGTACAACCAGCTATACCTTTAAGAATCTTAAGTCCGGCACAAAATACACCTTCAAGGTTCAGGCTGTTGACAGCGTTTACGGAGCCTCAGGCACAGCTTCTGTTGTCGGAATAACAAATCCCGATAAGGTAACAGGAGTGAAGGTTGGCTCTGCAACAGCCAATTCTCTTAAGGTTAGCTGGAAGGTAGTCAGCGGTGCAAGCGGATATATAATTGAAGTTTATGATTCTGCAAAAAAGGCTTATGTTCGCGCCGGTAAAACATCAAGTCTTTCGCTTACAGTAAAAGACTTGACCTCTTACACCAAGTATAAATTCAGAGTAAGAGCCTATAAAACTGATTCATCAACAGTTTACGGTGATTATTCCGACGCAGTTTACGGCACAACAAAGCTTGGTAAGGTTACAGGTCTTAAGGCTTCGGCGAGATCTACAAATTACATAAAGCTTACATGGAAGGCTGTTGAAAACGCAAAGGGATATACTGTTGAGCAGTATAAAAACGGCAAGTGGGTCAAGCTCAAGAATGTTACGGGACTTACCTGCTCTGTAAAGGATCTGAAGGCTTCAACAAATTATGCTTTCAGAGTAAGAGCCTATGCTTCTTCAAGCGTTTATGGCTCATACAGTGACACATTCAAGGCATATACGGGAGTTAATAAAATCAGCTCAGTAAAAACCTCATCTGTTAAAACAACAAGCGTGAAGCTTTCTTGGAAGGCTTCCTCTGATGCTTCTAAGTATATTGTATATAAGAGCACAGACGGCAAAAACTGGACCAAGGTCGGCTCAACAGAAAAGACAGCCCTTACAGTCAAGAAGCTTGAAACAGGTACAAAATACTATTTCAAGGTTATCGGTTATAACTCCAAATCTAAGCTCTACAGTGAATCCTTCACAAAGGTGAGTGCAACAACACTTGTCGGTAAGGTGGATTCACTCAAGGCAGCCTCTCGTAAAAAGGATTCAATCAAGCTCTCCTGGGTATCAGAGCCCGGCGCAAAGGGTTACATTATTTACAGAAGCACAGATGGTAAAAAGTGGAAAAAGGTGGCAACAACAACCTCAACGTCCTATACTGTCAAGGGACTCAAATCAAATACAAGCTATCAGTTCAAGGTAAGAGCTTATCAGGTGATTTCAAAGGATAAGTATTACGGTGCTTATTCCGATGTCCTTAAAGCAAAAACAAGGTTATTCTGATTACAATACAGCCGCTCTCAGACGAAAGCGGCTGTATTTTTGCTTTAAATAAAAATCAGTGCTTTTATTGAGTAAACTGTATAAAAAAATATGATATATTTTATAAATTTCTACTAAATTTATATCGGTAAAAGTGTTGAAATATATATGTTGATGTAGTATAATGATTAAGATTCGGATAGTATGTAAATTTTATACTTAAATATCCGGGCACGGTAATTTACAATGCTAAAATTTTACCGCAAAAAAAAGATAGGAGGTTCTTAAATGAAGGTTAGTTATTTTCCTGGCTGCACTTTGAAAAACAAAGCAAAGGATCTTGATTTATATGCTTATAAATCAGCTGAAGCTCTTGGTGTAACTCTGGAAGAAATTGAAAACTGGCAATGCTGCGGCGGTGTGTTCACAACTGCCAAGGACGAGGTTGCAACAAAACTTTCATCTATCCGTGCATTGAAGGAAGCTAATGAAAAGAATCAGCCTCTTGTAACAGTTTGCTCTGCTTGCCACAATGTTATCAAACAGACAAACTATGCTGTTCAGAACGACAAACAGTTTGCCGATAAGGTTAACAGATATCTCGGTGCTGACGGCGGTTATAACGGTGAGGCTCAGGTTTATCATTATCTTGAAATGCTCAGGGATGTTGTTGGCTTTGACAAAATCAAAGAGAAGGTCAATGATTCACTCAAAGGCAAAAAGATCGCTGCATATTATGGCTGTCTTCTTCTCAGACCTAACAGCATTATGAAAATGGATGATCCCGAAAATCCAAAAATTATTGAGGATTTCATCAAGGCTATCGGTGCTGAGGCTGTCGTTTATGCAAAAAGAAATGAATGCTGCGGCGGCTACATCGCAGTTGAAAGTCCTTCACTTGCAAAAAAGAACAGTAATTCAGTTATTGAAAACGCAAAGGCTGCAGGCGCAGAAATGATTATCACAGCTTGTCCTCTTTGCCGTTACAATCTTATTAAAAACGGTGCAGATATCCCCGTTGTTTACTTTACGGAAATTCTCGCTGAAGCTCTCGGTGTAAAGGAGGATTCAGATGAATAAAGATTTTCTTCGTGACGAAATAATTCGTATCAGCGGTGTTAACCCTTCAAAGTGTATGCGCTGCGGCAAGTGCTCCGCAACGTGTCCCGCTTATGACGAAATGGAATATCATCCTCATCAGTTTGTAAACATGGTTGAAAGCGGTGATATCAAGCCTCTGCTTGAATCAGATTCACTTTACAAATGTCTTTCCTGCTTTGCTTGCATCGACAGATGTCCCAGAGGTGTTGAACCCGCGAAGCTGATTGAAGCAGTTCGTCTTTCAGTTATCAGACAGCAAGGCGCTAACCGTATGACTGCAAACGATGTTCCCGATCTTCTTGATGATCAGGTTCCGCAGCAGCTTCTTGTAAGTGCTTTCAGAAAATATTCTAAGTAAGGAGGAGACAAAATGCAAAGAGTTGGTGTATTTGTATGTTGGTGCGGTAGTAACATCGCGGGCACTGTTGATGTTCAGGCTGTTTCAGAAGCTCTGAAGAATGAGCCCGGTGTTGTTTTCTCAACCAACTATCAGTATATGTGTTCTCAGGCAGGTCAGGTAATGATCAAGGCAGCCGTTGCAGAGCATAATCTCACAGGTATCGTTGTTGCCTCCTGTTCACCCAGAATGCATGAGGCCACATTCCGCAAAACTGCAGCAGCAGCCGGACTTAATCCTTATATGGTTGAAATTGCCAACATCAGAGAGCAATGCTCCTGGGTACATAAGGATGTTCTTACCGGTACCGAAAAGGCAATCATTCTTGGTAAAGCTGCAATTGCAAAGGTTAATCTCAACGCACCCTTGACTCCCGGTGAATCACCCGTAACAAAGAGAGCTCTTGTTATCGGCGGCGGTATTGCAGGTATTCAGACTGCGCTTGATATTGCTGACGCAGGCTTCCCCGTTGATATCGTTGAAACCAAGCCCACAATCGGCGGTAAGATGGCTCAGCTTGATAAAACATTCCCCACACTTGACTGTGCGGCTTGTATTCTTACTCCCAAAATGGTTGACGTTGCTCAGCACGAAAATGTAAGAATCTTCTCATACAGCGAGGTTTCAGAAATCAAAGGCTTTGTCGGTAACTTCGATGTTAAAATCAAGAAAAAGGCACGTTATGTCAAGGAGGACGTCTGCACAGGCTGCGGCGCTTGTCTTGAAAAGTGTCCCATGAAAAAAATTCCCAACGAGTTCAATCTCGGTATGGATAACAGAAGTGCAATCTACATTCCTTTTGCTCAGGCGGTTCCCAAGGTTGCAACAATCGACCCAAATGCTTGTAATATGCTTAAAAACGGCAAATGCGGTGTTTGTGCAAAGATTTGCGCAGCAGGTGCTATCGACTACAAGCAGCAGGATGAATATATTGATGAGAAGTACGGTGCGATTGTAGTTGCAACAGGCTTTAATCCCATCAGTATGGAAAAATTCGATGAATTTGCTTACAATCAGTCAAAGGATGTTATCACATCACTTGAATTCGAACGTCTGACAAACGCCGCCGGACCTTCAGCTGGTAAGCTTCTCCGTCCTTCAGACGGTGTTCATCCTCATACAATTGTCTTTGTTCAGTGTGTCGGTTCACGATGTGAATCCTGCGCTGAAAAGGGCAAGGAGTATTGTTCAAAGATTTGCTGTATGTACACTGCAAAGCATGCAATGCTCACAAGAGACAAGTATCCCGATACCGAAGTTTATGTGTTCTATATCGACGTAAGAACTCCCGGTAAGAACTTTGATGAATTCTACCGCCGTGCTGTTGAAGAATATGGCGTCAAGTACATCAAGGGTATGGTTGGTAAGGTTGTTCCCGAGGGCAATAAGCTTAAGGTTCAGGCCTCTGATCTTATTGCTAACAAGCAGCTTAACATTGATGCTGACCTTGTTGTTCTCGCTGCTGCAATTGAACCCGACAAATCAGCTCGTCCTCTTGCAACAATGCTTACAGCAAGTATGGATACAAACGACTTCTTTACAGAAGCTCATCCCAAGCTCAGACCCGTTGAAAGTCCCACGGCCGGTGTGTTCCTTTCAGGCGCATGCCAGGGTCCCAAGGATATTCCCGAAACGGTTTCTCAGGCGGGCGCTGCAGCTTCTAAGGTAATTGGTCTTCTTGCTAAGGATAAGCTTACAGGTAACCCCTGTATTGCAAATTCAAACGAACTTATGTGTAACGGCTGTTCATCTTGTGAAAGAGTATGTCCCTACGGTGCAATTACCTACGAATCAAAGGAATTCCGTATGCCTGACAGAACAACAAAGATCAGACGTGTTGCTTCAGTCAATCCTGCTGTTTGCCAGGGTTGCGGTGCTTGTACGGTTGCTTGTCCGTCAGGCGCAATGAATCTCAGAGGATTCTCAAGCGAACAGATCATCGCGGAGGTGGATGCAATATGCAAGTAAATGAATATAAGCCTTTAATCGTTGCTTTCTGCTGTAACTGGTGCTCATATGCCGGTGCAGACCTTGCAGGAAACAACAGACTTAACTATCCCGCTGATGTAAAAATCATTCGTGTACCTTGCTCTTGCAGAGTTAATCCGATGTTTGTTCTTCGTGCTTTCCAGCGCGGAGCTGACGGTGTAATTATCTGTGGCTGCCATCCCGGCGACTGTCATTACACATCAGGCAACTATTACACACGCCGTCGTATGACAGCACTTTTCTCAATGCTTGATTATCTCGGTATTGAAAGAGAACGCACCCGTCTTGAGTGGGTTTCAGCTGCTGAAGGTGCAAAATTCGCTGCAACAATGAACGATTTTGCCGAAAAGGTTGCGGCTCTCGGAGAAAACAAGAGATTGGAGGATCTGAGATGCAAAAAATAACTCGTGAACAACTGATTGATAAGGCAGTTTCTCTTCTTGAAAACGGTACAGTAAGTGCTGTTATGGGTTGGGAAAAGGGTGAGTTCTGCTATGATGTAACTCCCGCTGTTTTCAAATCAGCTGATGAAATTAAAGAAAAATTTGTATGGAACGATTTCTGCGGAGCAAACTTCTCCAAATATCTCGTTTCAAAAACAGATAAGGTTGAAGGTAAAATTCTTGTTTTCCTCAAGCCTTGTGATACTTACAGCTTCAATCAGCTTCTTACCGAACACAGATTTGACCGTGAGAAGGTTTATGCTGTCGGCATTCCTTGTGAAGGTATGGCTGACATCACTAAGATTAAGGCTGTTACAGGTGACGGCATCGTTTCAATCAGCTCTGAGGCTGACAATGTTTCAGTTGAAACTCTTTATTCAGAAGACAAATTTGTAATTGCTTCAGCTGATGTTCTTGCTGAAAGATGTATCAACTGCAAGAGCAAGAAGCACGTTGCTTATGACGAGCTTATGGGAGAAGAAGGGGATATCATTGAATCTGCAAGATTTGATGAGGTTGCTGCAATTGAAGCAATGACTCCCGATGAGAGATTTGAATTCTGGCAGAATGAGCTTTCACGCTGCATCCGTTGTAACGCTTGCCGTGATGTATGTCCCGCTTGTACTTGTGAAAAGTGTGTTTTCGACAACCCGAACTCAGGCGTTGAAAACAAAGCTCCTGCAAACAGCTTTGAGGAAAAGATGTTCCATATTATCAGAGCCTTCCACGTTGCAGGTCGCTGCACAGACTGCGGTGAATGTTCAAGGGTTTGTCCTCAGAATATTCCTCTTCATCTTCTTAACCGTAAATTCATCAAGGATATGAACGAGTTCTACGGTGAATATCAGGCAGGTGCTGAAGTAGGTTCAAGAGCTCCTCTTGTAAATTACACAACAGAAGACCTTGAGCCCGGTGATGTTTTTGACAGGAGGGATTCAGATGCTTAAGTGTTCACTTGATAAAATCAATTCAGTTTTTGCTGAAATTTCAAAAAGCGCTTCTCTGTATCTTCCTGTTGATCAGAACGACGGCAGTGCCGCTTATAAAAAATGGGAAGAGGGTACTCAGTGGAGCCAGGCTCTCAACACAGTAAGAAGTCCCAAAGATTTCTTCTTCCCTCAAACTGAAAATCTTATGGAATTCAAAACCTCAGGTAAAAACATTGAGGTTATTGATACAAGAAGTGAAAGTGAAGATTTTGTTATTTTCGGTGTAAGAGCTTGTGATGTCAAGAGCTTTGAAATTCTTGACAGAGTTTTCCTCTCAGAGCCCGTTGACAGCTTCTATGCTTCAAGACGTGAGCATGCGGTAATCATTTCTCTTGCTTGCGGCAAGCCCTCTGAAACATGCTTCTGCAAGGCTTTCGGCATTGATGCAGCTTCACCCGAGGGTGATATCACTTGCTGGATAACAGATGACAGCATTTATATGAATGCAAACACTGAAAAGGGTGAAAATCTTCTTGCAAAAATCAGTGCTTTCACTGAGGAATGTGATGAAGCTGCCGTTGAAAGTGAAAAGGCTAAAATCAACGCTGTAATGGCTAAGCTTCCTCTCGGAAATCTTACCACTGATTCCTTCGGCGGCGGAAAAACCAATGAGTTTTTCAACCTTCCCGAATGGGACGAGCTTTCACAGTCCTGCCTTGGTTGCGGAACCTGTACCTTCGTTTGTCCTACCTGTCAGTGCTATGATATCAAGGATTTTAACACAGGTAACGGTGTAATTCGTTTCAGATGCTGGGACTCCTGCATGTATTCAGATTTCACAAAAATGGCTCACGGAAACAACAGACTTACTCAGAAGGAACGCTTCCGTCAGCGCTTTATGCACAAGCTTGTTTACTATCCTGAAAACAATAACGGATTATTCAGCTGTGTAGGTTGCGGACGTTGTATTTCAAAGTGTCCTATTTCTATGAATATCGTTAAAGTAATGAAAAAGATCGGAGGGAAAGCAAGTGAATAATGTTGATACTTTAATTCCCAAGGTTGGCGTTATTACAGACGTTCGAATTGATACTCCCGATATCAAGACCTTCAGAGTTGTTACTACTGACGGTAAGAAGGCTTTCGACCACAGACCCGGTCAGTGTGCAATGCTTTCAGTTCCCGGTGTCGGCGAAGCAATGTTTTCAATTACTTCTTCACCCACAAATGAAGAGTATATGGAATTTTCAATCAAAAAGTGCGGTTGTGTAACCGAGTGGCTTCATCAGGCTGAGGTTGGTCAGCAGATTACAATCAGAGGACCTTACGGTAATCCCTTCCCCGTTGATGATGTTTTTGCAGGAAAGGATATGCTCTTTATCGCCGGCGGTGTTGGTCTTGCTCCCTTACGCTCAGTAATCAATTATTGCCGTCATTATCGTGACCGTTACGGTAAGATTGACATTGTTTACGGCTCAAGAAGCAAGCAGGATTTACTTGACTACAAGGAAATCATCGAAGAGTGGTCAACTGATGCAGGTGTAAATGTTCATCTGACAATTGACAATCCTCAGGATGATTGGGATGGTCACGTAGGCTTTGTTCCTAACTTCGTAAAAGAGCTTAATTTTGACACAAACAAGATTGCCGTTCTTTGCGGACCTCCGATTATGATTAAATTTACACTTCAGGGACTTTGTGATATCGGCTTCGATAAAACAAATGTTTACACCACACTTGAGCTCAGAATGAAGTGCGGTGTCGGTAAGTGCGGAAGATGTAACGTTGGTGCAAAATATGTTTGTAAAGACGGCCCTGTTTTCCGTTGTGATGAATTAGACGAACTTCCCAGTGAATATTAAAGGAGTATTGATATGGAAAAATTAGTAAATATTTTTCTCTACGGTAAGAAATATGCAGTCCCCGAAAATCTTACAATTATGACCGCTATGGAATATGCAGGCTATCAGCTTAAGCGCGGATGCGGTTGCCGTAACGGTTTCTGCGGTGCTTGTGCAACAATTTACCGTATCAAAGGCGACAAGGACCTTAAGGCTTGCCTTGCTTGTCAGACAAAGGTTGAAGACAATATGTATATTGCCACAATTCCTTATTATCCTCTTGACAAGAAAACCTATGACATTGAAAACATCCCTGTAACAGAAGCTGTTATGATGCAGCTTTATCCTGAAATTTACGCTTGCGTAGGCTGTAACGCCTGCACAAAGAGCTGTACTCAGGAGCTTAACGTTATGCAGTATATCGCATACGCTCAGCGCGGTGATTTTGAGAAATGTGCTGAGGAATCATTTGACTGTGTAATGTGTGGTGTTTGCTCAACAAGATGTCCCGCTGGCATTTCTCATCCTCAGGTTGCTATGCTTGCAAGAAGAATCAACGGTAAGTATCTTGCTCCCGGATGCGGTCACCTTGAAGACAGAGTACGTGAAATCAAGAACGGTGAATTTGTTGAGCTTATTGAAGCTCTTATGAACAAACCTCTTGAAGAAATGAAAGAACTCTATAACACAAGAGCAATCGAGAAATAAGGAGGAGAACATATGTATTCGGAAAAATTTCAGAAATCACTTGCAGCGGTTGAAGCAGCAAGAGAAAAAAATATCGCATTAGAACCCGATCGTATGACTGCAAAGCAGAAGGAAGATCTCCTTGCAGCATTCCATCCTGACTATAAGCAGAGCGAATTTGATGTTCTTAAAATTGGTCCCAATAAGGGTGATAAGGTACCTATCGAGCTTGCTGAAACTCTTCAGGCTCACAGCCGAATCACTGCTGACAGTGTTGATCTTTCAGCTCCCGATTATGAAACTGATGTTCTTATCATCGGTGGTGGCGGTGCAGGTGCATCTGCTGCTATTGAAGCAAACGAAGCTGGCGCTGATGTTATGATCGTAACAAAGCTTCGAATCGGTGATGCTAACACAATGATGGCTGAAGGCGGAATCCAGGCTGCAGACAAGCCCCACGACTCTCCTGCAATTCACTTTGTTGATGCTTTTGGCGGCGGACACTTTGCAGCGAAGAAAGAGCTCCTTTCAAAGCTCGTTTGTGATGCTCCAGAAGCAATTCAGTGGCTCAGCAGCCTCGGTGTTGAATTCGATAAGGACGCTGACGGCACAATGGTAACAACTCACGGCGGCGGCACATCACGTAAGCGTATGCACGCTGCAAAGGACTATTCAGGTGCTGAAATTATGAGAACCCTCAGAGATGAGGTTTTAAACAGAAACATTCCTGTCATTGATTTCACAGCTGCAATTGAGCTTATCCTTGACGAAAACGGCAATGCAGCAGGCGCTGTCCTTCTCAACATGGAAACTGATGAGCTTCTTGTTGCTAAAGCAAAGACAGTTATTATCGCAACCGGCGGTGCAGGCCGTATGCATTACCAGGGCTTCCCCACATCAAACCATTACGGTGCAACTGCTGACGGTCTTGTTCTTGGCTACAGAGCAGGCGCAAAGCTTCTCTATGCAGAAACTCTTCAGTATCATCCCACAGGTGTTGCATTCCCTGAACAGATTTTCGGTGCCCTCGTTACTGAAAAGGTACGTTCACTCGGTGCAAAGCTTGTTAACGTAAACGGTGAAGTATTTATGCATCCTCTTGAAACCCGTGACGTTTCAGCTGCTTCAATTATCCGTGAATGCTCAGAAAGAGACAACGGAGTTGACACAGGCAACGGTAAGGGTATCTGGCTTGACACTCCGATGATTGAAAAAATCGGCGGTGAAGGAACAATCGAAAAGAGAATTCCTGCTATGATGAGAATGTTTGAAAAATACGGTATCGATATCCGTAAGGAGCCTATTCTTATTTATCCCACTCTTCACTATCAGAACGGCGGTCTTGACATCACAGAGGATTGTATGACAACTAATGTTGAAAATCTTTATGTTGCAGGTGAGGCAGTCGGAGGAATTCACGGTAGAAACCGTCTTATGGGTAACTCACTTCTTGACATCATCGTATTCGGCAGAAGCGCAGGTAAAAATGCAGCTGCTAAGGCAAAGAATGTTAAGGTTGGCACACTTTCACTTGATCACGTTGCAAAATTTGAGAAGGAAATCGCTGATGCAGCCATCGAAACTGCTGTTGTATCTCCTAAGCTTCTTCCCGATTACACACGTAAGGTTTGATTTAAAGGAGTTAATACAAAATGAGTTTATTTAACGGCGTTATTTCCATCAGCAATATTTCAACACTTCTGTTTGTTGCATTTGCTGTTCTCTTCTTCGGATACCTTCTTGGCAGAATTACTGTCAAGGGTATCTCTCTCGGAGATGCAGGTGTATTTATCGTTGCTCTTGTTTTCGGTGCACTGTTTTTCAATGTGAATGAGGCAGGGGAGCTGCTCTTCGATTTTTCGGCAAAGGCTTATGATTTTTCGAGCGGGCTATCAATTATTGAAAGCTTAGGTCTTGTACTTTTTGTTACCTCAGTCGGTTACATTGCAGGCCCCAAATTCTTCGGAAATTTCAAGCGTAACTTTAAGTCTTATGTTCTTCTTGGTGTAATTATCATTCTTGCAGGCGGTCTTGCTGCTGTTGGCTGCATTTATGCGGGTGAAATCATCGGCTACGGTGCAAGCATTGAAACTCAGGACGGTTTTGTTGCAATGATTGTCGGTCTTCTTTCAGGCTCACTTACATCAACTCCCGCTTTCTCTGCTGCAAAAGCAACTGTTGCCGAGGAATACACAAGTCTTGTATCTGTCGGTCACGGTATCGCTTATATCTTCGGTGTTATCGGTGTTGTACTCTTCGTTCAGATTATCCCGAAATTAACAAAGGCAGATATGGCAAAGGAAAGAGAAAAGCTTGTTATCAAGTCTGAGGCTGCATCTTCAAAGAAAAAGGAAGTTAAAATCTTTGAAATCGACCATATGGGTATTGCAGGATTCTCACTTGCAGCGATTATCGGTACTGTTATCGGTCAGATTAAAATTCCTCTTTCATCAGAAGGTTTAAGCGGAACTTGCTTCTCACTTACAACAACAGGCGGTTGTCTTCTTGTCAGCCTTCTTCTCGGTCATTTCGGAAGAATCGGCAAGGTAGGCATTATGCCTGCACAGAGCACACTTAAGCTTTTCAGAGAGCTTGGACTTGTTCTCTTCCTTGTTGGCGCAGGTGTCCCCGGCGGTGCAGAGTTCATTGCTAATTTTGACCCCATGTACTTTGTTTACGGTATTGTAATGACAATTGTTCCTCTTCTGATTGGTTATATCTTTGCTAAGTATGTTCTCAAGCTCAGTCTTCTTAACAACCTTGGCTCAATCACAGGCGGTATGACAAGTACCCCCGCTCTCGGAACATTGATTTCAACTGCAGGAACTGAGGATGTTGCAGCTGCTTATGCAGCAACATATCCCGTTGCTCTTATTGCTGTTGTTCTTGTTTCACAGTTTATTGTTATTCTGTTCTGATAATTAAATTTCAAGGTGATGCTTTCATTGAAGTATCACCTTGTTTTTTTATGGTTAAATTGAGCCTCACAGTCAAAAATAAAAATGAGGTGATTAATATGTGTACAGCTATATCTTTAAAATCAAAATACCATTATTTCGGTAGAAACCTTGATTTAGATAGAGGTTATGACGAAAGGGTAGTAATTACTCCCGAATTTTTTCCTTTGAAATTCATAAATCAAGAAGCAATCGAAACCCATTATTCGATGATTGGTATGGCTTGTGTTGCTAAGGATTATCCCTTATATTTTGAAGCAACAAATTCTGTCGGACTCAGTGCGGCGGGGCTGAATTTCCCCGGAAATGCCGTTTATAACAATTATGCTGAAGATAAAATCAATATTGCTTCATATGAATTTATCCCCTTTATTCTTTCTCAGTGTTCAGATGTATCCGAAGCGGAATTTTTACTGAGGAAAATCAACATAACAGCCGATGCTTTTTCCTGTAAGCTTAAACCGACACCGCTTCATTGGATAATTGCTGACGCTGATAGAAGCATTACTGTTGAGCCCTTGGCAAAGGAACTTAAAATTTACGACAATCCCTTCGGAGTATTAACAAACAATCCGACCTTTGATTTTCATATTCAGAATATCAATAATTATATGCATCTGAGTGAAGGTGCCGCTTTCAACCGCTTAAGTAAAAATCTTGAATTTAACAATTACAGTCTCGGTATGGGTGCGCTTGGCTTGCCGGGTGATTATTCTTCGGTCTCAAGATTTGTCAGAGGTGTTTTTATAAAAGTAAAATCAAAATGCGGTAAATTTGAAAATGAAAGCGTTTGTCAGTTCTTTCATATTCTCGATGGAGTTTCAATGCCCTACGGATGTGTTTTAACAGAAAAAGGAGAGTATGAATTCACAAGATATTCCTCTTGTTGCAATACGAAAAAAGGAATATATTATTACAAAACCTATAACTGTTTTTTGCCTTTTGCCGTCGATATGAATTCTTTCAATCTTAAATCTGACAAACTCATTGAAATCTGCTTTGAAGATGAATTTATTGTAAGAAAATCACTTGAAAAAGATAACTCGTCATTGTATAATTACAAAAAGGAGTGATTTCAATGCAGTTACTTAAAGTTGACAAAAGTCATTATGTAGGGCAGGCAGATCCGTTCATTTTAAAAAGCAGTGACGGTCGTTATTATATATATGTGACAGGTCACGACGGGGTTTATGCTTACCATTCAGATAACCTTCTTGAAGGCTGGGAGTATTACGGAATTGTTATGACTGTTCCCGGACTTGATTCCTTCTGGGCTCCCAGTGTCATTGAATATAACGGACGTTATTATATGTATAACTCAATGGAGATTTATGATGACACACCTGATAAAGGCGGTCACAGAGGCGCTATGCACGTTTCTGAATCAGACAGTCCTCTCGGACCCTTTGTCAATGCAAAAAGAATTCTTCATCCCTTCTCAATTGACTCTCATATAGTACAGAATGAAGCGGGACTGTTTTTGTTCTATTCTTCAAATAAATTTGAGGGTGAAAGAATCGGTACCTGCATATATGTTGACAGAATGCTTGATCCTTATACACCTGAAGGAAAGCCTGTTCTTGCTCTTGAGCCCACACTGGACGAGGATATTTACTGCAGAGACAGATACAAAAAAGGACAGCACTGGCACACAATTGAAGGTGCCTTCTATTTCAAGGAAGGTGACTGGCATTATCTTATGTATTCAGGAAACTGCTTTGAGCAGCCCACTTATTACATCGGTTATGCAAGAGCCAAGACAGATGAAACTGATCTTACAAAAATCAAATTTGAAAAGTATCCTGATGAAAATACTTATCATCCTGTTCTCAAGGCCAATGAATTTGAAGAGGGAACAGGGCATCACTCTATGATCAAAGAGGACGGTCAGTGGTATGCTGTTTATCACGCCCGTGATTATGCTTATAAATCAGAGGCGAGTGCCTTCGATGCAAGAAACGCAAGAATATGTAAGCTTAACGTTTCCGACGGAATCATTACAGCCGAGCGTTATAAGGATCATATTTAAACTTCAAAATATAACAGTTGATTATTTCAACTGTCAGATGTATAATTAATTATTGAAAATTTGGAGGAAATTAAAATGGAAAACAACGTTACAATTTTTGATCATCCCTTGATTCAGCACAAGCTTTCAATTCTCAGATGCAAGGAAACAAGCTCAAAGGATTTCAGATCTCTCGTTTCCGAAATTGCTGTTCTTATGGGCTATGAAGCAACACGTGATCTTCCCTTGGAGGATGTTGAAATCGAAACCCCCATCTGCAAAATGACAGCAAAGCATATCAGCGGTAAAAAGCTTGCGATTGTCCCTATTCTCAGAGCAGGTCTCGGAATGGTTGACGGCATCAGCTCACTTGTTCCTTCTGCAAGAATCGGTCATATCGGTCTTTACAGAGACGAAGAGACTCTTACTCCCGTTGAGTATTACTGTAAGCTTCCCAAGGACATCAGCGAAAGAGATGTTATTGTTGTTGATCCTATGCTTGCAACAGGCGGTTCAGCCATTGATGCAGTTTCGCAGATTAAGCTGAGAAATCCGCGTTCAATTAAATTTATGTGCATAATTGCAGCTCCCGAAGGTGTAAACGCATTTGTTGAAAAGCATCCCGATGTTCATGTTTTTTGCGCAGCTCTTGATGAAAAGCTCAACGAATCCGGTTATATCGTTCCCGGTCTCGGTGATGCAGGTGACAGAATTTTCGGAACAAAATAAATATAAAGAAAAGACTTGACATCTGTGTTCTTTAGTGGTAAACTCTAACAAGTAATTTAATAAGTAATTTTAAAAGCTAAGACGAAGACGGACTAAATTGATTTTTCTCAGAGAGCCGATGACGGTGAGATATCGGCAAAATAGATTTAAGTTCCCATCACTTCTGAGCTGAAAGAGTGAAAACATTATTTAGTAATTCTTTCCGTAATGCTGCGTTAATAGCATAGGGCTTGTTTGAGCCTGAAGCGGCGGTTTAGATCGCAATTTGAGTGGTACCGCGGGTATTGTATTTTACTCGTCTCATGATTTATTTCATTGAGACGAGTTTTTTTATTTGTAACTTATTCTTATGAATGAACGGAGGATAAAAATGGAAAATATTAAAAATGAGCTTTTAGAAGTAGCGTTCAGAATTAAGGAAATGCGTGAAATTGCAGGATATTCAGAGGCTGAAATGGCTGAAAAAACTGATGTCAGCGTTGAAGAGTACCGCTGCTATGAAGCAGGTACAGTTGATTTTCCTTTCACTTTTATTCACAAGTGCGCAAAAGCTTTCAATATTGGCATTACCGATATCCTTGAAGGTCAAAGTGCTAATCTTTCATCCTATACAGTGACAAGAAAAGGGCACGGTAAAAGAACCTCAAAGGAAGAGGGTATTGAAATTACCAATCTAGCTCCTTTGTTCAGAGATAAGCTCGCTGAGCCCTATCTTGCTAAATACGAATATAAGCCTGAGCTTCAGGATAAGCCTATTCATACAATTACCCACGGCGGTCAGGAATTTGACGTTGTGCTCAGCGGTAAGCTTAAGGTTAGAATCGGTGACCACACTGAAATCCTCAGTGAAGGTGACAGTATTTATTATAAAAGCTCAACTCCTCACGGTATGATTGCTGTTGACGGTGAAGACTGTACATTCCTTGCTGTTGTTATGTCAGGTGATGAGGGTACTGATGAAAATGAAATCAATGAAACCTTTTTGACATCCAAGCCTACACATGAGCTTGAAGTCAAAAAATTCATCAAAACAGTTGAAGATCAGAACGGAACACTTACATCAATTGACTTTGTTGATGAAGATAAGTTCAATTTTGCTTTCGATGTTGTTGATGCAATTGCCGATAAATTTCCTGAGAAGCTCGCAATGCTTCATGTTTCCAATGATAAAACAGAGCGCAGATTTACATATAATGATATGAAAAAGGAATCTGCACGAGCTGCCAATTATTTCAAGAGCCTTGGCATTTCAAAAGGCGACAGAGTTCTTGTTGTTCTTAAGAGACATTATCAGTTCTGGATAACTGCTCTTGCTCTTCACAAGCTCGGCGCAGTTATGATTCCTGCAACCAACCAGCTTCTTGCGCACGATTTTGATTACCGTTTCAATGCAGCAGGTGTAAGCTCAATTATCTGCACCTCAGACGGTGATACAACTTATCAGGTTGAGCTCGGAGCGGAAAAATATGACGGACTCAAAAATAAAATTATTGTTGGCGCGGACAGAGAAGGCTGGCATAACTTTGACACTGAGTACAAGCTTTTCAGAAGTATCTATCCCCGCGAAGAACATGCTCCCTGCGGTAATGACACAATGCTTATGTTCTTCACTTCCGGTACAACAGGTTATCCCAAAATTGCCGCTCACAATTATAAGTATGCTCTCGGTCACTTTATAACAGCAAGATATTGGCATTCAATCACTCCCGGTGACCTTCATCTCACAATTTCAGACACAGGATGGGGTAAAGCACTCTGGGGTAAATTCTACGGACAATGGATGTGTGAAGGCGCAGTATTTACATATGACTTTGACAGATTCAATGCTGCGGAAATTCTTCCCATGTTTGCTAAGTATCATATCACAACATTCTGTGCTCCTCCCACAATGTACAGAATGCTTATCAAGGAAGATCTCTCCAAGTATGACCTTTCCTCCGTGCGTTATGCAACAACAGCAGGCGAGGCACTTAACCCTGAGGTATTCTATCAGTTTGAGAAAGCAACAGGTCTTGTTATCATGGAGGGCTTCGGTCAGACTGAAACAACACTTTCAATCGGTAATCTTATCGGAACAAAGCCCAAGCCAGGCGCTATGGGTAAACCTGTTCCTCTTTACGATATCGATATTGTTGACCCCGACGGCAACTCCTGCCGCGTCGGTGAAACAGGTGAAATTGTTATCAGAACGGACAAAAAGGTACCTTGCGGTCTGTTCAAGGGTTATTACGGTGACAAGGAAAAGACTGATGAGGTTTGGCACGACGGTATGTATCACACAGGTGACACGGCCTGGTGTGATGAGGACGGTTATTTCTGGTATGTCAGCCGAATCGATGACGTTATTAAGTCATCGGGTTACAGAATCGGACCCTTTGAAATTGAAAATGTTATTATGGAGCTTCCTTATGTTCTTGAATGCGGTGTTTCAGCTGAGCCTGATGAAATAAGAGGTCAGGTTGTTAAAGCAAGCATTGTTCTCACCAAAGGAACCGAACCCTCAGAAGAGCTTAAAAAGGAAATACAGAGCTATGTAAAGAAAAACACAGCTCCTTATAAATATCCCAGAATTGTTGTTTTCCGCGATGAGCTTCCTAAAACAATCAGCGGTAAAATCATCAGAAATAAGCTGTAATTATGACAAAGAGACTAACAATTTTTGCCGGACATTATGGCAGCGGTAAAACTAATATAGCAATTAATTATGCTTGCCGTCTGAAAGAGCAGGGGCACAAGGTTATCATCGGTGACCTTGACATTGTCAATCCTTATTTCAGAACAACAGACAGTAAGCAGGAGCTTGAAAGCAAAGGCATTGAGCTGATTTGCTCTGAGTTTGCAAACAGCAACCTTGACATTCCTTCGATACCTCAGGCAATGTACAGAATTATTCAGGAAAAGAACTCGTTTTCTGTTATGGATATCGGTGGAGATGATTCAGGTGCTGTTGCTCTCGGCAGATATGCCGATGAAATTTCAAAGCAGGATTATGAAATGGTTTTTGTTGTGAATTTTTTCAGACCCTTGACACCTGATGCTGAATCAGCTTATTCGGTTATGAGGGAAATTGAACAGGCATCATCGCTTAAATTCACTTCAATTGTCAACAACTCCAATCTCGGAACTGAAACAACTCTTGCTCATATTGAAAATTCTAAGATACAAGCAGAGAAGCTCAGCTCGCTTGCAGAGCTTCCCGTAATGTTCACTGCGATAAGCAGGGAGCTTTTTAACCCGACAGACAATAAAACCCAAGAATATTTTCTTCTTGATTTACAGAAAAAATTATTCTGACAGGAGACAGAAAAATATGGCTAAATTAACATTTAACATTGATTTATGCAAAGGCTGCGGACTTTGTGTTTCAGTGTGCCCGAAGAAAATTCTGATTTTATCAAAGGATAAAATCAACGCAAAGGGACATTCTCCCGTTGAAATCACAGATCAGGCTTCCTGTATCGGTTGTGCTTTTTGCGCAACAATGTGTCCCGACTGTGTAATTAAAGTTGAAAAGTGAGGAATAAAAATGGCTGAAAAAGTATTAATGAAGGGTAACGAGGCAATTGCCGAGGCTGCAATTCTTGCCGGTTGCAGACATTACTTCGGCTATCCTATTACTCCTCAGACCGAAATTGCCGCTTATATGGCAAAAAGAATGCCCAAAATCAACGGCTGCTTCCTTCAGGCTGAAAGTGAGGTTGCGGCAATCAATATGGTTTACGGCGTTGCATCAACAGGTAAGAGAGTTATGACATCATCTTCGAGCCCCGGAATTTCACTCAAGGCTGAAGGTTTATCTTATCTTGCCGGCTGTGATCTTCCTGCACTTGTTGTCAATGTTCAGAGAGGCGGACCGGGTCTTGGCGGCATCCAGCCTTCACAGTCTGATTATTTTCAGGCAACCAAGGGCGGCGGCCACGGTGATTACAGAATGATTGTTCTTGCTCCCAGCTCTGTTCAGGAGATGGCTGATCTTACAATCAAAGGCTTTGATCTTGCCGACAAATACCGTGTTACATCAATGATTCTTGCAGACGGTACAATCGGTCAGATGATGGAACCCGTCACTCTTGAAGCACCTGCATACAAGGATTATGATAAATCATGGGCAGCAACAGGAACTCAGTGCAAGAGAAAGCACAATATTGTAAATTCTCTTATTCTTTCACCTGAAGAGCTTGAAAGACTCAACTTTGAAAGATACGAAAAATATAAAACAATCGAAGAAAATGAAGTTATGTATGAGGAATACCTTATGGATGACGCTGAAATATGTGTCTGTGCATTCGGTATTGCATCAAGAGTTGCAAAAAATGCAATTAACACCGCAAGAAAAGAGGGTATTAAGGTCGGTCTTATCCGTCCCATTACTCTCTGGCCCTTCCCTGTGGAGCCTATCAGAAAAGCAGCTGACAAGGTTAAATGCTTTATCAGTGTTGAACTTTCAATGGGTCAGATGATTGAAGATGTCAGACTTGCCGCTGAATGCAAAAAGGATGTTTTCCTTTGCAACAGAGTCGGCGGTATGATTCCTTCACCCGAACAGATTCTTGAATCAATTCGTGAGCATAGCAAAGGAGGTAATGAATGATGGTTGTTTTTGAAAAGCCCAAGTCATTATGTGACGTGCCCTTACATTACTGTCCCGGTTGTACTCACGGTATTATTCACAGACTTATTGCTGAAACCATCGATGAGCTTGGCATTGAAGGCAAAACAATCGGTGTTGCTCCCGTAGGCTGCGCTGTTATGTCATATAATTATTTTGAATGTGATATGGTTGAAGCCGCACACGGAAGAGCTCCCGCAGTTGCAACAGGCCTGAAGCGTTCAGATCCTGATAATCACTTTGTGTTTACTTATCAGGGTGACGGTGACCTTGCTTCTATCGGTATGGCTGAAACTGTTCACGCCGCAGCAAGAAACGAAAATATTACAATTATTTTTGTAAACAATGCAATTTACGGTATGACAGGCGGTCAGATGGCTCCTACATCCCTTCCCGGTCAGATTACACAGACTTCACCTTACGGCAGAGATGTCAATCATTGCGGCTTACCTGTCAAGGTTTCTGAGCTCCTGGCTCAGATTGACGGTGCCGGTTATATCGAAAGAGTTGCTGTCAACAATGTAAAAAACGTTAAGAATGCTAAAAAGGCAATAAAAAAAGCCTTTCAGAATCAGCTTGATAAAAAAGGATTCTCTTTGGTTGAGGTTCTTTCAACCTGTCCCACAAACTGGGGTATGTCTCCCGTCAAGGCGCTTGATTGGGTTGAGGAAAACATGATTCCTTATTATCCTCTCGGCGTTTATAAAGACAGAGATGCTGCAAGCAAGAGTGAATAAGGAGGGGACATTATGAGTACAACACAGATTTTAATTGCAGGCTTCGGAGGTCAGGGTGTACTTTTTTCAGGAAAGCTTCTTGCTTATCTTGGTATGCTCGATGATAAACATGTAAGCTGGCTCCCTTCTTACGGTCCCGAAATGAGAGGCGGTACGGCTAACTGCAGTGTTATTATCAGTGATGATGCAGTTGGTTCACCGATTATTGCAAAACCTGATTGCCTTGTCGCAATGAACCTTCCTTCGCTTAAAAAATATCAGAATGACGTTTTACCCGGAGGTGTGATTATTCTCGATTCAACTCTTATTGATGAGATGCCTGAAAGAACAGATGTAAAGATTTTTGCTGTGCCTTCAACAAAAATTTCAGGAGATGAAGGTTTCGGAAATCTTGCAAATATGATTCTTATGGGAAAGCTTATCAAGGAATGTTCGGTTTTTAAGTCAGAAAACATTTCAGAGGCTGTTAAAAAAATTGTTCCACCGAGAAAATCACAGCTAATTGACGTTAACATTAAAGCTATTGAGCTTGGATATAATTATTAATTAAGAGGTGCTGAAAATGGAAATTAAAATTACAAAAACCAATTCACCCAAGGCAAAACCCGCAAAGGGACAGAAGCTCGGCTTCGGTCACATCTTTACCGATCACATGTTCATTATGAACTATACCGAAGGCAAAGGCTGGCACGATGCAAGAATTGAGCCCTACGGCAACATTTCGCTTGACCCCAGCGCAATGGTTTTCCATTACGGCCAGGAGATGTTTGAAGGTCTTAAGGCTTACAGAGGTGCGGATGATCAGATTTATCTTTTCCGTCCCGATATGAACGCAAAAAGAGCAAACAATTCAAATGCAAGACTTTGTATCCCTGAGATTCCCGAGGATGTATTTGTTGATGCAGTTAAGGCAATTGTTGACATTGACAGAGACTGGGTTCCTTCAGATGAAGGCACATCTCTCTATATTCGTCCCTTTGTTATTGCAACTGACGAATTCCTTGGTGTAGCTCCTTCAAAGACTTATCTTTTCATCATCATTCTTTCACCCTCAGGAGCTTATTATGAAAGCGGCCTTGCACCCGTAGGCATCTGGATTGAGGATGAATATGTTCGTGCTGTTAAAGGTGGTATGGGCTTTGCCAAGACAGGCGGTAACTATGCTGCTTCTCTTATTGCTCAGATGAAGGCACACGACGGCGGATATTCACAGGTTCTCTGGCTTGACGGTGTTGAAAGAAAGTATATTGAAGAGGTTGGTGCAATGAACATCTTCTTCAAAATTTCAGGAAAAATCGTTACTCCTATGATTAACGGCAGCATCCTTCCCGGCATCACCCGTAACTCAATTATTCAGGTTTGCAAGTCCTGGGGTTATGAGGTAGAGGAAAGAAGAATTTCTGTTGAAGAGCTTGTCGCAGCCGCAAAAGACGGAAGCCTTGAAGAAGTTTTCGGTACAGGTACTGCTGCTGTGGTTTCACCTGTCGGTAAGCTTCGTTACATTGATGATGTAATGACAATTGCAGACGGCGGTATCGGTGAGCTTACTCAGAAGCTTTATGATGAACTTACAGGCATTCAGTGGGGCAAGAAAGACGATCCCTTCGGCTGGAGAGTTGAAGTTAAGTAATCGGTTAAAAAGAGCAATTTTAAAAATTGCTCTTTTCTTTTTTTTGTCAGGTATAATATTTGTACTCAGCCGTTAACTTTAAAAATTTATATTGATTATTTGAACTTAATATTATAAAATAACTGTGATATAATCAGCGGTGAATTTCATATATTTAAAAGGTGATTATATGAAATTCAATATTTATTTAGCTTTCAGATTCAAGAATTTTTCTGCTCTTTTCTCCTGCTTTTCTGTTGTCTTTCTGACTGCGTTTATTATATTCAGTTGTTTCAGTGAAAATCAGACTGTTATGACTGTATCAAACGAAAAGCCAATTATAATTATTGATGCAGGACACGGCGGTGAAGACGGAGGAACGCAGACTTCTGACGGCACACTTGAAAAGGATATCAATCTTTCAATAGGAATATTGCTGAACTCACTTTTAAAAGAAAAAGGATTTCAAACAAAGCTCGTCCGTGACGGAGATTATCTTATATACGATAAAAAGTGCACAACAATAAGAGAAAAGAAGAAATCTGATCTTAACAACAGACTGAAGCTTGTAAACGAAACTCCCGACTGCATTCTTCTGAGCATACATCAGAATTATTTTCAGGAAAGCAAATACAGCGGAGCACAGGTTTTTTATTCCGGCAACAATACTGAAAGCTTGAGGCTTGCGCAGATAATCCAGGATACAATCAAAGCAGATATCCAACCGGAAAACACACGTCAGATAAAAGAAAGCGGCTCTGAAATTTTCTTGCTATACAATTCATCAGTGCCTTCTGTGATGGTTGAGTGCGGCTTTCTTTCAAATTATGAAGAAGCACAGAATTTAAAAAATATACAATATCAGAATAAAATCGCCAAAGCAATAGCTGACGGCTTAACGGAATTTATCAATAAAAGCGACAAAGAAATTTAGGAGGAAATTATGGCAGTAAAAAATAAAACTGTTTATGTTTGCAGTACATGCGGTTATGAGGCTGTTAAATGGCTCGGTAGATGCCCCGAATGCGGAGAATGGGCAAGCTTTGAGGAGCAGCTCAAAACCGTTACAACAGGCAAAACAGGGCAAAAAAATGAGCTTCAGGCAAAAAGTGTCACATCTTATCCTTTAAACAATATAAAACCCGATGACGAAATAAGATATAAAACAGGAATGAGTGAGCTCGACCGAGTACTGGGCGGGGGAATTGTCAAAGGCTCACTTGTACTTCTGAGCGGTGATCCCGGTATCGGAAAATCAACAATTCTTCTTCAGATTTGTCAGCAGCTTGGCAAGAAAATCAGAATATTATATGTTTCAGGTGAAGAATCTTATAATCAGATCAAGCTCAGAGCGGACAGACTCAGAGTAACATCTGAAAATCTTTCCATTCTTTGTGAGACTGATGTTCAGGCAATTTGTGAGCACATAAAAGCAACAACACCTGAGCTTGTTATTGTTGACTCAATTCAGACGATGAATCTCACTGAGCTTAACTCTGCACCGGGCTGTGTCACTCAGGTCAGAGAATCCTCAAACATGTTCATGAGAACTGCAAAAAGCCTTTCGATACCGATTATTATGGTCGGCCACGTAAATAAAGACGGCAATATTGCGGGACCTAAGGTTCTTGAGCATATTGTGGATGCTGTGCTTTATTTTGAGGGTGAGAGAAATATGTCATTCAGAATCCTCCGAGCTGTTAAAAACCGTTTTGGTTCAACAAACGAAATCGGTGTTTTCGAAATGCTTGACAGTGGACTTAAGGAGGTTGAAAATCCTTCTGCAATGCTCATTTCCGGCAGACCCAAAAACACACCCGGGGCTTGTGTTGCCTGCGTTATGGAAGGAACAAGACCGCTACTTGCAGAAATTCAGGGACTTGCCTGCGCAACCTCCTTCGGCAATCCCAGACGAATATCAAACGGCTTTGACTACAACAGACTTTCCATGCTTATTGCAGTGCTTGAAAAAAGGGGAGGATATTTCTTCGGAAATATGGATACCTACATTAACATTGTAGGCGGTATGAAGCTTGATGAGCCCGCTCTTGATCTTACAATTGTTATGGCGCTTGTATCTTCGCTGAAGGATTATCCCCTTAAGGATGATGTTATTGCTTTCGGTGAAATCGGACTGGCAGGTGAAATCAGAGGTGTGTCACACTGTGAACAACGCATCCGTGAGGCTGCACGTCTCGGATTCAGAAAGTGCATCATCCCAAAAGCAAATCTTAAAAACATATCGGCAGAACTGAAAACGGATATTGAGGTTGTGGGCGTCCGTTATATAAGAGAAGCTTTTGAGGCCATTATTTTATGATTAGATTCATTGAAAAACCAAACCTTCCGAAAAATCGGGTGCACAGTGTGATATGCGGTCAGACAGATGTAGTTATTCTTAATCATCTGAAAAAGCTTGGAATAAATGTTGTGCATTCTGTTCCTAACAAAAATATCGATGCAAGAATATCAAACCATGTCGATCTGGCGGCTATACACATCGGTGATAATAAGGTTGTTGTTGATAAATATCAAACAGCAATCAACGAAGAGCTTTCTCAGTTAGGCTTCGAGGTTATCGTATCTGAAAAGAGCGTTGAAGGTGGATATCCCTGTGACTGCATTTTAAATCAAGCAATAATAGGGGAGTATCACATCGGAAATCTGAATATTTGTGATAACACAATTCTTAACTATACTGATTTAAAACGCATCAATGTCAAGCAAGGATATACAAAATGCTCTATTGTCGTTGTGAATGAGAATTCAATTCTCACAGACGATGTGTCAATTCACGAAAATTCTCTCAAAAACGGCTTAAATTCTCTTTTGATCAGTAAGGGTGATGTTTTCCTCAACGGATATAATTACGGGTTTATAGGTGGTTCTGCGGCAAAAATATCCGAAAATGAAATTCTGTTTTTCGGTGATATTCAAATGCACCGAGATTATAAAAGAATTGTTGATTATTTAAGAGGTTTCGGAATAAAAATTATCTTCATTAAAAATTACCGTCTGACTGATATCGGCGGGCTCGTCCTTCTTACAGAATAAATAATAAAGACCTCTGTTCAGCTTCAGAGGTCTTTATTATTTATTTCTGATTATTTAATTCCTCGAGTGTCTCCATTGCTTCAAGCAGAGCGTTTTCCGTTTCGTCAATTTTATTCTGAAGCTCTGTGAGAAGGACATAATTGCTTATGTTTTCGGGTAATGAAATTTCATTCTGAAGTGTCTCAAGCTCCGTTTCAAGCTTAGAAATCAAATCCTCAGCCTTTTTTATTGCACGCTCACGTTTTGCCTTTTCTTTACCGGGTGTTGTATACGTTTTCTTGTGCTGAGGCTCTTTAATGACAGTCTCAGTTTGTACCTGAACACTTTTCTGATTCTGTTCGTATTCATCATAGCCGAATTCATACCATGCGGTGCCGTTTTCTGTAAAGGCAAGAATATGGTGAGCAACCTTTTTGATAAAATACCTGTCGTGTGAAATGAAAAGCAATGTGCCTTCATATTCTGTGAGCATACTTTCAAGTGTTTCTTTTCCGAGAATATCCATATGATTTGTAGGCTCGTCAAGAATAAGGAAATTAGGCTTTTTCTTGAAAATTTTACACAGTGCAAGTCTGACACGTTCACCGCCTGAAAGCATATCAAGGGTTTTGAATACATCTTCACCGCTGAAAAGAAAAGCTCCGAGACAGCTTCTTGCTTCAAAATCGGTGAGGTGGGGGAATTCATTAAGAAAATCATTCAGAACTGTGTGGCTTCCCTTGTATTGAGCCATCTGCTGATCGAAATAACCGACCTTTACGCCTGATCCCAAGGTATAAACACCGCTCAGCGCAGGCACTTTGCCAACCAGAGTTTTTACCAGTGTGGATTTACCTATTCCGTTTCCGCCGATAATTCCGACATGCTGACCTCTTTTAATATCAAATGAAATCTTTGCAAGAGCCTTATCATAACCGATTTCAAGATCTCTGACGGTCAGCACATCCTTGACACTGCGGCTGTCAGGGGAGAAGTCGGCGTGAAAAGTACGGGTATCAAAGGTTTCAGGTGCATCAATTATATCCATTCGTTCAAGATATTTAATTTTGGACTGAGCCATTGATGCTTTGTTTGCTTTGTATCTGTATTTTTCAACAAGATTGCTCAGTCGGTCGATTTCCTTTTGCTGCTGTGCATGCATTTTTGCTTGTTGGATGCTGTTCTCTTGTTTTTGCCTGATAAAAGCAGAGTAATTGCCGTGGTATCTTTTTGTTTTTCCGTGTTCAATTTCATAAATCGTGTTAACGGTTTTATCAAGGAACATTCGGTCATGAGATACAATTGCAACAGCCTTCTTATATGTTGAAAGATAATCCTCAAGCCAGTTTACAGCTTCAACATCAAGGTGGTTTGTAGGCTCATCAAGCAGAAGTAAATCAGGTTTTGATAAAAGCAGCTTCAAAAAAGCAATTTTTGTGCGCTGACCGCCCGAAAAATCAGAAAGCGGCTTAAGCTTTTCTTCGGCTGTAAAACCGAATTTTCTGATTGCTGTTTCATATTCCTTTTCATAATAAAAGCCGCCGAGATTTGTGAAATAATCCATCAGATGTGTATATTGATAAATAGTTTCATCTGTAGGATTATTATCTAATTCAGCTTGTAGTACATCGAGCTTGGTTTTTGTTTCGATAATCTCTTTATAAGCGCTTTTTATTTCTTCGATAAGAGTTACGCTGTCATCCTTAAAAGCCATCTGAGAGAGTGTGCCGATTACAGGCTTTCCGGAAACAATATGATAAGATTCAACACCCGGATTATCCTTTGAAATTGTGAGCTCTCCGGATAAAAGTCTTAGAAGCGTTGTTTTACCGCAGCCGTTTCTTCCGACAATTCCGATTTTGCTTTCAGTATTAATTTCAATATTTACTTTTTTTAAAACCGGTTCACCTGAAAGGTCAACAATTCCGTCCTGAATTCGTATTTGCATTTTAATTAATCCTTTTTGTAAGAAATTCAATTTTTTATAAAAATCGTAATGGGTGACTTTGTGTAATTTGATTTATAAACAACTATACAAAATGAATATTCTTTCAGTCTGTTATTCGATAATTTGTGAGGTATGGTTTAAAAGCAAAGACCTCAGCTGAGGTCTTTATATTTATTGATTAATTATTTTGTTGATTAAATCAACTATAAAGTTATAACCTAACATGAATATTTCTCCTATCCATGTAAATAAGTTTTTTATAACTTCTATCACCTTCATACCTCCTTATTATATTTAAGCTCCTCGGGCCTGGGGAGCTTATTTTTTTATGGTCCTTGGTTCTTTAATTATTCCTAC
>JAZOWF010000097.1:0-16649 GCA_045659065.1 Acutalibacteraceae bacterium
TGGTTGTAAGAGTAACAAGTACACTCAAAAGAGCAACTATCAAGGTAAGCTTACCGACGGTAACGCCCTCATTTATGCAGTCAATCATTGCTTTGGGGATAAAGGCTGTTATGATAGGAAGAAAAACCATAGCGGGAACTCTTACACAAAAGTACAGAAGGCTTTTCTTATCCCACTCTATCCAGTTTTTAATCATATACTTTAAGTTGTCTTTCATTGAATCAACTCCTTGTATTAAACTTCCGTGTTAAAAAATAACGGCCACTTCCGTTTCAAGGGTGCGATAATTCTGACACGGCCAAGCAGGACATTGGGTGGGTTATTCCCGTATCCTGCCGGCACCCTGAAACAAAAAAAGTGTGTGCAAACCGAAGTTTTACACACACGAAAAATGCAAAGCTTCGTTTTGCTACCACACAAACTTTCGGACAAATCTCACAGAGAACGCCAAAATAGAAGCCTGCATTTTTACCGAAATAAAAACACGACTCCGCAAAATCTGTCCATATTAAGTTTGTGTGGTGGATTTATTATATCAAATCACACTTGAGAGTGCAAGTGGATTGTAAAAAATAAAAATGCGCTTCTGACTGTGAAATCAGAAACGCATAAATCCGTATATATGTATATTATTTGCAAACGGACAAAACGGCAGCTGATTTCATTAAGTAAAGCTTATTCATCATTTTGTCCACCTGCCTTTCAAATGTTTTTATCAGTATAGCACTGACAATATGAAAAGTCAATATTTTACAGTGTTGTCAGGTGTAAATAATAGAGTATAGCTTTTGTTTTTAATGTTAAAAACACTATATTTCAGTCGAATACTAAGCGTTTTTGTCGAAAAATCAAGCATTTTTGTTTGTCTCATTGAAAATTGATGCAATTAAGGTTATGTTATATTAGTATAATTTTATAATTTAAAGAAGGTAATCGTTATGGAAGAAACCGTAAAATTTTTTGCTGAAAAAATCACTTCATACAACATATTTAATAATTTGTTGCCCGGTATAATATTTTGTTTTGTATTAAACCACACAACAAGATTTAACATTGGTACCGATTCCATACTTGAAAACATTTTTATTTATTATTTTGTTGGCATGGTTATAAGCAGGATCGGTTCACTTGTTGTTGAGAAGATGTTAAAAAAGATAACTATAAAGAATAAAAAGACAAATCAAAAAGAGGCATTTTTGATTTTTTCAAACTATAGCGATTATGTAGACGCGTCAGAAAATCAAGAAACAATCAAAGTTTTAAGTGAGACAAATAATACATACAGAACTTTAACTGCACTCTTCTTTTCATTGACACTCGTCAAAATCTATGAAATAGTGTTGCATGATTTCCTTTTGAAAATAATTGGTGAGAATGCAGTATATATACTATTGTTTGTATTATTGTCAATAATGTTTGTTTTTAGTTATAGAAAACAAACAGCCTATATAAGCAAAAGGGTAGAGAAATATAAAAAAGAAAACCAAGGAGAGAGTTTATAATGGGAGTTGTACACTTTTTAAACGTAAATGAGGGCGATTGCACCTTAATTCAACACCCCTCTGGGCACAACACGGTAATAGATGTTTCAAATGGGTCTAATGCTGTTTCAATTTTTGAAAGTGCATCAGGAAATCATAGACAAAAAGACTATCCGGTGAATCCCGTACAATATTTAAAAGATTTTGGGGTTGATACTATCTTCAGGTTTATTCTCACTCACCCAGATATGGATCATATGGATGGTATAACTTCATTATTTGATAGTTTTTCAGTACTAAATTTTTGGGATACTCAAAACACTAAAGAAATGGACAGTAATAGTGATTGGGGAAGGTATGATAAAAAGGATTGGGACTTTTACCAAAAAATAAGAAAATCGAAAGAATCTCCCAAAGTCCTAAATTTGTTGGCAGGAAGTAAAGGGGCTTATTACAATGAAACCGAAGATGGCAAATCGGGAGCAGATGGGTTATACATTTTAGCACCGACTCAAGATTTAGTTGATGAGGCTAATGCGACAGAGGAATATAACGATTGTTCCTATGTGATTCTTTATATAGTTAATGGCAAAAAAATAATTTTCTCTGGAGATTCAGCAGAAAAAACATGGGATTATATTTTAGAAAATCATAAAGAAGATGTTACTAATATAGACATATTAATTGCCCCACATCACGGCAGAAAAACTGGTGGAAATAGTGATTATTTAGATGTTTTAAATCCCAAGCTAACTTTATTTGGTAACGCTAAAAGTCAATATTTGGACTATAATGCATGGAACAGCAGAGGTTTAGACCATATAACAAACAATCAAGCCAATTGTATTATACTTAATGCAGATAGTGAGTATGGTATAGCTGTTTACGTTACATATGAAACCTTTGCAAAAAAAAGAAATCCAAATTCATTTTATAGCACAAAATATAAAGCTTGGTATGTAATGACAATATAATTAAAAGAGGTGTTAGTTGTGGCTTTAAATCCACCCTTAAAGTATTATTGTGATGAAACCGCTTTCAGATTTCATATATTGGATGTTGGGGAAGGTCTAATGATTTTAATCATATTTCCCGACAATAAGGTTATGTTATTTGATTGTAATGTTACCGAAGAAAATGCTGATGAGATTTTAAATTATTTAGATAAGAATATTCCTTTAAATTACAATGAGGATACAGATTCTGAGGAAAAAATCATTCATTTCTTTGTCAATTCTCATCGCGATGATGACCATTGCAGAGGTTTGAAAAAGGTAAATGAAAAATTTAAAATTAAATCAATTTGGGATTCCGGTCAAACGGGTGCATCCACACAAAGTGATACATATAAATACTATATGTATTTAAGAAGAAAACTCAGAGATGAAGATGCAGATAATTTAAAAGAACTTGTACCCACGGATTTGCCAATAGCTAATATTGGTGGTGCAAATATTTATTGTTTGTCTAGCAAAGAAGAATATCAGGAAGGTTATGATAACTGCGTTAAAATTTTTGAGGCCTATGCCAAAATACAACATACAAATTCTATTGTTTTAAAAATCGAGTATGCTAACACATCTATGTTGCTAACAGGCGACTCTGATTGGAAATGTTGGAAAGAAAAAATAATACCAACTTATGGAAGCGATGTTGAAAGTAATATTTTAATTGCAAGCCATCATGGTTCACGCTCATTTTTCACCGACGAAGAGCAAAATGATAGCATAGACATAGTTAAAAGTCCCGATACAACATACATTGAATCTATAGATTATATTAATCCTGATGTCGTATTGATTTCTTGCGGTGATTATAAAACTCAGCATCATCCCAACAAAGAAGCATTAAAAATATATCTAGAAAATTGTGAGAATCAGCAAGTATATACCACCAAAAATTGTGGACACATTGTTGGATATATAGATAGCGAAGGAAATTACACTGTCGTTCCTTCTAGATTCTGCGAAACTAGAACGGCTTCAATTACTTATGATATGCAAATTAATTGTACTTACACTCACAACAATACAACCATACCAGTTAAAAGTGGAAGCACATTAGATGTTGGTGGCACACTTAAATTTTCATTATCTTCCAAATTAGGCTTTTTCGAACCTATAGATAGGATAAATACTTGGTGGGAAGTATCAAACGGCGGAAAAGGAGTTGATAGTTCGCATCAAGAAATATATTACAAAGGTAAAAATGAAAACGATGGTATTTTTTCTTTTAAAAGAGATCTAACATATGTAGGAACACACTTGTTGAGATGCCGAGTATACAACCCTAAAAAAGGTACTATAACGAAAATATTTTGCATAAATGGTAAATAACAAAAGAAAAAGAGAAGTTCACCTTGTGAAGCTTCTCTTTTCCTTTTTACCCATACTGTTGTATTAGATGTATATTATTTCCTTACACACAACCTCTCTCGCCCTTGCTTCAATATTCCCCATTTTCTGCACCCACTCCATTTGATTCTCTTCTTTCAGTTGTTCGGTCACACCCTCAGCCTTTTTCATCTGCTCAATAAGCATATCATACATATCTCTTGCCTGCTTTTCAACTTCTGCACAATGTTGATACAGCTCACCTTTAATAAGTAACAAATTAAAAACCGCTGACTTATGCTTTTCAAGATAAGTTTTGTACATCATTCCCCATTTACCGAGTCTGATATTTGCCTCTTCGGGTGGCAGTTTGAGATTCGGAATAAGATAACCATTCACTTCACGGTATGTAATTTTCATTTGTTCTATCCTTTCATTTTTCTTTATTGTAATAATAGCGCTGATTTTTGTGTCAAAAACTAATTGTAAATAAATTATGAACAGGCGATTTTTGACGATTGCTTCAGCTGCAAATTTCCGAGTTCAAAAATACCCATAACCCCAGTAAAATAGGGCTTTTTCACCACCTTTCGTGTCGAAATTTGTGTAAGATTTTGTGTTGCTTTTCGCTCAATTTATGGTTCTATTTTAACATCTACAGGTGCCATTGCGGCACCCATATTGGTCATATCCTTGATACCCAGGTCAACAATTGTGCCAAGATGAATTTTATCTATATAAGGATGTGTCAGACTGCTGCTTTTTTCAACCACCGCTGCTCCTGATCCCGTGACCGTCCATTGAGCCGTAGGAGAACGCTGTCCCGCATATTCAAGGGGATACCTGAACTGCTTTTCCGCCGAACAGAAGTGAGAGCTTGTAACCGCAATGCATCGGTCAAAGCCACCTGACTCAATTGAAATGCTTGCGGCAATCAGACTCAGCGCCATTGTCGAGCAAGCCCCGTACAAGCCCATAAAGGGACGACTGAACTGTCTGAGAGCAAAGTTTGAACCGATACACTGATTAAGAAGATCACCCGCAAAAATTCCGTCAATTTCATCAAATCCGTGTCCCGATTTTTCAAGAGCACGGATAACTGCTCTTTTCATCAGTGCGCTTTCAGCCTTTTCCCAGGAATCCTCACCCATTTTTGTTTCCCCGTGAATTTCATCAAAGGCTTTTCCCAAAGGACCTTCTCCCTCATTTTTGCCGACAACAGCCGCATTTGCACAAATTCTCGGCTTCTTTTCCAGAATGACAGTTTTACCTTTTCTTGTTGCCATAAGCTTCACCTCAATATAATCCGAGAATATAAATAATTAAACCGTATACGGATGCAGATGAGCAGCCGAAGACAATCACGGGACCCGCAATTGAAAACATCTGCGCGGCCGTTCCCATTATTGTGCCTTCGGAACGGAACTCCATTGCAGGTGAAACAATTGAATTTGCAAAGCCTGTAATCGGTACCATTGTCCCCGCTCCTGCTAATTTTCCTATATTATCAAAAACACCTGCGCCTGTAAGAATTGCAGTAATAAGCACAACCGTCAGCATTGCAAGAGTACGGCTCTGATCCTTGTCAAGGGAAGCTGTCTGAAACCACATCTGAAGCCCCTGGGCAAAGGTGCAGATTAATCCGCCGAACAAAAAAGCAAAGCCGCAGTTTTTAAGCACGGGAGAGCCGGGGGAAAATCTTTTTGCCATTGCTGAATATTCTTCTTTTGAAATTGACATTTCAAACCCTCTTTCTGTTTTTTATCCCTAATAGGTTTTACCGGAAAGTGAAAAATATTCATATGCCGACGCAACAAATAAACATATATTTATCGTTTCTTTTGTGCCGTTTTATATGTAAAAACTGAGTTTTAACTGTTTTTTGCATTGTTTTTTAATTTTTACCAAGAAAAGTATTGACATTTATCTTTTCTAATGCTATATTAAAACCACAAAAAAAACATTTTAAGGAGGAATCCCAATGAAAAACCAGACATATGAAAAGCTCATCAGCAACGTTACTGAAGAGGAATTACAAGAATTCCTCAAGCGTGAAAAATCAATGGCTGAGGCCATTGAAAAAGTAGGCGCCAGGCAGGCTTTAACCAATTACCTTTACGGCAATGCAAAATTCGAGCTCGGCGATTATCTCCCCTGCGGTGAAAAAATCGAAACAGCCGCCGACGACATCATCAAGGCTGTCAGCATCTATATCAGCACAAGAGGCCACGGTCTTTCAGACGAGGAGCTTCTCAACACAATTACAGAAAAAGGCAACCGCTACGAAGGACTTGAAAGAATTGAATACTTTGGCGCAATCGTATTTGCTCAGAACTTTTACTCAGGCAAATATGCAGACAAAAATGACGCCGCTCTCAGAATAGAATTCAACAAAATCATCTCCCGCGATTCAGACGAAACCGACGAAGAGGTCGTCAACCGTCTTAAAAGCTCCGTTGACCTTCAGACTCTCAAGGGCTGTCTTGAGCTTACCGAAGGTGACGATCTCCTCAGCACTCTTAAAAACACCTCAGAAGAAGACGGAGAAAAGCTCCGCACAATGTTTGAAGACTTCCCCACAGCAGACGAATACGCCATTAAAAGCGTCATCGTTTACAGTGAGCTTACCCAGGGCAGAATTCCCGAAGCAGAAAGCTCCCTTCATCCTTCTCTTGTCAGCATTGCCGTCTGTGCCACCGCTGACACCGCAGCCATCCTTGAAAAAGAGCTTAAAGAAGAAATCACTCACGAGCAGGCTGAGCTCTGCCTTAGCTTTATCGAAACTCTTTTCCTCTTTCTCTTTACCGTCTTTTTCCTGACCGCCGTTGCAGCAGCTGTTTTGGCGGCAGATATTGCCGTCAGCAGTGCTCTCTTTGCCATTCCCGTAATCGGCCCCTTTATCGGCAGTATGTTTGCTTCCCTTTCCTTCGTTTTCCTGCTCATCTACCTTGACTCAGCAATTGATGACAACTCCTCTTTCATAAACAAGACCTATTATACCTTTGAAGAGATTGCACTTGTTCTCAAAGAAAGACTTACAATCCCCTGCACCGAAAAGCTTAAAAGACTTTTCAGCAAAAGCAAAGCACCGTCAGAAAACACAACGGAAGATCTTTCAACCTCAGCTCCTGCTGTTTCGGCAACCGCTGTCACAAACCCTGTATAATACAAAAAGGCGTGAAGAAACCATTCACGCCTTTATATTTGAAGTTTATACATTTTAGGTTTTGTTTGTTGACAGATACAACAAATAATGATATTATACAATTAAAGAAAGATATAAGAAAGGAATACGAAACAGATATGAAAAAAATGTTTTCTGTTGATGAATTAGCCAATCTCTGCAAGGTTGACAAGGAAACCATCCGACGCTGGAGAAACAAAGGTGTCAACGGTGTTTTTCTTGAATCCACCGACTCTACTCTTCTCAGAGGAAAGCCCTTATTTTTCTCATCTGAAGCCGTGAAAAGCTTTGTTGAAGCCAACCCCAAGGTCAACACTCCGGAGCTTCAGCAGGCTCTCAATCCCGATGCCGCCGCAACCGCAGCACCTCAGGGTCTTTTAAATGTTGCTCAGAATGACTCCAACGGCAATCAATATCTTAAAAATCTTCTTCTTATGAGAAAGGAAGCACTTGAGCAGGAGCTTCTGCAGATTGAGGAACAGCTTTCCAGACTCAACTGAAGAAAGAAAAAATAAAACAATTCGTCCGCAAGCTCTGAAGCTTTTAAAGTACAGGGTTAAACGGCTTTATTTAATCCCTTTTGAAGCTTCCTGATCTCAGACGAATTGTATAAACGGAAATCAGAAAATCTCAAGGAGGCCCTTCAATGATCGGATATAAAAGCATCAAATCAATATACTCCTTTGACAACGGACGCGGAAATGTTTCCTGCTGCAAAGTTGCTGACAATGAAAGCCCTGTCCATATTATCGAAAGAGGCGGTGAAATTGCAGGCTTTGCCGAAACCCGAAAAGGTGATTTTATAATCGGTGCCGATTTGTCCGCTGTAGACTATGACACCTTCAGAGAATGCAGGGTAAGCCTCGATATGAAAAAAAGACCGACTGAGGAAAATTCTGACGAGCTTGTCAGATATTTCACCGCTTGGCGTAAAAGGCTTATAAAAGACTCCGCGGTTGAAATTTGTGAAGGCAACAAGGAAAATGATGTGTGGTTTATCGGCTGTCCTTCATCCTGGAGCAACGATGACATAAAGCTTTATATTGAAATTTTCAGAAAAGCCGGCTTCCCCAATCCCATTGTTATACCCGAATCCGTTGCCGCCGTCAGATACTGCAAAAAAAATGCCGAAATAGCCGAGAGCTCACTTATTGTTATTGATTTTGGAGCCTATTCAAATGACTGCAGCGGCAGCGGCAAGGACAAGGCCTTTTCAGCGGGCAGCTATCTCGGAGCTAACATCATTGAAGAAATGATAATCTGTGCAAACCTTTTCCGAAGCAAAGATTATTCCCGCGATCCCTCCATGCTCAACTCCTCCCTGATTGAACAGGTTGCCGAGCAATTCAGAAGCGACGACAATCTCCGTCAGTTTCTTATTCTCAAATGTCGCAAGCTGAAAGAAAATTATTTCAGAGAAAACGGCAGCGGAAGTCTCGGTAACAAAGATGTCCTTCTTCCTGTTACCCTTGAAAACGGCAGAATCTTCAATCTGTTTGTCAACGTCAGAATGATGAATGACCTGATATACGACCTTCCCGTCAGAGAAATACTTACTCAGCAGATTTTTGATACTCTTTCGTCTGAGGTACAAAATGAAATCGGCGACAAGAACTATATAAGCTGTTTTTCAGATTTTCTTGACAGTATTGCTCTTGAAGGCAAAGAGGTCATCACCCCTGACGACACGGCAATCATTCTCACGGGCAGCGCTGCCGCAATGGATTTTGTTCTGCCTGTTGTTGCGGAAAAATTCAAGGGCTGTGCCGTAAAAACAGGACACAACCCCACCGAAGCCGTGGCTGAAGGACTTGCCCTTCTTTCTCAGGAAAAGCTTCTGTTTATGAGAACCGCCCGTGTGCTTGTAACAATTTCTGACGAAGAAAGTGAAGAACACAAAAAAATCAATATGCTTGTGGCAGATGCCGCCGAAAGCTTTTATAAAGCTGTATATGAAGCTGTTATCAGCGCCTATAAAACTGTTTTTGACACAAATATTATCTTCTGGAGAAAACACATTTACAGCTGCACGGAAATTTATCAGGAAATGGAAAAGGACATTGAAAAAAGATTCCGCCAGGAGCTGATTGAAAAAATTCCCGAATATTTCAATAATTCCTGCGCAAAGCTTGAGGAGTTTCTGAACAATCTTGATGACGGTATTCTTATTGAAAAAACAGAGAAAAGGTTTTTCTTTGACCCTCAGCTTACAAAAGAGGTTGCAGAGGATTTTGCCAAGGACAAGGAAATTCTTGAAACCTTCCGAAGCCTTTATGAATTGATAACATCTCCTGCCCTGCTTACCCTTCAAGAGCTCAAGGAGAATAAGATTTTTAAATATCTTTTCAGACAGGAATGCGAAACCAATCTCATTCAGTCTGTTCACCCTGAGGTTCACAAGGCCTTGAAAGAAGTCTTCTCGGAGGATATTATTCAGCTTATTAAAAATATGTTCGAGCTGGTTGCCGGCAATATAATCATGAAATCAGCGGAAGGCTTACAGGAAATTTTCCCTCATATCAGCATCTTCCGTGAGGACGAATATAACACAACCCAAATAAGTTAAGGAGGCAGTCAAATGGCTTTTCTGTGGCTTAACAATATCCGCATTGACTCTCTGCCCGAGCTGAAAAGCTTTTTCCGCAATGCCGAAAAGCATAAAGCGGAGGAGGCCTTTGCCGAGCTTAAGAAAAAAACCGAATCGGGTGTATTGAAAAAATGGCTCTCACATCAGTTTGAAACCTGCAGAGCCGGAAGCCCCGAATATATCAATCCGAGAAAAAGCACAAATATACTCAGGCTCATTGATTATACTCCCGGGCAGAAGCTTGACAGTGAGCATATCCGTCAGCTTTGCAGCCTTTGCTCAATTGATATTGACAGCTTTGATTTCTCTCTTGTTGAAAGAAAAGAGAAGGAGCAGAAGGCCGATGACAAAAAAATCAAGGCTGTTATCGGTGACACACAGACAGACGGATCCGTCAGCATTGTGAACATTACTGACTCTGATTACACAGTTGTTGACAATGCTCAGCTTTCAAGAGCCATTGCCGACAGAATCGATAATCCCCATGTGCACAAGGTAATTTATATCTGTGCTCAAAAAAACAGCGCTCTCCCCTTCACGCTTAACCTTACAAATGTAAAAAACACTCAGTTTGTCGGTGTTGATAACCCGAAAATCTATTATTCACCTGCATCAACGCAGAAAATTGATGCTGAAAAAAACAGACTGACCTTTGAGAATATCACAATCAGCTGTTACGGTGAAGCCCGTATTTACAATGCGGACAAGTCAGTCAATTTCAATCAAGCTGAAATATAGAAAGGATAGTAAAGCTATGAATACTGTCTGTGAAAAAATTGCCAAAAGAATAAAAACTCTTGATGCTGCAGGCTTCGGTCTTGTTGTGCTCAGATGCGGCAGTGACTATGACATAAGAAGCATTGTAAGGCTCGCCTTTGAAAACAAGCATACCGACGAATGCAAGCTCTTTGAGGCCACCTCTCAAAATAGCTGCAAGAGCTTTGACAGATCCTTCAGATGGAGCTCACATCAGGCACAAAATCACTCCGAAGCTCCGTCTCTCATTGATTTTCTCAGCTACACAAACGCCGACCCCAATGGCTTTGACCGTCAGATTCTCTTTATACCCGACATAAAATATCTTCTCGGAACAGAGGAAAAGCCCTCTGAATTCAGAAATTTATACATCAGTCTTATCAAGGACTCCTGCCGTCAAAAAAAGCTTCACCGCCTTAACTGGCTCATTATTGTCGGCAGCAGTGACGGCTATATCTGCGATGAGCTTTCCGATTGCTCCTATATTATTGATGTACCCTGTCCCGAGCCCGAAGAAATCAAGAATATCATCTGTGATATCTGCCAGGAATGCTACGGACAGAGAAATCTCATCCGTAACTCAAGACTCAATATGCTTGCAGAGGTTATGAGAGGTCTGAGATATGAAAACATAAGGGACATTCTTTATCTTGCCTTTGCAAGTGAAGAAAATCCCGCCGCAGGAGACTCAGAAGCCATTTTCGTTGCGGCAAGACAGGCAAAAAAGCAGATGATCAAAAATGTCAAGGGTCTTTCCTGGGTCGATCCCTCCGGAACAAAGGTCGGCGGTCTTTACGGACTTTCCGACTTTATAAAGGAAAGAAGAACAATCTTTGCTTATCCCCATCTTGCAAAGAAAAACTGTGCAGACATTGTCAAGGGTATTCTTGTCTGCGGTCTGCCCGGCAGCGGTAAAACAACAATGGCAAAGCTTGCCGCAATTCTTCTCGGTCCTCAGAATGCTCCCCTCCCCCTTGTAAGACTTGATGTTTCAAAATTTCAAAGCAAGTGGTACGGTGAAAGCCAGATGCACTGTGAAAAGGCGCTGAAAACAATTGAAAGCATTGCGCCCTGCGTGGTTATCATTGACGAAATTGAAAAAGCCTTCGGTTCAATGTCCGGTGATAATCCTCACGAAACCTCTCAGCAGATTTTTCAGATGGTTCTTGACTGGATGCAGGAAAAACGCGAAAAACCCGTTTTTGTTTTTGCAACCGCAAACAAAACAGACCGCCTTCCTCCCGAGCTAAAAAGAAAGGGACGCTTTGACGAGGTTTTCTTTGCAGGAATTCCCTCAGCAGCAGAATGCCGCCTTATTTTCAATGTGCATATAAAAAACAAAGCTGCAGTAATTGATTTTGAGGGAGAAAATGAAAAATCCGTATATTCAGAGCTTTCAAGACAATTTATAAGCAAGGCTGCTGTGCTGAAAAGATTTCTTAACGGCGCAGACATTGAAAGCATTATCAACTCTGCCTTTTCAGAGCTTCTCAACAATGCTCTTGAAGGAAAAAGTGAACAGCAGCTTATTGAAATAAGTGACAGTGACGAGCCCATTCGCTTCACAAGGCAGCAGATTATTGATGCCCTTGAAAACCAGCTTCGTTACACCAGAACTTATTTCAACAACAATATGGATACAACCCTTGAGTTTATCCGTAATATGTATGAGCGTGATTTCAGAGATGCAAGTATTTCCGAAAAAAGAGAAGACCGCTCCTCTCTTCCTGTTCTTCCGCCGGAAAGGGCTTATTTCGACAGAAAAACCTCTATGTTTAATCTTGAAGAAATGAGCAAAAGCGGATATCTGGACACGCAGCTGAGCTGTAAAAACTTTTCAGACTGGAAAAACAAAACTCAGTATAAAAAAATTATCGACGAGCAGGCTCTGTATTCCAACGATTACGATTCACGCTTCAGATGGACCGTCATCAAGGAATTCTTCCTGAGCAACGAATGAAAGGAGTAACGCGATGAATCTGACTCAGCTCCGACAAATCAATCAGCAGCTTGAAAAAACTCAGCAGTCAATTGAAAATCAGATTCACAAGCAATCCGCCTTTTCACGTCTGATTCAGCACATAATCCGAAGCTTCGGCAGAGGAATTGAACTTTTTCTTTCCCTTCTGGGAGAAGAGCTTTATCAGGACGCTGATGAATCGGAGCAGAAATGGGTTGACGACTGTGTCAGAAGCCTTTACCTCACCGTTGCGGCAGATGACCCCTTCGAAGCCTTCTGCTCAATGTCAGCCGCAGAACGACTGATGGTGCTGACAGCATTGGGAGAAAATTTTGCAATGCTTTACGGCTTCAGCACGAAGCCGCCTGTCATTGAACAGTTTGATTCACCCAACATTCTCGGCTGTTTTGAAAAGGAAAGCAATTCCATTTATATCAACGAAAGCTTTTTCAACGACGGAAAGATCAGTCTTTCCCAATCAAAGCTTATTATATCAACAATGATACACGAGCTTTTCCATCAGTTTCAGTATAACGCCTCTCAGACTGACGAGGTGACAAATATCCCTCAGGAGCTGACAGACGCTTGGAAGCGCAATTTTGAGCATTATATAACCTATGAGCAGGATCCTCTTGCTTATCCCCTGCAGCCTCTTGAATTTTATGCTGTCAACATCACCGAGTGCTTTCTTGACAGATGTGAAAACAAGGAATTTGTAAAAGAGGTCATCCGTGAAATTGAAGAAAATGAGGAGGAAGATTATGAGCTGGCTTGAGCTTATGAAGCAAAACAGAATTCCGCAGACTGACTGCGGCTGTGAATTTTCGGAGAAGCTGAAAAAATATCTTCTTGAGTCTGCTTCTCTCGGTTATGATGAAATAACCGCACAGCAGACCGTCAGCTCCGTTATGAGCCTTGACGATGATCTGAAGGATTATGTGAAGGCATTTATTCTTGACGGAGAAAACCGATGGACTCAGCTCAGGAATATTCCTTTTTCCTCTGATTTCAATGATGAATTTGACGGAAATGAGTTTTTCTCCGCAACGGGCTATTCTCCCGTGACAGCGGCACTTTATTTTCAGTCTCTGAGAAATGACCGACTGACAGGACAGAAGCATTTTCTGCTGAATGATATTATAAAATAAAAAAAGTCCGGTTGAAAACCGGACTTTTTTTATTTATTTACATTCTGAATCAATATAGCTGCAGGCTGAAAGTGCTGCAACGGCACCGTCAGCAACGGCTGTAGCCACCTGTCTGATTCTTTTGCTGCGGCAGTCACCTGCCACAAAGATGCCATTTTCACATTTGGGCACACAGCTTTCGTCAGCTTCTATATAACCCCATTCATTCAGCTTAACAACATTTCTGAAGGGCTCATTCATGGGCTGCTGACCGATTGCAACAAAGATACCGTCGAAGAAGAGCTTCTGAGCTTCACTTGTTTCGGTGTTTTCAATAACAATACCTTCAAAGCTGTCACCGCCAAGTATTTCTCTGACCACGCTGGAGTAAATGAAAGAAACATTATCTTTCTCTTCAAGCTCCTTTATAAGTCTGTTTTCTCCTGTGAGATATGAAAGGTTCTGAATAACTGTTACCTCTGCACAGTTTTTGGAAAGCATAACCGCTTCCTGCAATGCAGAGTTGCCTCCGCCGATAACAGCAACCTTTTTTCCGTTATAAAATGCTCCGTCACAAACTGCACAGTAGGAGATGCCCTCACCGACAAATTTTTCCTCATTTTCAAGACCGAGTCTGCGGTGGGCAGAGCCCGTTGCAATGATTACGCTTTTTGCGGTGTAATCCCCTCTTTCACCCTTGACGGTGAAAATTCCGTTCTCCTTGCTGATTGAAACAGCCGCGTCAAGCTCAAAGTCACCGCCCTGAGCCATAACCTGATCAACAAGCTTATCGGCAAACTCTGTGCCGCTCATACGGATGAAGCCGGGATAATTTTCAACTCGGGGTGAATGGGTAATCTGACCTCCGAAGGTTTCTTTTTCAAGAATGAGAGTTTTCTTTTCGGCGCGTCCCGCATAGACAGCGGCTGTCATTCCCGCGGGACCTGCACCGATAATAACAATATCGTACATAAAATTATACCTTATCTTTCAGTGTATGCTCTGATGTTTGAAAGATTTACAATTTTTTCGATTTCACCGTTTCTGATGCTGATAAGAGTGGGCGCCTGCTGAATACCGAATTTTTCGGCAAGCTCTTTGTTTTCATCGGCAAGCACCTTTTCATAGGCAATACCTGCGGCATCAAGGAACTTTGCAGCCATTTTGCAGTTGGGACAGGTTGAGGTTGCAAAAAGAATTGTTTTGTCCTCTGATTCGGTTTTTGCTGCCTTTTCCTGTGCTGCCTTCACTGCAGCGGCAACCTCCTTGCCGAACTTTGAGGGATCATATTCAAGACGGTGCTTGTATTCCTGGCTCTTTCCGTCATTCCAGTTCTGAACGGGACGGTAGTAGCCTGTGATACGGCTGTAAACCTCTGTCTGCTCACCGCAGTCGGGACAGGTGTAAACCTCACCTGCAATATATCCGTGATTCTTACAGACGGAATAAGTGGGTGAAAGAGTGTAATAAGGAAGCTTATAATTTTCTGCAATCTTTCTGATAAGGGCAGCTGCACTCTTCCATGTGGGAAGCTTTTCACCGATGAAGGCGTGGAAAACTGTACCTGAGGTGTAAAGTGTCTGAAGCTCATCCTGAATATCAAGAGCTGAGAAAATATCATCTGTGTAGCCGACGGGAAGGTGTGAGGAGTTTGTGTAATAAGGTGCTTCACCCTTCTTTGCGTCTGAAGCTGTGATAATGTTGGGGAAGCGCTTAAGGTCATGCTTTGCAAGACGGAAGCTTGTTGATTCGGCAGGAGTTGCTTCAAGGTTATAAAGGTCACCGTACATCTCCTGATAATCGGAAAGACGTTCACGCATATGATTGAGCACATCCTTGGCAAACTGCTGTGCATCCGCATTTGTAAGATCAGCCTTGATCCATGAAGCATTGAGACAGGCTTCGTTCAGACCGACAAGACCAATTGTTGAGAAATGGTTGTCGAATGAGCCGAGGTATCTCTTTGTGTAAGGATAAAGACCGCTTTCAAGGAAGGCTGTGATAACCTTTCTCTTGATTGCAAGTGAACGGGCTGAAATGTCCATAAGCTTGTCAAGACGCTCATAGAAATCTGCCTCATCCTTGGCAAGGAAAGCAATTCTGGGAATGTTAATTGTTACAACACCGACAGAGCCTGTGCTTTCACCGCTTCCGAAGAAGCCACCTGACTTTTTGCGCAGCTCACGAAGGTCAAGACGGAGTCTGCAGCACATTGAACGTACGTCACTGGGCTCCATATCGGAGTTGATGTAGTTTGAGAAATAGGGAGTTCCGTATTTTGATGTCATTTCAAACAGAAGACGGTTGTTTTCTGTTTCTGACCAGTCGAAGTCACTTGTGATTGAATATGTGGGGATAGGATACTGGAAGCCTCTGCCGTTTGCGTCGCCTTCGATCATGGTTTCGATAAATGCTTTATTTATCATATCCATCTCAGCCTTACAGTCGCCGTATGTGGAATCCATTTCCTTACCGCCTACAATTGCAGGAGGGTCTTTTAAGTCGGCAGGAACTGTCCAGTCGAGAGTGATGTTTGAAAATGGCGCCTGAGTACCCCATCTGCTCGGTGTATTAACGCCGTAGATGAATGATTCTATACATTTTTTAACTGTTTCGTATGGTAAGTTATCAACCTTTACAAATGGTGCTAAGTATGTGTCAAATGATGAAAATGCTTGTGCGCCTGCCCATTCATTCTGCATAATTCCAAGGAAATTTACCATTTGGTTACAAAGAGTTGAAAGATGCTTTGCAGGTGCAGAGGTGATTTTACCCTCAACTCCGCCAAGTCCTTCCTGAATAAGCTGCTTTAGTGACCATCCGGCACAATAGCCTGTTAGCATAGAAAGGTCGTGGATGTGAATATCTGCATTTCTGTGCGCATTTGAAATTTCATCATCATAAATTTCAGAAAGCCAATAGTTGGCGGTAACTGCGCCTGAGTTTGAAAGAATAAGACCACCTACTGAATATGTTACTGTTGAGTTTTCTTTAACTCTCCAGTCATTAACATTAACGTAGTTGTCAACAAGGTCTTTATAGTCAAGAAGTGTGCCCTTGATGTTACGAAGCTTTTCACGCTGTTTTCTGTAAAGGATATATGACTTTGAAACATCAGCATAACCTGCCTGAACAAGAACAGATTCAACACTGTCCTGGATGTTTTCAACTGTGATAAGTGAATCCTGAATTTTGGGTTCAAAATCTGCTGTACCCTTGAG
>JAZOWF010000098.1:0-5157 GCA_045659065.1 Acutalibacteraceae bacterium
TTAAAACAACCGATTCAAAATCGTCCGCTACTGCTTCCTTTAAAACAGCCGATACGCTTCTGACTTTTGTCCTTTCATATTCTGATTCGACGGCGACGTGTCCGCACTGTCAGGTTTCAGATAGTGCTACGGTAAGCGAGATGTTATTGTTTCCGTTAATTTGCGGAACACTGCACGGGCGCCAATGGTCGCCCCTACGATAAACATCAATCTGACCGACACACAAAATCTCTCACCGTAGATTCCAACAGAAACGACAATAGAGCGGGTGACGACTGTCGACCGCTTTAGTTTCTGAGGAGACAACACAGCAACGCGTACTAGACAAGGCAGCAGTTTGGGGAGGGAAAATTGCAGCGAATTTTCTTGAATCGTTTTCAGCAAGTGAATCACCGAATACCCTGACTGCTATTCATATGATTGCAGAACTGTGGAAAAATGCCGCCCCGCAGAGACTGACCGCCTTGAACGGCAGGGCGTAACAGAAGAGGATGAAAGCTTATGCCAAGCCTTCTCGGCATTTTGTAACCTCGTTCGGACTCAATTGACGGAAAGCGTGTTTTTGTTTACTTTTGTCACGCCTGACAAAAGTAAATGCCCCCGCGGCACGAGCGGGGAGAATTTATCGTCAGATAAAATAAACTGCAAAGAAGTCTCCATGGCATGAGTGGGAGGGACTAAATAAACAGACAGAGCTGTCTGTAAATGAAAAATTAAAAAACTAACCCCATAATATATGGAAATCGGTTTTGATGTATAGGTGGGTTTTCACGGCGACCAATGGTCGCCCCTACGATGTAATTAAAATTTGCGGTGACAGAAAGCACGGCAGACTCAAGAGTCGACCCTACATAAATATCTCATTTACCGTTACAAAATCGCTGACCGCAGATTATCCTCCACCTCCGTGACGAGAAATCCCCCCTTATATATAATTTAATCAGAATAAATTTCTTCCATCGGTTAATTCTTTTGCAGAATATTAACCGCTTTTTTTATGAAAAAAACGGCTCTGAAAAAAATTTTTTTGAATTTTGAAGAAAAAATTGCACTTTTTGTGCAATTTTTCCCACTTTTCGAAACATTAGTAGAGGACTAAAAAAGTTTTCACCAAAAAAATATTAATTTTCAAAAAGAAAGGTCTGGTTTTATGAAAAATTCATTTGTTCTTTATTATGATGTGGTTAAAAATCTCGACTTTCTCACAGACAGAGAGTTAGGCAAATTAATGAGAGCCGTCTTCAAATACGAAATGGAGGGCATCGAGCCCACCTTCAAGGACAGACTTATGCTCTCAAGCTTCGTCACAATCAAAAATTCTCTTGACCGCAGCAGGGAGAAATACGAAAAAATCTGTCAGAAAAACAAAAAAGCCGTTTCAACACGGTGGGAAAAGGAAAAAGAGATGCGTAAAAATACATCCGTAAACGAATGCATACCAACTGATACCAAAAATACGGATAATGATAGTGATAGTGACAGTGATAGTGTTAGTGTTAGTGAAAGTGTATATGTCAGTGATAGTGTGCCTGATACGAAAAAGGTACATCCGCAGAAAAGGGATGCACAGGGCATAAACACATATAAGCCTGCGGCAGAAAAATCCGGAACAAAGGCTTCCTGTGATGATAAACAGCTTTACGGTCTTTTTAAAAATGTCCGTTTGTCTCCCGCTGAATATCAGCAGCTTAAAATAAGCTTTCCCGATGCGGAAAGAAGAATTGAGGAGCTGTCAGCCTATATCAGCTCAAGCGGTAAATGCTACGAAAACCACTTTGCCAAGCTGACTCAATGGGTAAGCTTTGCTTCTGTGAAAAAAGAAAAGCCGAGGGAGAAAGCCTCCCTCAGCTCTGATGCTGCTTATGATGCTGAGGAATATATGCAAAAAGCATATAGCCTTACGGACTGCATGACCAAGGACTGATTATCTTTCGTCACTCATAACTGCGTGAGCGCACCTGATTCCGTCAACACCTGCGGAAACAATACCGCCTGCATAGCCTGCACCCTCACCGCAGGGATAAAGTCCTCTGACGTTGGTCTGATAAATATCGTCTCTGAGGATTCTGACAGGTGAAGAGCTTCTTGTTTCGGGAGCTGTAAGCACAGCGTCCTTCAGCGCAAAGCCGTGAAGCCTTTTGTCCATTTCAACAATTGCCTGAGCCATTGTGTCTGTCACCTTTTTGGGCAGCACCTGTCTGATATCAGAGGGTGTTACACCCGTGGGACAGCTGGGTCTGACAAAGGAAAGTGATGTTGATTTTCTGTTTTCGAGGAAATCTCCCACAAGCTGACAGGGAGCGCAGTAATCTCCTCCGCCGAGGATGAAGGCCTTCTGCTCCATCTGACGCTGAAGCTCAAAGCCTGCAAGCACGTGGTCACTCGGGAAATCCTCGGGATAAACATTGACAAGCAGGGCTGAGTTTGAGTTTTCACCGTCTCGTGCCCACTCACTCATACCGTTGACAACAATTCCGTTTTTCTCACTTGTTGCCGCAACAACCGTACCGCCGGGACACATACAGAAGGTGTATGCCCCTCTTTCGTGCTTTCCGTGGCAGGCAAGCTTATAATCAGCGGCACCGAGTGCCTTGTGTCCTGCAAATGCACCGTACTGAGCCTTGTCAATCAGCTCACGGGGATGCTCAATTCTTGCACCCACGGAGAAGGGCTTCTGAATCATCTGAATACCCTTGGCATAAAGCATTTTCACTGTGTCTCTTGCCGAATGTCCGATGGCAAGAATGACCGTGTCTGTTTCAAAATCCGTGGCTCTGCCCTGATGCTCAAAGGTAACGCCCTGGACTGAAGAATTATAAACAATGATGTCAGCCAGCTTTGTTTCAAATCTGACCTCACCGCCAAGAGAAATAATCTCCTGACGCATATTTTTAACCACGCCCGCAAGCTTGTCCGTGCCGATATGAGGCTTGCCCGAATAGAGAATCTCCTCGGGTGCACCGTGCTCAAAAAATTCAAGGAACACCTTGCGGCAGAAGGGGCTTTTGATGCCCGTGGTCAGCTTGCCGTCAGAGAAGGTACCTGCGCCGCCCTCACCGAACTGTACGTTTGAGGTTTCGTCAAGAATTTTTTCGGTGAAAAAGCGGTTGACATCCTTTGTTCTGCTGTCAACGTCACGTCCGCGCTCGATAACAAGGGGCTTAAGACCTGCCCTTGCAAGAGTCAGAGCTGCAAAAATACCCGCAGGGCCGAAGCCTACTACAACGGGACGAAGGTCTGAATTACGCTTAAGCTCGGGCATAACGTAATCGTACTTTTCAACAATTTCAATCTTGGGGTCATGTCGGCGTCCGAGTATTTTTTCCTCGTCACCTGCAACCTCAACATCAACGGTGTAATTGAAAAAAATATTGTCCTTTTTTCTTGCATCAACGCTCTGTCTCATAACGGTCATTGACTTGATTTGTTTTTCGTCAATTCTCAGAAGCTTTCTGCATTTTTCAAAAAGCTCCTCCCTTGAGCCGTCTAGGCTGAGGGATATATCTTTTATTCTTATCATTATCTGTCACCTGTCTTTATCAAACTAACACCGAGCCGCAGAGTCTTCCGCTGCTCCACGCCCAGCCGAGATTATATCCGCCGCACAGTCCGTCAACATCAAGAAGCTCACCCACACAGTAAAGCCCTCTGATTCTGAGACACTCCATTGTTTTCGGGTTAAACTGAGCCGTATCGGCACCGCCGGAAACAACCTGCGCCTCCTCGAAGCCTGTGACGCCCGTGACGGTGAAGGTCAGCCTTTTTGAAAGGGATGTGATTGCCTTTACAGCTCCGCCATCCATACTGCCGAGGGTATCCGCAGGAGAAAGCCCTGCATTTTTAACAATGACCTCTCCGAGCTTTTTGGGCATAAAGCCTGTAAGAAGGTTTTCCGCCTTGCCCGAGGGGCTTCTGAGAATAATTTTTTCAAGTGCTTCACCAAGCTGTGAAAGGCTGAAGGTGGGCACACAGTCAACGGTGATGCTCAGCCTTTGAGTCTGACATCTTGCGGCATAAGCCGAAAGCTGCATCACGGCAATACCCGACAGACCGTAATCGGTGAAAAGAAGCTCACCCTTTTCTGAAGCAACCGCCCTTCCGTCTGCCAGAAGGGTCAGCTCAGCCTTGTGTCTGATGCCCTTAAGCTGCTTTACTGCGGATTTTTCCTCAACAGTCAGCTTTGTCAGAGAGGGCTTGGGAGTCACAACCCTTATGCCCAGATTTTTGAGAATATCGTAGCCGTTAAAGCCCTTCACCGAGGCCTTGCTGCCTAAGGCAAGGACAACCTTGTCAAAGGTCATTGAGCCGTTGAGAACAAAGGCATTTCCCTTCTTTTTCACAGAGACAATCTCACTCTCACAGCAAAGCTCAGCGCCGAGTCTTTCACATTCAAAGCGCAGTGCATCAAGAACGGAGGATGCCTGATTGCTCAGAGGATAAACTCTGCCCTCCTCATCGGTACGGGTATAAAGACCGAGGGATGCAAAAAAATCAAGATTGCTCTGCGGACTGTAATTTTTAAGGGCGTAACCGACAAATTCCTTATTACCGAGATAACCGAAGCTGTCACTGAGATTCATCATATTACATCTGCCGTTGCCTGTGGCAAGGATTTTTTTGCCCACTCTTTCTCTTTTTTCAAAGACGGTCAGCTTGACTCTCTCACCCTTTTTTTCTGCTTTTCTCAGGCACTCAATGGCACAGACAAGACCTGCCGCACCGCCGCCGATGATTGCAATCTTCATTTTTTCACCACCTTATCTGATACATTTTATCATAAGTTTGATAAATACACAACTGTCTGTGAAAAAAATGTTTTGAGAGGATAATCGGCAAGCATTATGCCGACGGCAACAGCTCCCCGCAGAGAATCTGAGGTGAAGGCACACACGGACGACCAATGGTCGCCCATGCTCATTGACCGCAGATTCTTTCTGAAACGATAACAGAGCAAGCTACCTCATCTAGCCTTGCAGATTCTGTCTTACGGTGTACCGCTGATTTTCAGCAGGCAGCCTACCCGACTGCGTTTTTGTCTTACTTTTGCGCCTCAAAAGTAAGCGGCACTTTGTTTCCTTTGCTGCTGTTGGCAAAGGAAATGCCCCCGCGGCACGAGCGGGAGTTAAGCTGTTCACAGAGCAAAGAGCCCATAAAGAG
>JAZOWF010000099.1:0-2768 GCA_045659065.1 Acutalibacteraceae bacterium
CTTACTTACCAAAAATCCCGAAAAAATCAACGGAGAGTGAAAAGTGAATAGTGAATAGGTAATAAGTAAAAATCCCGCCCTCTTACGAGAACGGGATTTTTGGTGAGGATGAGTGGGCTCGAACCACCGACCCCTTGCATGACAAGCAAGTACTCTGACCAACTGAGCTACACCCTCAAGTGCCTTGATATAATAACACAGACAGCGGACTTTGTCAAGGGCTAATAAAAAATAAAATAATCAGGCTTTGAGATTTTCACGGTAAATCAAGAACAGTGCAGAATGACCTTTTCTTCGACCCTGCCTGCAATTTTAATTGTACTCAGCTTTAAGATTTTCACGGAAAAGTAAAAATTTTCAAGAATAGTGCAAAATGGCCTTTTCTTCTCCCCGAAGGCGTACAAAGGTACTCCGAGAGGGAGAAAAAAGACCGAAGCAATCAGAAAAAGAGATGAAACTCGACGTTTCATCTCTTTTTGTCTCTGAAAAGTATTAAGTTCAGGCTTTGTATCAGTATGTGGATTTGCCCTTTTTGTTTCACACTGATTGCTGTTCTTGTGCCTTTATCCTAAGCCTTAGGCTTTGGCCTCGCAGTAGCGGCATCTGTAAATTCTGTTTTCCTTGTCGGTGAGAGTGAACACCTGAGGAAGCTCCTGCTCACAGGATGTGATACATCTGGGATTCTTGCAGGTCAGAACTCCGTGAAGAGTTTCGGGAAGGTCAACATGGTATTTGTCAACAAGCACACTGTCACGGATAACGTCAACGGTAACACCGGGATCAATGAAGCCGAGAGCCTCAAGGTTGATGTCAATGTTGCTGTCAATTTTGATGATGTCCTTTTTGCCTGTCTTCTTGCTTGAAACATTTTTGATGATTGCAATGCTGCAGTCAAGCTGGTCAAAGCCGAGAAGGTTATAAATTCTCATTGCATTGCCTGCTGTGATGTGGTCAATAACAATACCGTCTTTGATTGAATCAATATTCATTTGTCCTGTCCCCTTTCTTATTCAGGTCTGCTGATTTCAAGAAGCTTCATAATCAGCGCCATTCTGATGAATTTGCCGCAAAGCACCTGCTCAAAATAGCAGGCTCTGGGGTCAGCGTCAACCTCAACGGAAATTTCGTTGACTCTGGGCAGAGGATGAAGGATTGTCAGAGTTTCCTTTGCATTCTTGAGCTTCTTCATGTCAAGAATGTAGCTGTCACGCAGTCTGATATATTCCTCTTCACTCAGGAAGCGCTCCTTCTGAACTCTTGTCATATAAAGCACGTCAAGGTCGGGAAGAACATCCTCAAGGCTTGCAGTCTGAACATATTCAATGCCCTTTTTCTGAAGCACATCCTTTTTGACGTATGAGGGAAGCTTGAGCTCGTCGGGTGAGATAAGAACAATCTTCACATTCTCATATCTTGCAAGGGCGTTGATGAGTGAATGTACGGTTCTGCCGAACTTAAGGTCACCGCAGAAGCCGATTGTGAAATCACTCAGCTTGCCCTTCTTTCTTCTGATTGTCAGAAGGTCAGTGAGGGTCTGTGTGGGATGATTGTGTCCGCCGTCACCTGCATTGATGATGGGTACGGAGGAATTCATTGAAGCAACAAGGGGTGCGCCCTCCTTGGGATGACGCATTGCAATGATGTCTGCATAACAGGAAACAACCTTTGTTGTGTCGGCTACGCTTTCGCCCTTTGATGCTGAGGATGACTGTGCCTCGGAAAAGCCGAGAACGTTACCGCCAAGCTCATACATTGCAGCTTCAAAGCTGAGTCTTGTTCTTGTTGAGGGCTCGAAGAAAAGAGTTGCAAGCTTCTTTCCGTGACAAACCTCACTGTATTTTGCAGGGTTTGCAATTATATCGTCGGCAATGTCAAGAAGCTCATCAATCTCAGCTGTTGTGAGATCAAGAATATCAATAAGGCTTCTCATTATTTTGCGCCTCCGATCCAGCTTTCATCTGAGGGATTATCTCTGAACTTGAGAATTCTTGCAATGTCCTCATTCTTGATGATGCCTTCCTCAGCGGCAACCTCACAGACAGCGTCAAGGTTTGAAAGTGAGTGGTTGATAACGTCAGCTGCTGCCATTCTGTCAATGCCCTTCTTCATACCGTAGGTGAAGATTGAAGCAATACCGAGAACCTCGGCACCTGCTTCTCTGAGAACCTCAACAACCTCAAGCACGCTGCCGCCGGGTGAAATAAGATCTTCAACAACAACAACCTTCTGACCCTTTTCAAGCTTGCCTTCAATCTGGTTGCCTCTGCCGTGGTCCTTGTGACCGCTTCTTACATAGCCCATGGGAAGTCCGAGAATGTGACCGACGATTGCTGCGTGTGCGATGCCTGCAGTTGAGGTGCCCATAACAACCTCACAGTCGGGATAATGCTTAAGAATTGTTTTTGCAAGACCTGTCTCAACATCTGCTCTTACTGCGGGTGATGTGAGAGTGAGTCTGTTGTCACAGTAAATGGGGCTTTTGATGCCGCTTGCCCATGTGAAGGGCTGCTCGGGACGAAGAAAAACTGCTCCGATGGAAAGTAAGTCTTTTGCAATAATCTTTTTCATTTTTTATCTGTCCTTTCAGTTTAATTATTTATCTCTAAAGGTAACGGTAATCGAATCGGACAAGCCAAAATGTCCGATTTCCGGCACCTTTGTAATTTTTTCTCCTCGCAAGACGCGAGTATTGCTTCGTCGAAGAAAATCCCAAATGCACCAAAACTCGGGCATTTATGGTCTTTGAGTTTAATGGGTGGAGATTTTTC
>JAZOWF010000100.1:0-56548 GCA_045659065.1 Acutalibacteraceae bacterium
GCTACCGGCAAACATTGTTTCGTTATCAACCTCGTTTGCTCCTGCTTCAATCATGGCAACAAGGTCTGGTGTTGAAGCAACGGTAACAGCCATATCACTCTTTGCTCTTTCTTCTTCTGTGGGGTTGATGACGAACTTGCCGTCAACAAGACCTACTGAAACGCCGCTGATGGGGCCGTCCCAGGGAATTTCTGAAATTGAAATTGCAACGGAAACACCGATCATTGCTGTGATTTCGGGAAGACAGTCCTGATCAACTGACATAACAGTTGCAACAACACCAACATCATTTCTCATATCCTTGGGGAAAAGAGGACGGATGGGTCTGTCAATAACTCTTGATGAAAGAGTTGCCTTTTCACTTGCCTTGCCTTCACGTCTCTGGAATGAGCCGGGAATGCGGCCGACTGAATAAAGCTTTTCTTCAAAGTCAACGCTGAGAGGGAAGAAATCAACACCTTCTCTGGGTTTTGCAGCCATTGTTGCTGTGCAAAGAACCTCTGTCTCACCGTATCTGATAAGACATGAACCGCCTGCAAGACCTGCCATTTTACCTGTTTCTACAACGAGGGGTCTGCCTGCAAGAGTTGTTTCAAATTTTCTGAATTCAGGAAACATAGTTTTTACCTCACTTTTCTTTATTTTGATTTATTTTCAATACGAGGCATGGTGGTTTAGCAATAAATTCAGAGCTGAATTTTTCAGATCTCAATTTAGTGCTAACCCAATTACGTGCCCCGTATCAACTGACACATTTTTTGCTTTTAATAACGGAAAAATGGCAGACACGATTTTTTCATGTCTGCCAAGGGATTGCAATTACTTACGGATACCAAGTCTTGCGATGATTGAACGGTATCTTTCGATGTCGTTCTTCTGAAGGTAAGCAAGGAGATTTCTTCTCTGACCAACCATCATAAGAAGGCCGCGTCTTGAGTGGTGGTCCTTCTTGTTAACCTTAAGATGCTCTGTAAGGCTGTTGATTCTGTAGGTGAGAAGAGCGATCTGTACTTCGGGTGAACCTGTGTCACCTTCGTGTGCAGCATATTCGTTGATAATTGCTGTCTTCTGTTCCTTTGTCATCATGATTTTTCACCTCATATAAAATATTTCATTCGCCGCATTCCTCAGCAAGCGGCAGGTGAAATAACCCTTTGGGTAAAAACCCGCAAACCGAGAAACAGGCACAATGCTTGAAGATTATAGCACGTCGGAAGGAAAAAGTAAATACCTGAATCAAAAAAATTTTCACTTTTTATTTTATCCCCTTTTATTATTGTTTTACACCTGACGATTAACACTTTTTTAAAGTATTTTCTGTGAATGCTGTTGCTTTTTTTTCCTCGATGAGTTATTCTATATAAAGTAAATTAAGAAAAGGAGCTGATGCTTTTTGAAAAAAATTATCAATGTTTCAGGTATGCACTGTGTCAACTGCGCAAAAGCAGTTGAAAAAGCTTTGACTGAGATTGACTCAATTTCAAAAGCCAGGGTTGATCTTGAAAAAAACACTGTTACCGCAACAATGAAAAAAGACGTTGACGATAAGCTCATTATTGAAGCTATCGAAAAACTCGGATTTACACCCGGAGAAATCACAATCAAGGAAGGTATCTTCGGATAATTCTGAAAAGGAGAGTATAACAAAATGGCAAAAGAAAAAGCAAAAAAAGAAAAACCGGTCAACACCCATCCTAATGCCATCGGCGTCAAGGAGGCTGCCGGCTATACCGTAGCTGAAGCGGGTAATATGTTCAACCTGACATATATCTCCAGCTATCTCAAGCTCTTTATGACCGACGTTCTGAAAATTCAGCCCATGGTTGCAGGTCTTATGTTTATCATCACAAGACTCTGGGACTGCATCAATGACCCCATCTGGGGTGCTATGGTTGCAAAAAAGGCGCCCAACAAGGACGGTAAGTTCCGCCCTTATCTCAAGTGGGTTTCCGTGCCTCTCGGTCTTGCAACAATCCTCTGCTTTGCTCCCTATAACAAAATCACAACCGACACAGGCATTCTTCTCATCATCTGTTATGTAACATACATATTCTACGGTATGATGTACACCGGTATGAACATCCCCTTCGGCTCACTTGCTTCAGTTATCACCGATGATCCCAACGGAAGAAACCTTCTTTCAACCTTCCGCAGCATCGGCTCAGGCATCGGCGGTGCGGTTGTTTCACTCATTGCTCCCTTTGTGATCTATACCGCAATCCCCAAGGTTGACGAAGCAACAGGCGAAACCGTTATGGTTGATGTTGCTGACGGCAACAAGATGTTCATCTTCGCTCTTATTATGGGTATCCTTTCAATCATATTCTATCTTGTAGGCTTTAAGAAGACAAAGGAAAGGGTTCCTTCAGAGGCTGAACCCAAGATGGACTTCAAGAAAACCTATCTCGGTCTTCTCAAGTCACGTCCCTTCGTAACTGTTGCTCTTGCAGGTGTTCTCATCAGCGGTCAGCTTCAGTTCAACTCCTTCAACACATACCTTTATAAGAACTACTTTGAAAACACAAGTCTCGGCGTTCTCGGCACAGTATGTAACTATCTCCCCATGGTATGCCTTGTGCTCTTCACTCCCAAGCTTTCTGCAAAATACGGCAAAAAAGAGCTTTGCGGTAAATTCTCAATCATTGCAGCAATTACATCTGTTGCTCTTGCAATATGTGCAAACAACCCCACCGTTATCAATATGCTCAGCTCAGACGGCAGATTCCCCGCCTGGCTGTTTATGGCTTCTCTTCTTCTCATCGGCTTCGGCTATACCTTCGTTTCTCTTACATGCTGGGCAGTCGTAATGGACGTTATCGATTATCAGGAATACAAAACCGGTGAAAGAAACGAAAGTGCCGTTTACGCAGTTTATACTTTCTCACGTAAGTTCGGTCAGACAATTGCTGACGGTCTCGGTCTTTTCCTTCTCCAGTGGGCAAAATATGACCCCGAAAAGAACATTGACGGCTTTATCACCGAAAACAACACAAGTAACAAGATTATGCTTATCTGCACAATTATTCCCGCTGTTGTTTACACAGGTGTATGGCTTCTTATGAGATTCGGTTATCCTCTGACAAAAGAAAAGCTTGAACCCATTTACGCCTTCATCCGTGAAAAGCGTGAAGAAGCTGAAGCTTCAGCATAATTCAAAAAGAATTTTATCCGGGTGTCCCTGAGACATCCGGATTTTTTTGCGCATAAAAAAGGCAGCGCCCTGTCGGTACTGCCTTTTTTGTATTTTATATAGTGTTATTCAACCTCATAAATATAAACATTTTCGTAATCCATATCAGCGCAAAGGCTTAAGGACGGATTTGTCAAATCATAAATTGAAGACCACTGTGTTGAATAAACTCTTCCCTTTTCATCAGGATCGGTTCCTGTTATTCTTACCGCCTCAAGAAGCTTCATACCTTCTTCGGCCGAAAGAACGGAAGCCTTCTGAGTAAGAGTCTTTTCAAGAATTTCATATCTGTCAAGACCCTGCTGCTCATATTCAAAGGGAACCTCATGAAGATAGAAATTGGTTGCTGCAATAAATCCCTTTTCTTCCTGCTCAGTCACAACAATTTCATTATCTACATAAGAAACAACAATGCTCTTTCCCGTTGCATCAGCAATCTGAAAATGATAACAGCCCCTTGCAGCAGCATACATATCAACACTTTTCAAAAACTCAAGAGCCTCGTCAACAGTTGCACAGTTGTCAAGCATTGCTCTGATTGCAAGAGTTGTGCCGACATCGGGCTTTTCCGAATCCTGAGCAGTTGCAGGAGCCTGGAGCTGAAGCACTCCGACAGCAAGACCTTTTTCATTCACGCCGTCAAGAGGAAAATATGCACAGGCGAGGGTGTTGATTCTGTCAAGAAGCTTATCGGGAGTATAGCTTTCGTTATATCCGAGGAAGCTGAGATTGACAACGGAAACAGATTTGTAGCCGTCTTTCGGTGCAGTTTTTACAACTGCAAGGTCTGTAGTCTGATTGTCAAGATTTCTGCCGAAGATATAACCCTTTTCGGGAGTTTCGGCATAAAATGTTGAACAGGCAAGATTGGGAATCTCATAAGGTACATCTATGGGCAGTCCCTTGAGCATTGTCTTCAAAATGTACTGCACCAGCTGTTCCTCCGAAGCTGCACCTCCTTGTTCAAGCAGCTCATCAAGCTTATAATCCGCAGCATAATTAACCTCATAAATTCCCGTGTCACCTTTTTCCTTAACTGAAAGCAGAGTGCTTACTTCACCTCGGAAAACGGCAAGAGCGGAAAGAATGAGCACCGCAAAAGCAGCAACAATCACAACAACGATTTTTTTACTTTTCTTCATAATAATAAAGCCTCCTTTTATTTCTCTTATTGAAATTATATTATTGAAATCAGTTAAAGTCAACATGAAGAAAAAGAATTAAGCTTTTGTTTACAAAAGCATCCGCTTTTTAAAGACAAGCTAAAAGGCAGCACCCTGTCGGTACTGCCTTTAATATTTCGGAAAATTTATTTGATTTTATATTCCTCACCAAGACCGTATTTCTCAATAATGAAATCCATATCCTTATCGCCTCTGCCTGAAAGATTGACAAGAATTGAGCCCTTGCCCATCTTCTTTGCAAGCTTCATTGCATAAGCCACGGCGTGTGAGCTTTCGATTGCGGGAATGATACCCTCAAGTCTTGAAAGGGTGAAGAAGGCTTCGATTGTTTCCTCGTCTGAAACAACGTCATAATTGACTCTGCCGATATCCTGAAGGAAAGCGTGCTCGGGACCTGAAGAAGGATAATCAAGACCGCTTGCAACAGAATAAACGGGTGCGGGATCACCGTTTTCATCCTTGAGCATAATGCTGTTGAAGCCGTGCATAATGCCCTCTGTTCCGTATTTGAGACTTGCCGCATGGTCACCAAGGTCAGTGCCTCTGCCTAAAGGCTCAACGCCGTAAATTTCAACGGGATCGTTGAGGAAGCCGGCAAACATACCCATTGCATTTGATCCGCCGCCCACACAAGCAACAACGGCATCGGGAAGCTCACCTGTCATATTGAAGAACTGTTCTCTTGCCTCAATGCCGACAACACTCTGGAAGTCACGCACCATCATGGGGAAGGGATGAGGGCCGAGAACTGAGCCGATACAGTAAATTGCTGTTTCATATTCATTGCAATAAGCTTCGAAGGCGGCATCAACAGCCTCCTTAAGAGTTTTCAGACCGTGAGTTACGGGAATAACATTTGCACCAAGAATCTTCATTCTTGCAACATTGGGAGCCTGCTTCTTAATGTCAACCTCACCCATATAGATGTCACACTCAAGTCCGAAATAAGCTGCAGCGGTTGCAAGAGCAACACCGTGCTGACCTGCACCTGTTTCGGCAATAACCTTTTTCTTGCCCATATAATGTGCAAGCAAAGCTTCACCCATACAGTGATTGAGGTTGTGAGCACCTGTGTGGTTGAGGTCCTCTCTCTTGACATAAATCTGAACATTGCCCAGCTTGCCTGAAAGTCTTTCAAGGTAAGAAATGGGAGTAGGTCTGCCCTGAAATTCTCTGCGGATTCTGCGAAGCTCACTGACAAACTTGCTTGATTTGCAGATTGTGAAATAAGCCTCGTTGATTTCCTCCATAGCCTTTTTCAGCTCGGGAGACACATAAGCTCCGCCGTATTTTCCGAAGAAGCCGTTTTCATCGGGATAGTTTTTAAAATATGTATTAAAGTCAATATCGTTGTATTTCATTGTTTTTTCCTCCATGATTTAATTTTATGTGTTTTTATTCAAATTCAGCTACGCCATCGGAAGCCTGAAAAATACATAAGCCGCACATCCTTTTAAAAATAAAAAAATCTTCTGCCACCTAAGGACAGAAGAAAACTGTTGCCACCTTTGGTTCTCACGTACTGACATACGCTCTCATCATAACGGTTAGAGTTTCCGTTGCCGCCTACTGCTCTTTTCGGGGCACCCTCCCGAGTCCATTCACGCTTCCATCCCCTGCCGTTTTCCACCAGACACGGCTCTCTGTGAGCTTCAGAAAATGCTACTACTCTCGGTCATCGGTTTGAGTATATGAACAATATTAACCCCATTTTTCCTCTTTGTCAATAGAATTATGAAAATTTATTGCGCTAAAGCGTTCAACCGCCTTGACCTTGCACTTTTTTAGGTCTATAATAAGGAACAAAGGCAAGAAAGGGACTTTCAGAAATGCTTGAGAAATCAAATTACAAACATAACTGCACAATACCTCTTGAGGATGACATCCTTATCAACGGACAGGGTCTGGGAGAGGTTGCAAAAATGAAATACGGATTTTTCCCCATGTCCTACAACGGCTGTGAAATGATTGCCCTTCATAACAGCATGGTGCTTTTGGGAGAAAAATCATCTCTGCGTGAGGTCTGCAAGGAGATGTATCCGCGAGCTCAGATGCTTTCGGGGCTTTTCGGCTCTAACCCCTGCCTTCTCGGCAGCTTTTATAAAAGAAGATCGATCCCCTGCAGAACAACCTACCGTTATAACGATTTCTTTGACAGCCTTAATGATGTGCCCGTTGCCGTGCTTTCCTTCTGGAATAAGAAGAAGCCATTTCACGGTCTTCACACCGTTACCGTACAGAAAAAAGACGGAAAAATAATTGTATATAACAGATATAACAACAGAGATTATCCTTATGAGTACGAGTCGCGCTCTGAGCTGCTCCCCCACAAATCAGACTTCATCTGCGGTTATCTCATCCAGGAAAAGAGGTAATAAATAATGTCAACAGAAACAACAGCACCTGCCGAAAACAAGCTTGTCGGCAAAATTAAAAAATTCATCGGTGTCGAGCCGGGCACACAGCTTAAGCCGATGGTAGCCTATAACTCCGCAATCTTCTTCTCGGGCGGCGGACCTTATGTTCTGGGAAATTTCCTTTTGCCCTTTCTGACAAAGGTTGAAGGGCTTCAGGCTGACCAGTATGCAACGGTGCTTCTTTGCTCCTGCATCTGTGACGCTGTCACCGACCCCATTATGGGTATCATAACCGACAGAACAAGACACAAGGACGGACGTCACAGACCCTATCTCAAATACGGTGTCATCCCCGCTCTGATTGCCTTCTTTCTGATGTGGAACTCCTTCGGTCTTTCAGCCGCAAAGGGTCCCGAAAGCAATGCGGTTATGCTTTATTACATACTTGCTTATATGTTCTATAAAACCGTCAGCACAATGATTATGGTGCCTCACACCGCAATGCTTCCCGGTATTGCGCCCTCATATCATCTGAGAACTCAGTTCAACGGTGTCAAAACCATTATGGATGCCGTTTCAAGCTATTCCTCCTTCTTTGTTTCAGCAATCATTCTCGGCGGTATCAACGGCATTTTCGTGACTCCCAAATTCGGTCCCGAGCACCGAGGCAGATTCACTCTCATGGCGGCTGTTCTCTGTCTGTGGACAAGTCTCCCCCTCATTTTCACATATAAAGGCACAACCGAAGAGAGCTCTGAGCATCAGGTCAATGAAAAGCTTGACCTTAAGGCTTTCCTCAGACAATATAAGGATGTTGTCAGAAACAGAGTTTTCCGTCAATATTTCCTTTTCGGCTTCATTATGCTTCTCGGCTCAGCCTTTGTCTCTCAGTGCATGTATTATTTCCTTGAAAATGTTATGCATCAGGAAAGCAATTACAATATGATTATTGTTCTTCAGGGCATCGGTGAAGCACTCGGCTTCTTCCCCGCATATATGCTGTCAATCAAGAAAAACAAGCAGCTTCCCGCAAAGGTATTTATGCCCGTTGCCGTTTCCGCTCTCGGTCTTGCGTGGCTTGGCAGAAACACAGGCAGTGCGGCACTTATGTTCCTTGTTGAATTTCTGTACGGTCTTGGTCTTGCAGGTATGGCAAGCGTTCAGAACAACATCTTCCCCGATGTCACCGACGTTGATGAGCTTATCACCGGTCAGCGCCGTGAGGGTGTTATTGCCACCTTCTCAACCTTCACCAAAAAATTTGTCAGCGGCTTTGCAGGCTTCGGCGTGGGTATGATTCTGAGAATGTTCGGCTTTGACACTCAGCTTGATGCCTCAATGCAGACTCCCCGAGCAATTTCAGGTGTTGCAATCTGCTTCACCCTTATTCCCATGTTCTTCCTTTTCCTTTCCTTCCTTTCAATTATGAAATATGATCTGACAAAGGATAAGCTTGATCTTATCAAGGCTAAAATCAAAGAAAAGAAGGAAAAGGGCTCTGTTACTGTCACCGATGACGAAAAGGCAATCCTTGAAAAAATCTCGGGTCAGAAATTTGAAAATATGTGGATAGGACAAACTGAATAATCAAAGTAAAAACAGACGGCTGATTCCTTCTTCAGCCGTCTGTTATTTTAATTAAGATTCTCAAAAAAGTGTGTATAGAATTCAATCATTTTCAGATAATCCTCAACGGGCATTCTTTCGTCTGCATTATGAACAGCATTGAAGCGGTCATCGTCAACTGCAAAGGGAGCAAAGCGGTAAACCTCTGAGCTGATTGCCGAAAAATGCCTTCCGTCTGTTGCCGCATCAAGAATAAAGGGGGCAACACCTGCCTCGGGGAAAACTCTGTTGATTGTCTTTTCGATATAACGGAAGGAGTCTGTGCCGAGCTCTGAAAGTCTCGGAGGATCGCTTCTTCTGACAACCTCAAGCTCAATATGCTCACCGACAGTTTTTCTGATATGTGCAAGAATATCCTCAAAATAATCGTGAGGAGCAATTCTGACTCTGATCATAGCCGTTGCCTGAGTGGGCACTGCCCCGTTGGGCGCGGAGGCATCGATGCTGATAATGCTGATGCTTGAGCGTATCATAGCCGCAGTGTCACTGTTTGATTCCATAACCTTTGTGATAATGGGCTTAAGAAGCTTTATGTTTGCAAGAACGGTTTTCAGCGGCTCGGGAACGTGAGGAGAAAAGCGTCTGAGCATTTCCTCCATAACAGGATTTATGGTTGCCTTTGCGGGATTTTGCTCAAGCTTATTGAGGGCCTCAACAAGCTGAACGGGAGCGGATTTTTTCACCGTAACTCCTCTGATTGCTGTTTTTGCTTTTGCCGTAAGCCTGACAGTTGCTCCTCCTTTTTCAGAAAAAGCAACCATTGCAAAAGGCTTCTTGATGCCCATGGGAAGCTGCAGCATAACCGCTCCGCCCTCATCAAGCACAAACCAGGGAGTAATTCCTCTTTCTCTGAAGGTGTCCACAATTTTAACCATTGTGTCTCCTCCATATTCCTCACAGTTGCTTGAAGCAAAATAAATGTCTCTTTCGGGCACAAAGCCTTCAGCGATGAGCTTTTCCATTGATTCGAGAATTGCGGCAATTATGCACTTTGTGTCAGTTGAGCCTCTGCCCCAGATCACACCGTCATGAATCTCAGCGGCAAAGGGCGGATGCTTCCAATCCTCTTCAACAGCCGCAACAACATCGTGATGCGCCATTGTGACAACAGGCTTAAGGCAGCTGTTTTTTCCCTTCCAGCGAAGAAGAATGCCGAATTCATTGATTCTTTCAGCCTCAACAACCTCAAAAACCGAAGGATAAAGCTCCTTGAGCAAGGGCAGAAATCTTCCGAAAATCTCTTTGTCAAATTCACCGTTTCTGTTTGAAACAGTCTTTTCTCTTATCATTATCTGAAAGCGCTCAACGGCTCTTTCTTTGTTTATCTGTGCCATTTAACTGCCTCCTTTTTCTCTGCTTTTAAAATACTATAACACCATCAATTGCCTTTGTCCACCGTCTTTTTCAATAAATATGTCAAATGTTCATCAAAATGCCCATAAAGGCTCTTGAAATCACTGTTTTTTTTACGTTTTCACTATTGACTTTATCACTTTATCGTGATAAAATGCTAACACACTAAAACTCAGAGAGGTGTCAGCTATGACCAAGAACAATAAAGCAGGCATTGAAAATCTATATAAAGCCATCTCAATGATTGAATCCGTGGATGAATGCAGACTCTTTTTTGAAGATCTTTGCTCAATTGTTGAGCTTCAGACCTTTGCTCAGCGTCTTGAGGTTGCCCAGCTTCTGCTCAAGGGTAACAGTTATCTTGACGTAAACCAGCTTACAGGCGCCAGCACAACCACCATCAGCCGAATCGGCAAATGCATAAATTACGGTGACGGCGGCTATAGGACTGTTATTGAAAAACTTGAAGGGGATAAGAAAAATGATTGATACCCGAATTTTAAAAAGCGAAGAAAAGGCCGCCCTTTCTCTTCGTTCCTTATACAGCCGCTTCGGCTATGAAAGATACAAAATGAGCAAATTTGAGGAGTATGACCTTTATGCAAGAAACAAGGACTTCCTCGTTTCTGACGGCATCATCACCTTCACCGATATTGGAGGAAAGCTTCTTGCTCTGAAGCCCGACGTTACTCTTTCAATTATTAAAAATACCCGTACAGGTGCAAGCGTTCAGAGACTCTATTACGACGAAAAGGTTTACAGAATTTCAAAGGACTCACGCTCCTTCAAGGAAATTTCCCAGACGGGTCTTGAATGTATCGGTGACATCAGCCTTACAGATGTCTGTCAGGTGCTTTTCCTTGCTCAGAAGAGCCTTGAAACAATCAACAGAGAATATATCCTTGAAATTTCCCATGCAGGTCTTATCAATGCTCTTTTTGAGCTTTTCAGCGCAGACGAAGAAACGGAAGAAAAGCTTCTGACTCTCATCAGAGACAAAAACCGTGACGGCATCAGAGCACTTGCAGAAAAAGAAAAGCTTTCTGACGAAATTACCGAAGCTGTTATTTCCCTTATAAGCAGCTACAAGAGCATTGATCTTCTTTCAGAAGCTCTTGCTCCCTTCAGCAACAATGAAAAGGTCCGTGAGGCTCTTGATGAGCTGAAAGAAATTTATTCCTGCCTTTCAGAGCTTTCCTCAAAGGACAGACTGATTATAGACTTTTCAATTGTCAGCGACGTAACCTATTACAGCGGAATTGTTTTCAAGGGATATATCAAAAATGTACCCTCAAGCGTGCTTTCGGGCGGTCAGTATGACAAGCTGATGAAAAAGATGGGCAAAAAGGGCGGAGCTGTCGGCTTTGCGGTTTATCTTGATATGCTTGCGCGGACAGAAGAAACAGCAGAAGAATTTGACTGTGACGTCCTTCTTCTTGTTGCAGAAAATGTTTCACCCGTTGAAGCAATCAAAAAGGCTCAGCAGCTTTCAGAAAATAACATCAGGGTTATCACTGCAGCAAGCTGTGACAGCATCAGATATAAAGAAATTGTCAGATTAGGCTTCGGGGAGGTTGAAGAAAATGCTTAACGTTGCTCTCCCGAAAGGAAGACTCGGTGAAAAGGTTTATGAAATGTTTGAAAAATCAGGCTTTGAGTGTCCCTCAATAAAAGAAAAGGGCAGAAAGCTGATTTTTGAAAACGAAGAAAAGGGTGTCAGATATTTCTGGGTCAAGCCCTCAGACGTTGCAATATATGTCGAAAGAGGCGCCGCAGACATCGGTGTTGCAGGAAAGGATATTCTTCTTGAATATGAGCCCGACATTTATGAGCTTCTTGACCTTGACATCGGCAAATGCAATATGGCAGTTGCCGCAATGAAGGGCTTTCGTGACAACACAGCCGAAACCCTGCGTGTTGCAACCAAATTTTCAAACATTGCAAAAAAGTTTTACGGTGAAAAATGCCGTGATATTGATATTATCCACCTTAACGGCTCAATCGAGATTGCACCCATTCTCGGTCTTTCCGACGTTATTGTTGACATTGTTGAAACGGGCAAAACACTTTATGAAAACAATCTTGAGCCCATTGAAACAATCGTTCCCATAAGTGCCCGCCTTATCAGCAACAAGGCATCTTATAAATTCAAGCAGGAGCAGATTGACCGTGTACGCTCAGCTCTTGCAGAAATCGTGAGGCAGAAAAATGATTAAAATTATAAAATTTGACGATGTCAATAAAAAAGAAATCTTCTCCCGTATGGCAGAAGCCCCCGATGTTTCGGATATTGTTTCGGAAATCATTGCCAATGTCAGAGAAAACGGTGACAAGGCAGTTTTTGAATACACCGAAAAATTTGACAAGGCTAAGCTTTCCTCCCTTGAGGTCACAAGAGAAGAAATTGAACAGGCAATAACTGAGGTTGAACCGGATTTTCTAAGAATTCTCAGAGAGGCCGCCGAAAACATCAGACTTTTCCACTCAAAGCAGGTCAGAAATTCCTTCATCATAAACGAGAAAAACGGCGTTGTCACAGGACAGAAAATCACCCCCATCGAAAAAGCAGGACTTTATGTCCCCGGCGGTACAGCCGCTTATCCTTCAACAGTGCTTATGGATTCCATTCCCGCAAAAATAGCGGGCTGCAAGGAGATGTGCATTGTCACTCCTCCCGATAAAGACGGAAAAATCAATCCCGTAATTCTTGCCGCTGCAGAAATTGCAGGAGTTGACCGAATTTTCAAGGTTGGCGGCGCCCAGGCAATTGCCGCTCTTGCTTACGGAACAGAATCAATTCCCAAGGTTGATAAAATTGTCGGTCCCGGCAACGCCTTTGTTGCAGAAGCAAAGAAGCAGGTTTACGGTCTTGTTTCAATTGATATGATTGCAGGTCCCAGTGAAATTCTTGTCATCGCTGACGGCAAGAGCAATCCCGCTTATGTTGCCGCAGACCTTCTTTCTCAGGCTGAGCACGACAAAAACGCTTCCGCAGTACTGATTACCGAATCAATGAGCCTTGCAGAAAAGGTTTCCGAGGAGCTTGAAAAGCAGATTCCTCTTCTTCTCAGAAAAGAAATTGCAAGAGCATCAGTTGATGTAAACGGAAAAATCATTGTTGCGAAAAATCTTGAAAAGGGTATTGAAATTGCAAATGAGCTTGCTCCCGAGCATCTTGAGCTGTGTGTTGACAATCCCTTTGATTATCTTGACAAAATCAAAAATGCGGGCAGCATTTTTATGGGCAGATACTGTCCCGAGGCTCTTGGTGATTATTTTGCAGGACCTAACCACACACTTCCCACAGGAGGTACTGCAAGATTTTCAAGTCCCCTTTCCGTTGACGATTTTGTCAAAAAAAGTCAGTTCACTTATTACACTAAGGAGGCTCTTGACCTTGTTGCAAGGGATGTTGCATTCTTTGCGGAAAAGGAAGGTCTCACAGCCCACGCAAAAAGCGCAATAATCAGATCCGAGGAATAAAAAAATGAGTAAATTTCTTAACCCCTCTTTTTCTTCTCTTGAAAGATATGTTCCTGGGGAACAGCCCCGTGATAAAAAATACATCAAGCTCAACACCAATGAATCCCCCTTTCCTCCTTCTCCTTCCGTTGTCAGAAGTATCACTGAGGAGGAAATCAACGACCTCAGACTTTACTGCGACCCCGAATGTAAGCAGCTTAGAGAAAGTGTTGCAAAGCTTTACGGCGTGAAGGAAGAAAATGTTTTTCTTTCAAACGGCTCTGACGATATACTGAACTTTGCTTTTATGGTATGGGGTAAAAACGGAGCAATCTTCCCCGACATAACCTATGGCTTTTACACTGTTTTCTGTCAGCTTCACGGTGTTGATTTTCAGGAGCTTCCGCTTAAAGAGGATTTCACCGTTGAAAAAGAGGATTACATCGGCAAAAACAAGCTGATTGTTATTGCAAACCCCAATGCTCCCACGGGAATATCCCTTTCCCTTGAGGTCATTGAAGAAATTGTTGCATCAAATCCCGACAGTGTTGTTGTCATTGACGAGGCTTATGTTGATTTCGGAGGAGAAACCTGCCTTAAGCTCATTGACAGATATGACAACCTTCTTGTCTGTCAGACCTTCTCAAAATCAAGAAGCCTTGCAGGTGCAAGACTCGGTCTTTGCTTCGGCTCAATGCAGCTAATTGAAGACCTTGAGCTTATCAAATATTCAACAAATCCCTATAACATAAACCGTCTGACTCAGAAGGCGGGCACTGCAGCAATAAAGGAAAATGATTATTACACCGAAAACTGCAAAAAAATCATTTCAGCCCGTGAATACACTCTTTCTCAGCTGAAACAGCTGGGCTTTGAGGCAACGGATTCAAAGGCTAATTTTATCTTTGCCAGAAGTGACAGAATAAGCGGCGAGGATTTTTATCTTGCCCTTAAGGAAAAAGGCATTCTTGTCAGACATTTTTCCAAGCAGCGTATAAAGGACTATAACCGCATCACCATCGGCTCACAGGAGCAGATGGAAGCATTCATCGAAACAACAAAAGAGATTCTGAAAGGAAGAGAACAATGAGAACAGCACAGTTAAAAAGAACAACCACAGAAACAGATATCGAGCTTTTCCTTGACCTTGACGGCTCAGGAAAAAGTGAAATTTCAAGCGGCTGCGGCTTTCTTGACCATATGCTCACCCTTTTTGCAAGACACGGCGGCTTTGACCTGAAGGTCTTTTGCAAGGGTGACACTCAGGTTGACTATCACCATACTGCAGAGGATATTGCCATCGTTCTCGGCTCAGCTTTCAAGGAGGCTCTCGGAGATATGAAGGGCATCACCCGCTACGGCAGTATGATTCTGCCCATGGATGAATCACTCATTCTTACCGCCGCTGACATTTCGGGCAGAAGCCACCTTTCTTATTCACTTTCAATTCCCGCTCAGAAGGTGGGAGACTTTGATACAGAGCTTGTCAGAGAATTTTTTGAAGCCTTTGTCAGAAAGGCAGAAATCACCCTTCACATCAAGCAGCTTGACGGTGAAAACTCACACCACATCATCGAAGGCACCTTCAAATCCTTTGCCCGCACAATGAAGCAGGCTGTCAGCATTGACGAAAAAAACAAGGGCTCTATCCCCTCAACAAAAGGAGTACTGTGATGATTGCAATTATTGATTACGGTGTGGGAAATCTCTTTTCTCTGCGCTCATCCTTTGCGGCAATCGGTGAAGATGCTGTTGTGACCTCAGACGAAAGCACAATCAGAAACGCCGAAAAAATTCTTCTTCCCGGTGTCGGTGCCTTTGAGGATGCCGTCAGAAAGCTGAGAGACTCGGGTCTTGACAAGGTGCTGCTTGAATGTGCGTCTCAGGGCAAGCCTATTCTCGGCATCTGTCTTGGCATGCAGATGCTTTTTGAAAGAAGCTTCGAATACGGTGAGCATCGCGGACTCGGTCTTATTGAGGGTGACATTCTTCCCTTTAAGGACCAAATCCCTGCCGAGCTTTCAATCCCCCACATCGGCTGGAACCGTCTTGAATTAGAAAAAAAGGATTCTCCTCTTTTCAAATACATAAACGAAGGAGACCACGTATATTTTGTTCATTCCTATTTTGCTGAGGTTACAGATTGTACCGCCGCAAAATCGGAATACGGCATTAATTTCACAGCCGCGGTACAAAAGGGAAATATCTTCGGCTGTCAGTTCCACCCCGAAAAAAGCGGTGAGGTGGGTCTTAACATTCTCAAAGGATTCTGTGAAATCGGAGGCTAAAAATGCTTATATTACCTGCTATTGATTTATACGAAGGTAAAGCCGTAAGACTCTATAAGGGCGACTATGATCAAATGACTGTTTACAGCAGCAATCCCATTGAAATTGCAAGAGAGTTTGAAAAATGCGGTGCAACCTTTATTCATACCGTTGACCTTGAAGGAGCAAAAAACGGAACCACTCCCAACCTTGACATTATCAGAAAAATTGTGGATTACACATCACTGAGGGTTGAAATCGGAGGCGGAATAAGAGACGAGGAAACAATACAAAAATATCTTGATATCGGTGTTGCCAGAGTCATTCTGGGAACAATTGCAGTCACAGATGACGATTTCCTTTGCCGCATGGTAAAAAAATATAAGGATTCAATTGCCGTGGGCGTTGACCTTAAGGATGGCTTTGTTGCTATCAAGGGCTGGACGGAAAAAAGCACAAAAACTGCCGATGAATTTTTTGCCCATCTTGCAGAAATCGGCGTGCGCACAGTTATCTGCACAGACATTTCCAAGGACGGAGCAATGGAAGGCACAAACCGTCAGCTTTATAAGGAGCTTAGTGAAAAATACAAAATGGATATTGTTGCTTCAGGCGGTGTTTCCTCTCTTGATGACATACGCTCTCTGAGAGAAATGGAGCTTTACGGAGCAATTCTCGGCAAAGCGTATTACGTGGGTGCCGTTGATCTCAGACAGGCAATTGAGGTGGCAAAATGATAACAAAAAGAATAATCCCCTGCCTCGACGTCAAAAACGGACGCGTTGTCAAGGGCACGAATTTTCAGAATCTGAACGATGTGTCATCTCCTGTTGACCTTGCTGAATATTACAGCAAAAACGGAGCAGATGAGCTTGTATTCTATGACATAACCGCATCCTTTGAGGGCAGACAGCTTTTCACCGATATACTCAGAGAGGTTGCCTCAAAAATTTTCATACCCCTTACTGTGGGCGGCGGAATCAATACCGTTGAGGACTTTGAAAGAGTTCTGCGCTGCGGAGCTGACAAGGTCAGCGTAAACTCGGGCGCAATCAGAAACCCTCAGCTTATCTCTGAAGCCGCAAGGCTATACGGCAATCAATGCGTTGTTCTTTCTGTTGACATCAAAAGAGTTGACGGAGCCTTCCGTGTTTTCTCCAAGGGAGGCAGAGAGGATACAGGTATGGAAGCAATATCCTGGATCAAAAGATGTGTTGAAATGGGAGCCGGTGAGGTTGTTGTGAATTCAATTGACACCGACGGCGTGAAAAAGGGCTTTGACATTGAAATGCTCAGACTTGTCAGAAAAGCCGTCAATGTTCCCGTTATTGCTTCAGGCGGTGCAGGCTGTGCCGAGGATTTTGTCACTTTGTTCAGAGAAATTCCTGATATGGATGCAGGTCTTGCCGCTTCAATCTTCCATTTCGGCGAAGTCGCCATCCCCGAGCTTAAAGCTCTGCTTAAAAATAATGACATTAATGTGAGGTAAATTATGACTGATTTTGATATATCACAGCTTAAATTTGACGAAAAGGGACTCATTCCTGCAATTGTTGTTGACTCCTACACAAAAAAGGTGCTCACTCTTGCTTATATGAACCGTGAAAGCCTTGAAATTTCAATTAAAGAAAAGAAAACCTGCTTTTTCTCCCGTTCACGTCAGCAGCTCTGGCGCAAGGGTGAAACAAGCGGAAATTACCAGCATATCGTTTCAATCACCGCTGACTGTGACCTTGATGCACTGACAGTTGTTGTTGAAAAGGATGGACCCGCTTGCCACACGGGCACAGATTCCTGCTTCACAAAAGAGGTTTTCCGTGACGAAGAAAAAAGTGAATTCTCTCTTCATCAGCTTTATGAGCTTCTCAAGGGCAGAAAGCAGCAGCTTCCCGAGGGCTCATACACAACCTACCTTTTCCGGAAGGGAATTGACAAAATTCTTAAGAAGGTCGGTGAGGAATCAACGGAGGTTATTATTGCCGCAAAAGCTGATGACAAGGATGAAACAATCTATGAGATTGCAGACCTTACTTATCATATTCTGGTGCTTATGAATGAAATGGGTATCACTCTTGAACAGGTACACAAGGAAATTGCCTCCAGAAACATTATCGAGCATAAGGTAAAGCAAGAAAAAATGACTTAAACACCTTGATTTTATTGACAAAAAGCAGTTAAAAGGTGTATAATATTCATTAGTTTTTTTTAAAATTTCAACGTTTATATAGGAGTAAGTTTAAATGAAATTAACCGGCTCAGAAATTGTCATTGAAACACTCATTGAGCAAGGTGTCACCGATGTGTTCGGTTATCCGGGCGGACAGGTTCTGAATATTTACGATGCACTTTATAAAGCAAGTGACAGAATAAATCATTACCTCACCGCACACGAGCAGGGAGCCTCACATGCTGCTGACGGATATTCAAGAGCAACAGGCAAGGTCGGCGTTGTCATTGCCACCTCAGGTCCGGGCGCAACAAACCTTGTCACAGGTATTGCTACGGCAATGCTTGACTCAGTTCCTCTTGTTGCCATCACGGGCAACGTCCCGATGAACCTTGTGGGTAAAGACAGTTTCCAGGAAATTGACATCACGGGTATAACCTTACCCATCACAAAGCATAATTATTTTGTCCGCAACATTGATGAGCTTGCCGACTCAATCAGAGAAGCCTTCTGCATTGCAAAATCAGGAAGACCCGGCCCTGTTCTCATCGACATTCCAAAGGATGTCCAGCTTGCCGTAACCGACTTTGAGCCCATTGGCGTTGTTTCCGCAAAGGAAAACAGAATTGCCAAGGAAGAAAGCATTGAAAAAGCCGTTGAGCTTATCAGAAGCTGCCAGAGACCTTACATATACATCGGCGGCGGTGCAGTCGGACAGAAAATGGGTGAAAGTCTTCTTGAGCTTGCCGAAAAAATTGACGGCTTCATCGGCTCAACCTTTATGGGACTTTCTCTTCTTCCCACCTCAAACGAGCGTTATCTGGGAATGCAGGGAATGCACGGACATTACGCTTCATCAATTGCTCAGAGAGATGCTGACCTGATTATCGGCATCGGTGTCCGCTTCAGTGACAGAGCAACGGGCAACATTTCAAAATTTGCCACCAACTCAAAAATCATCCACCTTGAAATCGACGGCTCGGAAATCAACAAAAATGTTGCCGCAGACGTGGGTGTCAAGGGTGACATCAAGGATTCACTTAAAAGAATTCTTGACAAGCTTGAAAAGCAGGAAAGACCGATCTGGGTATCTCACGTTTCTTATCTGAAGGATGAAGAAAAGCGCATCGAAAAGGAAGCCGAGGAAAAGAACTCCGCTCCCCTGACTCCCAAGCAGATTTTCTCTGTTATCAATGAAATCAAAACCGACAGAACCGTTGTTGCAACAGACGTAGGTCAGCATCAGATGTGGACAGCTCAGTATGCTGAATTCTCAAGACCCCGCCGTCTCGTTTCAAGCGGCGGGCTGGGAACAATGGGCTTCGGTCTCGGTGCCGCAATCGGTGCCGCAGTTGCCGAAAAGCAAAAAACTGTTCTTGTCACAGGTGACGGCTCCTTCGGTATGAACCTTAACGAGCTTGCAACGGCTGTGACCTACAATCTTCCCGTTGTCATTGTTCTTCTGAACAACGGTGTTCTGGGAATGGTACGTCAATGGCAGACACTTTTCTTTGAAAAGCGTTATTCCAACACTGTGCTTGGCAGAAAAACTGATTTCATCAAGCTCACAGAGGCCTTCGGTGCAAAGGGCATCAGAGTTGCCGATGCCGACAGCTTCCGTGCCGCTTTTGAAAGAGCCATGAAGGAAGAGGGCGTTTTCGTTATTGAAGCGCTTATCAATATGGACGAGCTTGTTCTGCCCATGCTTCCTCCCGGCGGCTCAATTGATGACATCATTGTAAATATCGACAAGGAGGAAAACTAATGAGCAAGTTTGTTATTGCTGTTCTTGTTGACAACAAGCCCGGTGTTCTTACAAGGGTAACAAGTATGTTCACCCGCCGCGGCTTTAACATTGACGCTCTTTCCGTTGCTGAAATCGAAGATCCCCTATTTTCCCGAATCACCATCACAATCACAGGTGACGAGCAGATGAGAGATCAGTTCATCGGACAGCTCAGAAAATTCCACAATGTCAAAAAGGTTCAGCTTCTTGAAGCAAGCGACTCAATCAAAAGAGAGCTTCTTCTTATCAAAATCAGATATACCTCTGAAAGCCGCTCCGACATTATGGCCGCTGCCGAAATTTACAGAGCAAAAATCATCGATTATACAACAGACGCCATGAGTGTTGAGCTTACGGGTGATCCGTTGAAAATTGACGCTTTCATTGAGCTTATGCTTCCTCTCGGTATTCTTGAAATGTGCCGAACAGGTATCGTTGCCATTGAAAGAGGCGCAAAAACAATGCTTAACGCAGAATAAGAAAGAAAAAATTAAACTTAATATAAAGGAGTTTTTATTATGCAGAATATTTACTATCAGCAGGATTGCAATCTTGCAAAGCTTGAAGGCAAAACCGTTGCCATCATCGGTTACGGCTCACAGGGTCACGCTCACGCACTCAACCTCAAGGACAGCGGTGTTGACGTTATCGTTGGTCTTTATGAAGGCAGCAAGAGCTGGGCTAAGGCAGAAAAGCAGGGTCTCAAGGTTATGACCTCAGCAGACGCAGCTAAGAATGCAGATATGATTATGATCCTCATCAACGACGAAAAGCAGGCAAAGCTTTACAAGGAAAGCATTGAGCCCAACCTCACAGAAGGCAAGACTCTTGCTTTTGCTCACGGCTTCAACATTCACTACGGCTGCATCAAGCCCCCCAAGAATGTCAACGTTGTTATGATCGCTCCTAAGGGCCCCGGCCACACAGTAAGAAGCGAATATCAGGCTGGCAAAGGCGTTCCCTGCCTTGTTGCTGTTGAACAGGATGCAACAGGTGATGCTCTTGAAATTGCTCTTGCATACGCTCTCGGTATCGGCGGCGCCCGTGCAGGTGTTCTTGAAACAAACTTCAGAACAGAAACAGAAACTGACCTTTTCGGTGAGCAGGCTGTTCTTTGCGGCGGTGTATGTGCACTTATGCAGGCCGGCTTCGAAACTCTTACAGAAGCAGGCTATGACCCCAGAAATGCTTACTTTGAATGTATCCACGAAATGAAGCTTATCGTTGACCTTATCTATCAGAGCGGCTTTGAGGGTATGAGATATTCAATTTCAAACACAGCCGAATACGGTGACTACATCACAGGTCCCAAGATCATCACAGAAGAAACAAAGAAGGCAATGAAGAAGGTCCTCAAGGATATCCAGGACGGTTCATTTGCAAAGGAATTCCTTCTTGATATGTCTGAAGCAGGCTCTCAGGTACACTTCGGTGCAATGAGAAAGATTGCTGCTGAACATCCCTCAGAGGTTGTAGGTAAGGAAATCCGTAAGCTCTACTCATGGAGTGACGAGGACAAGCTTATCAACAACTGATAAATAAAAAATCAAGGGCTATGCACATTATGCCGTCGGCATAGGCACAGCCCTTTTTTCGAAAGGATATGATTTTAAATGATTAAAGATACAATCGTTGACGGCTTCCATAATGCGCCTCACCGTTCACTTTATCATGCTCTCGGTCTGACAAAAGAAGAACAGTCAAGACCTCTCATCGGTATTGTTTCATCCTTCAATGAAATCGTTCCCGGTCACATCAATCTTGACAAAATTGCAGATGCAGTAAAGCTCGGTGTTGCAATGGCAGGCGGAACACCCATTCTCTTCCCCGCAATCACTGTCTGTGACGGTATTGCAATGGGTCACTCGGGCATGAAATATTCTCTTGTCACAAGAGATCTTATTGCAGACTCAACAGAAGCAATGGTACGAGCTCACGGCTTTGACGGACTTGTTATGATTCCCAACTGTGATAAAAACGTTCCCGGTCTTCTTATGGCTGCCGCAAGACTTAACATCCCCACCGTTTTTGTTTCAGGCGGACCTATGCTTGCAGGTAAGGTCAACGGCAAAAAGACCAGCCTTTCAAGTATGTTTGAGGCAGTCGGTGCTTATTCAGCGGGCAAAATCAACGATGAGCAGCTTCGTATCTGTGAAGAAAACACCTGCCCCACCTGCGGCTCCTGCTCAGGCATGTACACAGCAAACTCAATGAACTGTCTGACTGAGGTGCTCGGTATGGGTCTTCAGGGCAACGGCACTATCCCTGCCGTTTATTCATCAAGAATTGAGCTTGCAAAGCACGCAGGTATGGCTGTTATGGAGCTTGTTAAGAAAGACATCAAGCCCCGTGATATTATGACAGAAAAGGCATTCAGAAATGCCCTTACAGCTGATATGGCTCTTGGCTGCAGCACAAACAGCATGCTTCATCTTCCCGCAATTGCAAACGAATGCGGGATTGAAATTAACCTTGATATGGCAAATGAAATCAGTGAAAAAACACCTAACCTTTGCCATCTTGCTCCCGCAGGTCCCACATATATGGAGGATCTTAACGAGGCGGGCGGTGTTTATGCCGTACTCAAACAGCTTGCAGACATTGGTCTTTTCGACACAAGCGTTATGAGCTGCACCGCAAAGACAATGAGCGAAAACATTGCAAATGCAGTCAACCTCAACCCCGAGGTTATCCGTACCGTTGACAATCCTTATTCAAAAACAGGCGGCATTGCCGTTCTCAGAGGTAACCTTGCTCCCGACGGCTGTGTTGTCAAAAGAAGCGCAGTTGCAAAGGAAATGCTTATTCACAAGGGACCTGCAAAGGTTTTTGACAGTGAAGAGGACGCCATCAAGGCAATCTATGAAGGCAAAATTGTCAAGGGTGACGTTGTTATCATCCGTTACGAAGGTCCTGCAGGCGGTCCCGGTATGAGAGAAATGCTCTCCCCCACCTCAGCAATTGCAGGTATGGGTCTTGACAAGGATGTTGCTCTCATCACCGACGGCAGATTCTCAGGCGCAACAAGAGGTGCTTCAATCGGCCACGTTTCACCCGAGGCTGTCAGAGGCGGTCTTATTGCTTATGTTCAGGACGGAGATATTATCTCAATCAATATCCCCGAATACAAAATTGAGCTTTGTGTAAGTGACGAAGAAATCGAAAAGCGAAAGGCTTCAACAACACTCAAAATCAAAACCGATGTAAAGGGCTGTCTTGCCCGTTATGCGTCAATGGTTTCATCTGCCGATAAAGGCGCTGTTATCAATAAATTCTGAGAGGCGGATTATGATGAATTATCATAAGCAGATTGTCGCAAAAATCTATTCTGTAAGTATTTTCAGAAATTTGCTTAAAACAAAGGAGCTTTCCTCTTTGATTAAATTTCTCAGCTTTGAGGGAGATAATCTTGAAAAGCTTAACCTTTACAGTGAATTTGTTTCTTCACTTTCTGATTGTAACTGCAGCTTTTCTGATTTTCTTACCAAGGCGATCAGAGAAGACGAAAATTTCTATATAATCTCAAAAGCAAAGGAGCTGAACTTTTCAGACTCAGTTGAAAAAAATCTTCTCAATGACCTTGAGGTTTTCACATTTTTATCCTCACTCACACCCTATGGGCTGACTGAAGGAATAAATGAAGGCGGCTTTATTCCGCTTTTTGACAGTAAGGAAACTGATTTTGTTGCCTTCTACCGTTCAATCATTGAAAATATTGGTTCTGTCGGTTACGGTATTTTTGCCACAGGCTCAATGTTCCGTGTTGAAGATGACGAAATCAGACCCATTGACTCCCGTGATAACATTGACCTTTCCTCCTTCATCGGATATGAAAGAGAAAGAGAAAAGGTTATCAACAACACCCTTAACCTTCTCAACGGAAAGGATGCCGCAAATGTACTTTTGTGCGGAGATGCGGGAACAGGCAAATCTTCAACTGTCAAGGCTTGTGTCAATCACTTTGCCGACAGGGGGCTCAGACTCATTGAGATACGTAAGGATCAGCTTTTTGCCCTGCCGAAGATTATGGACAAAATTGCAGACAATCCTCTTAAATTCATCATTTTCATTGACGATCTTTCTTTCAACAAAAATGACGATTGCTTTTCCATGCTCAAGGCCGCTCTTGAGGGCTCTGCTTCGGCAAAGTCAAAAAATGCGCTGATTTATGCCACAAGCAACCGCCGCCACATTGTCAAGGAAAACTTTTCCGACCGCAACGGAGACGACATCCACCGCAATGACACCGTTCAGGAGCTTCTCTCCCTTTCGGAAAGATTCGGTCTTGTGGTCAATTTCTCAAAGCCCAACAAAATCCTTTATCTTGACATTGTTCATGCTCTTGCTGCAAAGAAGGGCATTAAAATGAGCAAGGAGGAGCTTGAAGTTAAGGCAGAGGCCTTTGCTCTTGCAAAATGCAGCCGCTCTCCCAGAGCCGCTGAGCAATTCATAAAAAGCCTTTAATAAATTCAAGGAGGAATACATTATGCTTAAAAAAATCTCAACAGAAAAAGCACCTGCTGCAATCGGTCCCTATTCACAGGCAATTGTCTGCGGCGGACTCGTTTACACATCAGGTCAGCTCGGAATGAACCCCGCAACTGCTGAGCTTGAAGGAACAACTGTTACCGAGCAGGCAACTCAGGCTCTCAAGAACCTCGGTGCAATTCTTGAAGAAGCAGGCACATCCTATGATAAGATTATCAAAACAACCTGCTTCCTTGCTGATATGGCAGATTTTGCTGAATTCAATGCTGTTTATTCACAATACATCACAAGCGCTCCTGCAAGAAGCTGTGTTGCTGTGAAAACTCTTCCCAAGAATGCACTTGTTGAAATTGAAGCAATTGCAGAAATCGGCTGATTAAACCGCAACTTAATCAAATAAAAAAAGGAGATTAACATCTCCTTTTTTTGTTTTATATCAGAAGCTGAATCTGAACATATCCGCTGTGTCGAAGGGAATCACAAGGGAATGAGTACGTGCTTCCTTGTCAACATAATGGAAGGTATAGCCATCCTGAGTTATTGAAGAAGCTGCTTCATAAAGCTTGATTCCGATTTCATCCTCGTCATTCGGAGCGCTCTCTCCGTAAAGAACTGCGGTGTAATCATAACCTGACCAGATGCAGAAAAGCACATTGGCAACGGTATGATACTCAGGCTTGAGAATCTCTTTCTTTGAAATATTCTCACCTGTTTCAATGTTAAGGGTATAGCCCTGAATGCTTCTCTTGGGGAATCTGAGTGTCTGCACGGTTTTGCCGTCCTTCTCACTTTCATTTATGTAAGCGGTACCCTTTGTGGTTTCTTCAGTAACTGAAACAAAACCGTTCTTGTTATATGTAACTCTTGAAACAACAGCAATATCCTTAAGGATTGATGCGGTATCCGCCTGATAGCTTGCAATCATTGTTTCATAAAGCTGATTGATTGCAATCTCTGCCTTTGTGAAGCCCTTGAAATAAGGATATTCCATCTGACAGCTTGCAACAACATTTCCGCTTTCATCCTTATTTTCAATGCTGATGCTCCTGATTTCATAATCAAGCTGATCATCCGTGGCAATCATAACACCTGTTGAATCAAAGATTTCTTTGTGGCTAATTGTGCTGATTTTCCAGGAATTATCAGCCTTTTCAAAAATTATATAAGCCTTGAGATAATCCATATCCGTGCTTTCTGTCTGCTCATTATAGAAAACACATTCAGCATAATATTTTCCGTCATCGGTACGCTTTGTGCTTTCAATCTGAGCAATACTTTCAGCACCGAAAATATTGTCATTAAGATAACGGAAATAATATTTACCGTCACAGTAATAGCAATCCTTCTCGTTAATTCCGTGGTAAACATTGAAGCCGAAATTTGTGAGAACAGGATCGATATATTCCTCGTCGATTACATAATAGCTGTAATCTCCGTTTTCATTTGCAAAGCGTCTTGCAGGGTCTCTGCGGTTGACCACAAGCTCAGCGCTTGCATTGAATTCAGTATATAAGCCGCCGGGATGTGAGGGATTAAACAGTGAAAGGAATTCACCCACATCGGCACTTTTGCGGTCAAAGCCTTCATATGCAACAATGCTGATTTTTGAAAGGTATTCTTCAAAATCCTTTGTTTCTTCAGCGGAAAGACCGCTAAGAGCAACTGTTTTGATGCTGCCGTCTTCCTCAAAGAAATCAGTGAAATAGCTGACAGCGGAAATAGCTCCGATGAAAACAACAAGGGCAAGCACCAAGGCTATAATGCCCTTCATTGCGCTTTTTTCTCTGGGTGAAGCTTCCTTTTCTTCGGATCTGACTGATGATCTTTCCTTTTCAAATTTTTCGGGTCTGGCGTCAAACTCTTCATCCTCCTCAGCGGTATCCTCCTGCTGCGAGAGATTTTCATTTTCTTCCTCTGTAAAATTTTCAAAGGCTGTTATATCAGTCTCATCAATTGTGGCTTCAATAATATTTTCATCAATTGACTGCTGAACATAATAATCACTATCCTCGGAATCCTCCTGCTTATCTGCAGTCTCCGGCTCTTCACTGATGATGTCAGAATCAATTTCAACAGCAAATTCATCATAAGCAATGAATTCTTCAATCTGATCAATTTCCTGCTCCGTTTTATCCTGAGCATAATCCTCAAGATTTATCTCTGAAGACTCAGTCTGCTGTAAAGCTGAATTTTCCTCAACAGGTTCTTCAATGTTTTCCCCGGTGAGCTCTTCAGCAATTTCTTCAACGATTTCTTCAGCAACTTCTTCACTGATTTCTTCGATGAGCTCCACGTCAGCTTCTGTTTCTTCCGCAATCTGCTCAGAAGGCTCTTCTTCAAGTCCAAAAGCATCAGCCTCAGTATAAATCTCCTCAAGCTCTTCTGCTTCCTCGGTAAGCTCCTGATTCACAAAATCCTCTGTGTCATCAGATACTGAAAAAGCCTCCCGGGTCTGAGCCTCTTCCTGCTTCCTGACCTGCTCTTGTTTTTCCTTGAAGGATTCCATAACACTGGAAACAATTGAATCAACCAGATCATTTGAATTTTTTTCAGAGGGCGTGTAATTAGACTTTATGGGTGTTCCGCAGTCAGGACAGCAAGAAAGTTTGTCGTCAAAAATATTCATACAACTCTTACAAATCATAGCCAAACATCCTTTTTAAATAAATTCAAGAAGCTCTGTAATACTTTCAATTTCAGCAAAGGTGTTCTGACCGAGGCCCTTGCCTTTAAAGTCGCCGTAATTCATTCTGATTGCCTGCATATCTGCTCCGAGAGCACCCTGGATATCATTAACGGGGTGATCTCCCACAAAAAGAGCCTTACTGTTTTCAACGCCTGCTCTTGAAACAGCTTCATCAAAAATTCTTCTGTCGGGCTTATAGATGCCGATGTCACCTGAAACTACAACCACATCAAACATATCTCTGATACCTGCAGTATCAAGCTTGATATTCTGCAGTGAGGAAACACCGTTTGTGATGCAGCCGAGAATGTAGCCCTTTTCTTTTATTGCCTTAAGAACATCGATTGCTCCGTCAAGCATAACGATGTATTTGCCGAAATCATAGTTGAAGGAATCGTAGAGCTCTTCAAGAGGAGGATGATTTTCCCAGTTCCACAGTTCAATCATTTCGGGGAAATAAACCTCTCTGTCCTTGTAGCCGCCGTCAACATGCTCTTCCATTTCATCGAGCTTGCGCAGTCTTTCTTCTTCATCTATATCGGGAAAATATTTTGTCAGAAAGGCTTCACAATAAAGTCTGTAAGCACCTTTTCTGCTCTGGAGTGTATCATCAAAATCAAAAAATATAGCTTTAACATCAAGCTTCTTCATTGTCAAACACCTTAAAAACCTTTCTTGCATTTTTTATATCCTTGTCAATTGCCTGTTTGAGAGCTTCTATGTCAGAAAACTTCTCCTCAGGTCTGAGATATTCCATAAGACTGACCTCAACCTCTTTGCCGTAAAGGTCACCGCTGAAATCGAGAATGCAGGTCTCACTTCTGAGCTCCTTGCCCGACACCGTGGGTCTTACCCCGACATTTGTGACTGACGGATATTTTTTGCCGTCAATTAAGGCAACGGAGACATAAACTCCGAAACGGGGTACTGTGTAACCCTCCGGGAAAAACTGATTGATGGTGGGGAAGCCGAAGGCTCTTCCGATTCCATCACCCTTTATTACCTCAAATTTATAGGTAAAATCATAACCGAGCATTTTGTTGGCCTTGGTGATATCACCGTCAGAAATCAGCTTTCTGATGGCGGTGGAGCTGACAGTTTCCTGCTGATAAAGCACAGGCTCAACTGCAAACACCTCAACACCCTTTTTTGCCATATTTTCACTCAGGGAACGGAAATTTCCCATTCCGTTTTTACCGTATCTGAAATCTCTGCCGCAGGTTATAACCTTGGCATTGAGCTTACCCAGAAGTATTTTTTCTTCAAATTCCTCAGGAGTATAATTCATACCCTGATAAAACTCAAAATCAAACAGCTCGAAGCCCATAGCGCTGAGCTTTTCTCTTTTGTAGCTGTCGCTCATAAGCATTGAAGGTGCAACACCCGAAATCGCCTTCTGAGGATGCACATCAAAAACCGTGACGCAGGGCGTAAGGTCTTTCTCTTTAGCCTTTTTCAGTGCAAGATCAAGCACCGCTCTGTGTCCCTGATGAAGTCCGTCAAAAAAGCCGAGAGCAACAGCAGAGCCTTTTCTTTTTTCATTATTGTTCTTTTCAGATGAAACATACACCCTTTTAACTGAAAGCCGTGTTATGCTTTCATCAAGCTCACCCACTCCGAGAAAGTCACCCTCAGGAGAATAAACTCTGTAAAGCCCGGGCTCCTTTGAGCCTCTGAGACGGGCTGCATCAAGCTCACCGCCGTTTGAAAAGCGTCTTGCCTGAGCGGAGCTTATGCTGATTTTTTTATAATCAAGCATCCTGTCCGTGCTGACAATATAATCCGAAGCCTTACCCTCTGCGGCAGCCTTTTCAAGCTCAGCAAGGGTCACACAGTCTTCGATTGAAACGGAATTTGCTCTGATTCTTCTCAGTGAGGTCATAACCGCACCGCAGGAAAGCTTCTTTCCGATGTCATCGATGAGGGTTCTGATGTAAGTTCCCTTACTGCAAAAAACCTCAATTTCATATTCGTGCTTTTCGTCGTCTGCCTTTGTCAGCGTGAGTGAATGAATTTTAACAAGACGGGACTCTCTTTCAACCTCAATACCTTTTCTCGCAAGGTCATAAAGCCGGACACCGTCCTTTTTGATTGCCGAATACATGGGCGGAAGCTGTGAAATTTCACCGATGAAGCCGCTGAGAACAGCTTCAACATCCTTTGCCGATACGCTGACCTCATTTTCAGAAAGCACCTTGCCTGTTATATCAAGTGTATCCGTGGTTTTACCCAGCACAAATGATGCCTTGTAGCCTTTGTCGTGATCATCAATGAGCTCAATGAATCTTGTTGCGCCGTTAAGGGCAACAACCATAACTCCCGTAGCCATAGGATCAAGGGTACCCGTATGACCGGCTTTTTTTATACCGAGCAGTCTTGCTGCTCTTTTTGCTGCAAGAAAAGAAGTCATTCCTTCATCTTTATCAAGAAACAGAAATCCGGTCAAACGTAACCCTCCTTAATCTGAAATAATATTGTTGACGATATAATTAACAACCTTTTCTTTAGCCTCGTCAATAGATAAAGAAAACTCACATCCGGCGGCTCTTGCGTGTCCTCCGCCGCCAAAATTGGCGCAGATTGCCGCCGCATCATAATTTTCATCTGTTCTCACGGAAACACCGATGTTTCCGTTGTCTTCCTCTTTAACGGTCAGACCGATGCTGACGCCCTCAATCTGCCTTGTGATAGGCTTGATTGCATCAAGAGCGGTTTTATCCACTCCGCAGTCGGAAAGCATCTTTTTTGTCACGCTGATAACAGCAAGTCTGCCCTTGGAGTAAACCTCAAGATTGTCATAGCAAAGCTTCTGCAATCTGATGTCACCAACAGTCTTTCGATCAAACATTCTTTCGTTTATTCTGACGCTGTCAGCACCGAGAGCAAGCAGCTCTGCGGCAATAATATGAGTTCTGACAGTTACATTGGAATATTTGAAGCAGCCCGTGTCTGTGGAAATGCCCGTATAAACACAGGAAGCAATGTCACTGTCCACATCAACACCGAGAGCTTTGATTATCAGATAAATAATTTCACAGGTTGATGCACTGCCCGGCTCAACATAAGTCTTCTGAGCAAAAAATCTTGAGCTTTCGTGATGGTCAATTGAAAGATTGACCCTATCGCCGTATTTTTCCTTGATTTTTTCTCCGAGAAGCTTTTTTTCCGCCACGTCAACGCTGACGATGTAATCAGGCTCAAAATCCTTCTGAATGAAATTTTCAAAAAACAAATCATACTTTTCGGGGATGATGTCATTATTGATGAGTCTTGCCTTTTTGCCCTTTTTCTGCAAGGCTCTTACCAGAGCAAAAGCGCTTCCCAGAGTGTCTCCGTCAGGGTTTGCGTGGGTGAGCACAAGAATGCGGTCTGCATTTTCAAGCTCACTCACAGCAACAGAAAACTCAGTTTTCATTTTCCTTTTCCCCCTTAGTTTTTCTCAAGCTTTTTGAACATATTGAAGCCCTGTTCAATTGAATCGTCGGCAACAAATTTAAGTTCTGGGGTCTTTCTCAGGTGAAGGGCTGAGCCGACCTCACGTCTGATATAACCCGTAGCAGCTGTGAGACCCTTGACAGCCTCCTTAGCTGACTCGATGCCCTTGATGTCACTGACATAAACCTTTGCATAAGAAGCATCTGAGGAAACCTCAACACGAACAACAGTGAGCATTTTTCCCATAACACGAGGGTCTTTAAGTTCTCTGATGACAGCAATGATTTCACGCTTGATGTCCTCAGAAACTCTGTCAATTCTGAATCCTGCCATGGAATTTCCTTTCTGAAATTAATCTCTGTATTCTTCCATCATAAAGGCTTCAAAAATGTCGCCTTCCTTGATGTCATTGAATTTATTAAGTCCGATACCGCACTCGAAGCCGCTCATAACCTCCTTGACGTCATCCTTGAAACGACGAAGTGAGGAAATCTCGTCCTCAGCAATAACAATACCGTCACGGACAACACGGATAAGTGCGTTTCTTGTAACCTTACCTTCGAGAATGTAGCTGCCGGCAATCTTACCTGCTGAGGAAAGGTTCATAACAGTTCTTACCTCAATACGTCCGAGAATTACCTCACGGAACTTGGGAGCAAGCATACCCTTCATTGCAGCTTCAATTTCTTCGATACAGTCATAAATAACTCTGTACATTCTCATTTCAACCTTGTCGCGCTCTGCAAGAGTCTGAGCATTTGTGTCAGGACGTACGTTAAAACCGACAATGATTGCATTTGATGCACCTGCGAGCTGAACGTCTGATTCATTGATTGCACCAACACCGCCGTGGATAACACTGACTCTGACCTCTTCATTTGAAAGCTTTTCAAGATTCTGCTTGACTGCTTCAACTGAGCCCTGAACGTCAGCCTTGACAATGATGTTAAGCTGCTTGAGCTCACCGTCCTTGAGTGAGGAGAAGAGAGTGTCAAGAGTAACCTTCTGCTGAGCGTTGAATTCAGCCTGCTTTGCCTCGTGCTTCTTCTTTTCAACAAGCTCTCTTGCAAGCTTTTCATCTGAAGCAACGTCAAAGGTATCACCTGCATGGGGAGTTGAGTCAAGACCTGTGATTTCAACGGGTACAGAGGGACCTGCAACCTTGATTCTCTGACCTCTTTCGTTTGACATAACTCTTACACGGCCTACTGACTGACCTGCAACAACAATGTCACCTGCATTAAGAGTACCGTTCTGAACAAGAAGAGTTGCAATAGGACCGCGGCCCTTATCAAGTCTTGCTTCAATAACAACACCCTTGGCAGCTCTGTTGGGGTTAGCCTTAAGCTCTGCCATTTCAGCAACAAGAAGGATTGATTCAAGAAGAGAGTCAATACCCATATGTGTTTTTGCTGAAACGGGAACGCAGATTGTCTCACCGCCCCATTCCTCGGGAACGATGTTGTATTCGGTAAGCTGCTGCTTTACTCTGTCGGGGTTTGCACCCTCTTTATCCATCTTGTTGATGGCAACAATAACAGTAACACCCGCAGCTTTTGCGTGGTTGATTGCTTCAATGGTCTGAGGCATAATACCGTCATCGGCAGCAACAACAAGAACAGCAATGTCTGTTGCCATGGCGCCTCTTGCTCTCATTGAGGTGAAGGCAGCGTGACCGGGAGTATCAAGGAAGGTAATCTTCTGACCGTCAAGGTCAACTCTGTAAGCACCGATGTGCTGTGTGATACCGCCGGCCTCTGTTGCTGTTACGGATGCGTTTCTGATAGCATCAAGAATTGATGTCTTACCGTGGTCAACGTGACCCATAACAACGACAACGGGATCTCTGGGAAGAAGGTCTTCTTCTGTATCCTCGTGAGCGTCGATAATTCTTTCTTCAATTGTGACAACAACTTCCTTTTCAACTCTTGCGCCAAGCTCTGTTGCAACAATTTCAGCTGTGTCAAAGTCAATCTTCTGATTAACTGTTGCCATTGTGCCGAGCTTGAACATTTCCTTGATAACCTCGGAGGCTGTTCTTCTGAGAAGCTCTGCAAGCTCACCGACGGTGATTTCATCGGGAATTTTAACAACAAGAGTTTTCTTTGCTCTTTCTGCAGCAATTCTCTTGAGCTTCTCCTGCTCTGTTTCTCTCTTTGAAGAACGTGTACCCTGCTTTCTGTACTGCTGGCTCTTCTGCTTGAGCTTCTGCTTGTTTGAGCCCATATCATTCATACGGTTAGCGGGAGCAATTTCTTCGTATCTTTCGTTGTACTTTTCAAGGTCAACGTTGTTGCTTCTTGTGTCAACGTGTCTCTTTTCGCCCTTTGTGCGTGACTGAATCAGCTTTTCTGATTTGTCCTTCTTGGGCTGCTGCTGAGCGGCTGCTTCAGGCTTTCTTGCATTGTCGTTCTTCTTTTCCTGAGGCTTAGCAGGAGCCTTGGTATCAGCTTTTTCCTTAACGGGAGCAGCAGTCTTGGCTTCTTCCTTCGCGGGAGCCTTTTCTTCAGCCTGAGGCTGATTTTCTTCCTTCTTCTTTTCACCTGATGCATAATAAGCATCAAAGGAGGAGGCCTCATATTCCTTTGTCAGCTTTTCAAAAATAAAGTCAAGCTCTTTGTCCTCGAGAACTGTTGTGTGCTTTCTTTCAGCATCGGAATAGCCCTTAAGAAGCTCAACAATTTCCTTGCTGTTCATACCGAAGTCCTTTGCGACCTCGTGAATCTTATATTTTCCTTTCGGCATATAGTATCATTCCTTTCTGCACGATAGCTGTGAATATTTCTCTGCGGCTGCAGTTGCAAAGCCCTCATCGTCAACGGACACAACCGCCGCCTTTGAGCCGATTGCAGCTGAAAGCTCAGCCGTAGAATAGTCTGTAATCAGAACGGGAATATTCTTTCCTTCATAGGTTGCGGCGTGACTGATTTCTCTCTGAAGTCTGGGGGAAGCCTGAGCTGAAAGCACAAGCAGCTTTGCCCTGTTTCTGACAACGGAGGAAATAACCGCATCATGACCGAGACTGAGCTTGCCGCAACGTCTCGCAATTCCCAAAAGAGATAAAAATTTGTCATTCATTGTCTGAAAGCTCCTGTTTCATTTGTTCAATAACCTCGTCGGGAATCTGACAGGAAAGTGCTCTCTGAAACCTTTTGGCTTTTATGCATTTTTCAAAGCACTCTGTATTTCTGCAGACATAAGCGCCTCTGCCGGCCTTCTTGCCCACAAGGTCAAGGGAGATTTCGAACTGCTCTTCCTGCTGAGTTTCATCCTTGATTCTGGTTTTAACAACTCTGACAAGCTCTTTCTGAGGGAACATTTCTCCGCATCCGAGACATTTGCGTTCCGGAATCTTTCGTTTGACAGTCATTGCATTTCCCTCCTGAATATTTTTATTCTGCGTTGCTTTCGCTCTTGATATCAATCTTCCAGCCTGTAAGTCTTGCTGCAAGTCTTACATTCTGACCCTTGTTACCGATTGCAAGAGAAAGCTGATTGTCGGGAACAATAACTCTGCAGGTCTTTGCTTCCTCGTCAAGAACCTTGACTGAAACAACCTGAGAGGGAGCAAGAGCTGCTGCAATGTACTTTTCGGGATCATCACTGTAATGAATGATATCGATCTTTTCACCGTTGATGTTCTTGATGATTTCGTTGACTCTCTGACCTCTCTGACCGATGCAGGCGCCGACAGCGTCAACGTTGGGGTCATTGCTAGCAACTGAAATTTTTGTTCTTGAGCCCGCTTCTCTTGAAATTGACTTGATTTCAACTGTGCCGTCAGCAATTTCACTGACTTCCTTTTCAAACAGTCTCTTGACAAGACCTGCGTGCTTTCTTGAAATGTTGATGTAGGATGTTTTTTCTTCGTCCTTGATTGAAGCAACATAAACCTTGATAAGCTGACCCTCAACAAGCTTTTCACCGGGGATCTGCTCGTTTCTTGAAAGGACGGCTGTTGATTTGCCGAATTCAATCTTTACGTCACCTGTGTCAAAATAAACGTTCTTGACCATAACGGTGATGATTTCCTGCTCTCTGTTGCGGAACTCCTTGGTTGAGATGTATTTCTCAGCCTCTCTGATTGACTGACGGATAACACTCTTTGCAGTCTGAGCAACGATTCTTGCAAACTTTGAGGGCTCAATCTTGATTTTTACAAAGGAGCCGATCTGAGCTGAAGGATCGTAGTTTCTTGCCTGCTCAAGAGTCATCTCTGCAAGAGGCTCTTCGATCTCTTCAACAACAGCAATATTTGCATAGGTTTCAATTGTGAAGTTTTCGGGATCAATGTCACAGACAACATTGTCTCTGTTGCCGTAGCTGCTCTTTGTTGCTGAAATGATTGCAGCCTTGATTTTTTCATACATAAATTCTGCAGGGATTCCGTTTTCTTTCTCAAGTGCCGCAATAGCGCTAAAAAATTCTTTGTTCATTTTTTTCAGTTCATCCTTTCTTTTATATCTCAAAATCGTCCGCTTTTATCCAAGATGTTTCCTTTTTGGTGAAAGTCAGGACTGTTTCATCAGACATTTTTACAGTTATATTACCGTCTGCATAGCTTTCAAGAATTCCGTTAAATTCTCTTTTGCCCTCAACGGGACGAATCATTTTTACTTTGATTTTTTCACCGACATAAGCATTGAAGTGCTCCTCTCTGACCAGATCTCTTTCAAGTCCGGGTGAGCATACCTCAAGGAAATATGCCTGTTCAATGGGGTCGAGTTCATCAAGAGCCTTGTCAATTGCTCTGCTGAAATCAGCACAGTCATCAATTGACACACCGCCGTCCTTGTCAATGAAAATGCGCAGATACCAATCTGAGCCTTCCTTAAGGAAACGGACATCCCACAAGCTCAGATTCATCTGCTGAGCAAAGGGCTCTGCAAGCTCCCATACAGCAAGAACTGTATTCTTTCCTTTTGCCATAAAATCACTCCTTAAATAATATTCAGTTTTTAAAATTTAACCCGTTTTTTGCCCTGTCCGGACGAAAAAAGCAACAAAGAAGAGCGGACTTCTTCAAAGCCCACTCTGGTCTGCGTTACGGATTAACTGTATAATACCACAAACAACCGATTATATCAATAGTTTTCACGAAATTTTCTATATATATTGTATATTATTTTTCGGCAAAATCCTTTACCTCATCTTCTGTTTGTGTTATGATAATATGGTCAATTATTTAAATTCTTTAAAAGGAGCTTCAATTATGGAAAACATCATCGCAACCGCAAAAGATCTTTTCACAGCAAACATCCCCGCAGGCATTGCCGTTGCAGGACTTGTGCTTTACTTCTTCGGCATGGCAATTGTGTTCATCACAAGCCCCGTCAAAAATGCAGAGGCCTTTGCCGTAAAGCCCGTTGACAATGCAGGCAAAACAGAAATCCGTGTTTATTACGGCGGTATCAGCTTTGCTCTCGGTGCATTCCTTCTTTATCTTGCCTTTGCAACAGGCACAACAATGCACTCCCTTGTGGGCGGTCTGTTCTTTGCAACAACAGTTTTTGTGACAAGAAGCATTTTCCTTTGTGTTGACAAGGGCTGGAAATGTCCTTACACCAAGCTTGCAATTCCCGCAGAGGGTCTTTTCGTCATTGCTCTGTGGACCTGCTATTTCCTTGCAAGATAAAACAGCGCTATGAATTATCCGATTATTCCATTACCTCAGAAAATCACTGCTTCGGAAAAAAAGGTGTTCACCCTTTCCCGCCTTTGCGAAATTGAAGCAGACATAAATTCCCAGAACGCTGCAGACAGTCTGAAAAAATTCCTCAGTGACAGCTTCAGTCTTGAGCTTATTGGCTCAGGCACAGAAAAAATTCTGCTGAAGACAGATTCCTCACTTGAAAAGCCCGAAAGCTATCAGCTTAAGGTTTCTGAAAATCTTGTTGAGATCACAGGCAAGGACTCAGCCGGTGTCTTTTACGGCGTACAGACCCTCAAGCAGATGCTTATGCACGGAAATCTTAGCCTTACCGAAGCGGAAATTTATGATTTCCCCGCCTTCCCCTACCGTGGCTTTATGCTTGACTGCGGAAGATATTTCTTCACGAAAGAGGCAGTATTCCTTTTCCTTGAAATTATGGCTCTTCATAAGCTTAACTATTTTCATTGGCATCTGACAGAGGATCAGGGCTGGAGAGCGCAGTCAGAAAACCATCTTCTTCTGACGGAAATCGGCTCTTACAGAAGCCACACAAATTTCAACAAAATCCCCCACAGCGGTTATTACACAAAGGCCGATATGAAGGAAATTGTTGATTATGCCCACAAGCTTCACATAAAGGTTATTCCTGAAATTGACACTCCCGGACACACCGTCAGCGCAATTGCCGCTTATCCCCATCTTTCCTGTTTTGACAGAGAGCTTGTTGTTGAAACAAAATGGGGTGTCAAATATGATGTGCTTTGCGTCGGCAAGGAAAGCACCTTTGATTTTATGTTCAGCCTTTTGGATGAGCTTGCAGAAATTTTCACAGACGGCATTTTCCACATCGGAGGTGACGAGGTACCCACTCTGAGATGGAAGATGTGCCCTCACTGCAACAAAAGGATGAAGGATGAAGGTCTCAGCAGCCATGCCGATTTACATACCTATTACCTTGGCAGAATTGCATCTTATCTTCAGAGCAAGGGCATTGAAGTCATTATGTGGAATGACACTGTCAAGGATTATATGGTTTCTCCCTCAGTTTGCTGGCAGCTTTGGAACACGGATATGAGTCCCGAGGCTGCGGCTAAGGAAATCAACAAGGGCAGAGCCTTCATCAATTCCTCCAACAAAGCTCATTATCTTGATCTGCCCTACGGCCGCGTTTCTCTTGAGGATACATACAGATACAACCCCGTATTCAGAAATATTGATGCGGATAAGCTTCATCTTCTTAAGGGTGTTGAGGCTTGTCTCTGGTGTGAATTTGTGCCTTCAATGAAAAAGGCAGGTTATCAGATCTTCCCCCGTTTAGGCGCTTTCAGTGAAACCGCCTGGTCAGGTGAACAGGTCAAGGATTATGACAGCTTCCTTTCAAGACTTGATGGATATTATAAATATCTTGATGCCCTCGGGCTTGATTATGCCAAGCCCTCAAGAGCAAATCCCCGCTTTGTCGGAAAGCTCCTTTCATCACTGTATTGGGAAAGAAGAAAGCTTTGCTGGGGCGGTCTTTATAACTTAGCGGATAACAAAAAAGTAAAAAAAGAAGCAGAAAAAAGGAGTATAAAAAATGATTAATATTATTCCGATGCCGAACAATATGAGCCTTAAAAACGGCAAATGTTATATTTTCCGTGACAGAGTTCTTGTCAAGGTTGCACCCGAGCTTAAAAAAATCAGAGACCTTATCGACAGCACAATGAAGGTCCGCACCTATGATGCAACGGAAAACTGTCACCTTGAATTTATTTATGATCCCTTCCACGCTGATGAGGTTTATTCAATTGAAACCTTTGAGGGAAGCATCAAGGTCACAGCAGGCTCTTACAGCGGTGCCTTTTATGCCCTTATGACTCTTCGTCAGCTTTTTGCCTGTGACACAAGTGAAAGAGAGACCCTCATCGGTGAAATGCTCTGCATCAAAAAGGACAGCCCGAAATACAGATGGAGAGGTCTTCACCTTGATGAAAGCCGCCATTTTTTCGGTATGGATGCCGTTAAAAAGCTTTTGGATTTTATGTCCCTTCACAAGCTCAACCGCTTCCACTGGCATCTGACCGACGATCAGGGCTGGAGAGTTGAAATCAGAAAATATCCCCTTCTGACAGAAATCGGCTCTTACAGAAAGGGCTCTCAGCTTCACAGCTGGAAATGTCCTGAAATGGACAACACTCCCCACAGCGGCTTTTATACTCAGCAGCAGATCAAAGAAATTGTCAGCTATGCAAAGGACAGATGCATCGAAATCATTCCCGAAATTGATTTTCCCGCTCACTGTGCACCCGTGTTTGCCGCTTACAACGATATGGCCTGCAGAAGCATTCCCTGTGAGGTGCTCGATTTTTACGGTGGGATAATCCCCAAGAAGAGAGGCATCAAAAACTGGAACCGAACCCTTTGTCTCGGTAAAGATGAGGTTATAAGCTTTGTCTGTGACATCATTGATGAGGTTTCAGAACTTTTCCCCTTTGAATATTTCCACGTCGGCGGAGACGAAGCACCCCATAATGAATGGAAGGAGTGCCCCGCTTGTCAGAAGCGTATAAAAGATGAAAACCTCAAGGATGAATATGACCTTCAGGGCTGGTTCACAAACAAGGTCAACACCTACCTTAAGTCAAAAGGAAAGACAATGGTCGGCTGGAACGAGATTCTTGCTTCAAAGCTGACAGACCACGACATTGTTGCACAGTACTGGACTCCCAGATCAGACAAAAATATTATTCCTCACATTGAAAAGGGCGGAAACGTAATTCTCAGCTGTCACAAGAATTTCTATTTTGATATGCATTATAATTACTGTACTGTTCACGATACATACAGCTATGAGCCTTCAAAATCCGGAATCGGTAAGGAGATGCTTGACCGTGTCTTCGGCATTGAGGGTGAGCTTTGGACAGAATGGATTCCCTCAGAAAAGCATCTTCACTTTATGCTCTTCAACAGAAGCCTTGCTTTGAGTGAAAATGCATGGACTCTCGGCAAAAATTACGGCAGCTTTACAGAAAGACTTCAGAATCAGAAAAAGATTATGGACACAATGGACTTCTATTACGGCTTTGATTTCCTGACAATGAAAAAGAATACCGCTCTTAAAAAATATCTCAGCAAGGCAAACGGCTTCACAATGAAGCACAACGATGCTGAATTCAGACTCAACGAAATTCACGCTGCAAAAGAAGGCAAATAAAAAAACAAGGGATTGAAACTTACTGTGTCAATCCCTTTTGATTTACCGAAAAAATAAAATCCTCACGGCATCTGAGCTGTGAGGATTTTTATTTATGCTATGTCAGTCAATTATTTGTTGAACATAGGTCTTGCAACATAGCTTGTATGAAGAATCTTGTGTGCCTTGTGGCTGTTGGGCTCACCAAGGTATTCTGCATAAAGTGTCTTCACGTCTTCATTTTCATGGCTCTTTCTTGAGGGACGGTTCTTGTCATTCTCATAAAGAGCAGCAGCACGAAGAGCCTTAAGGTCTGTGAAGTTACGTGTTGTTGCATCCTGAACAGGCTGACCGCCGCCGTTGATACAACCGCCGGGGCAACCCATGATTTCAATGAAGGTGTAATCAGCTGTGCCGTCCTTAACCTTCTCCATAAGTGCCTTTGCATTCTTTGTACCTGAAGCAATTGCAACCTTAACGTCAAGGTCTCCAAGCTTATAGGAAGCTTCCTTGATGCCTTCCATACCGCGAACATCTGTGAATTCGGGGTTTTCAAGGCTTTCACCGGTGATAACCTCAGCAGCAGTACGAAGAGCAGCCTCCATAACACCGCCGGTTGCACCAAAGATAACAGCAGCACCTGTGCCCTGACCAAGAGGAGCATCACAGTCCTCATCGGGAAGGTTAACAAAGTTGATACCTGCAGTCTGAATCATTCTGCCAAGTTCTCTTGTTGTAAGAACATAATCAACATCGGGATAACCGCTGCCGTTTTCATCGTCACGTCCGCATTCAAACTTCTTTGCTGTACAGGGCATAATTGCAACAGAAACAATATCCTTGGGATCGATACCGTTCTTTTCTGCGTAGTATGTCTTGATAACAGCACCCTGCATCTGCATGGGTGATTTGCAGGTTGAAAGATGATCAAGCTCTGTGGGGAAATAATGCTCACAGTATTTAATCCAGCCGGGTGAGCAGGATGTGATCATGGGAAGAACGCCGCCGTTCTTAACTCTTGAAAGAAGCTCTGTTGCTTCTTCCATAATTGTAAGGTCAGCGCTGAAGTTGGTGTCGAATACCTTCTTGAAGCCGAGACGGCGGAGAGCAGCAAACATCTTGCCTGTTACATCTGTGCCGATGGGCATACCGAAGCATTCACCAAGAGTTGCACGGACAGCGGGAGCTGCCTGAACAACAACATATTTTGAAGGATCGTTGATTGCTTCAAATACCTTTGCGGTATCATCCTTTTCATAAATTGCACCTGTGGGGCAGTTAACAATACACTGACCGCAGGAGATACATGAGGTTGTACCGAGAGGAAGCTCGAAGGGTGAGCCGACATGAGTATCAATACCACGTGCGTTTGCACCGATAACGCTGATGCCCTGATTGTCACAGGCTGCAATACAACGGCGGCAAAGAATACACTTGTTGTTATCTCTTACCATATGAGCTGCTGAATAGTCGATTTCGTAAACGGGCTTGTCACCGTCAAATCTGCCTTCATCGTCAACTCCGTATTCCTTACAGAGTCTCTGAAGCTCACAGTTACCGCTTCTGATACAGCTGAGGCACTTTCTTTCGTGAGTTGAAAGAATGAGCTCAAGAGTTGTCTTTCTTGCCTTACGTACCTTTTCACTGTTGGTGAAGATTTCTGTGCCTTCTCTTTCAATGGGGAAAACACATGCTGCAACAAGGCTTCTTGCGCCTGTTACTTCAACAACGCAGAAACGGCAGGCACCGATTTCGTTGATTTCCTTGAGGTAGCAGAGAGTGGGAATTTCAATACCAATCTGTCTTGCTGCTTCAAGAATTGTTGTACCGTAAGGTACGCTGCATGACATGCCGTTAATTTTAATATTAATCATTTTCTGTTCCATTTTAACGTACCTCCTTATTTCTTGATAATAGCCTTGAACTTACAGGAATCCATACATACGCCGCACTTGATACACTTTGAGGTATCGATAGTGTGAGCAACCTTTACAGCACCTGAGATAGCGCCGACGGGGCACTTCTTAGCGCAAAGGGTACAGCCCTTACAAAGATCAGCTTCAATTGAATATGAAAGAAGATTCTTACAAACGCCGGCAGGACACTTCTTGTCAACAACGTGAGCAACATATTCGTCACGGAAGAACTTAAGTGTTGCAAGAACGGGGTTGGGAGCTGTCTGACCAAGACCGCAAAGTGAGTTGTCCTTGATGTAATGGCAGAGCTCTTCAATCTTGTCAAGATCTTCAAGTGTTGCAGTACCGTCTGAAACCTTATCGAGCATTTCACGAAGTCTCTTTGTACCGATACGGCAGGGACTACACTTACCGCAGGACTCATCAACTGTGAAGTCGAGGAAGAACTTGGCAATGTCAACCATACAGTTGTCTTCGTCCATAACGATAAGTCCGCCTGAACCCATCATACAGCCGATTGCTGTAAGGTTATCGTAGTCAATGGGAGTATCCATAAGGTGAGCGGGGATACATCCGCCTGAAGGACCGCCGGTCTGAGCAGCCTTGAACTTCTTGCCGCCCGGGATGCCGCCGCCGATTTCTTCAATGATTTCACGGAGAGTTGTACACATGGGAATTTCAACAAGACCTGTGTTTGCAATCTTACCGCCGAGAGCAAATACCTTTGTGCCCTTTGATTTTTCTGTACCCATGGAAGCAAACCATTCACCGCCGTTACGGATAATTGCAGGAATGTTGGCAAAGGTTTCAACGTTGTTTTCAGTTGTGGGCTTAGCAAAAAGACCCTTAACTGCGGGATAGGGAGGACGGGGTCTGGGCTCGCCTCTGTTACCCTCAATTGATGTCATAAGAGCTGTTTCCTCACCGCAAACGAAAGCACCTGCACCAAGCTTGACATAAAGATCGAAGTCAAAACCTGAGCCGAAGATGTTTTTGCCGAGAAGTCCCATTTCCTTAGCCTGATTGATTGCAATCTGAAGACGTGCAACAGCAATGGGGTATTCAGCACGGACATAAATGTAGCCTTCTGTTGCACCTGTTGCATAACCGCAGATAGCCATTGCTTCAATGATGCAGTGGGGGTCACCCTCAAGAACTGAACGGTCCATGAATGCACCGGGGTCACCTTCGTCAGCATTACATACAACATATTTCTGATCTGCCTTGTTAGCAGCTGTGAAGCTCCACTTAAGACCTGTGGGGAATCCGCCGCCGCCACGGCCTCTGAGTCCTGAATCCTTGACAATCTGGATTACCTGCTCGGGAGTGTACTCTGTGAGACACTTTGCAAGAGCCTGATAACCGTCATAAGCGATGTATTCATTGATATCCTCGGGATTGATAACACCGCAGTTTGCAAGGGCAACTCTCTTTTGCTTTTTATAGAAAGCTGTGTCATTAAGACCCTTGATTTCTGTGGGAGTAACTGTCTCCTTATAAAGAAGACGCTTAACCATACGGCCCTTGAGAAGATGCTCTTCAACGATTTCGGGAACGTCTTCAACCTTAACCTCTGAATAGAAGCAGCCTTCGGGATATACGATCATGATGGGGCCGAGGGCGCAAAGTCCGAAGCAGCCTGTACGGATAACCTGAACTTCCTTTTCAAGACCCTTTGCCTTGATTTCTTCATTCATCTTATCGATGATTTTCTGAGAGTTTGAGGAAGTACAACCGGTACCGCCGCAAACGAGCACATGGGAACGATACATTTAGTTTTCCTCCTTATTTAGCAATTGAACCGATTGTGTATTCAACAACAGGGTTGCCGTTTACAAGATGCTCAACAACAATCTTTGCAACCTTTTCTTCGGTGAGCTGAACATAAGTCACCTTTTCCTTGCCGGGTACGAGAACCTCTGCGATAGGCTCGTACTGGCACATACCGATACAGCCGGTCTGAGCAACAGTAACATTGTTCAGATTACGTTTAGCTGCTTCGTCAACAAATTTATTCATAACAGGTCTTGCACCTGCTGCGATACCGCAAGTAGCCATACCAACAACAACTCTGGTAAGTTCAGTTGAACCGTCACGTGCTGTAAGGTTAGCCTTCGCTGCATCTCTTAATGCCATAAGCTCTTCAAGAGTTTTCATTTGTTTACACCTCCGTAAGTTGTGTTATGTTTTCGTTAATAAAATCTTTTATCCAGGCGGCTATGCCGGGCTCATTGAGTGGCACATCACCCAGAATTTCTTTTAACTGTCTTGTGTCAACGGTGAAGTCTTTGCCGTCCCTTTTGTGATTATAAACAAAGTCTATGTGAAGGTTCATTGTTATGAGCATCACAACCGTACTTGCCATATCACCAATCGGAGTGAAATCAAGATGATCGGTTCTGAAAAAAGCAGATGTCACTGTTCCCTTTCCGACCTCACTTTCAATTTCAAAGGAGCCGCCCGTCATCTCCGCCGCCATTCTGAAAAGGGGTATTCCCATACCGACCTTTCTTGTTGTGCGTGTGGTGAAGAAGGGATCTCTGACAGACTGAACCTGTTCAGGAGTCATACCCTTTCCGTTGTCACTGATTCTGATCAAAAGGCTGTTTTCTTCTGTGCTTTCTTCAACAAAAATTTCAACAAGTGAAGCCTCTGCTCTGATTGAATTCTGAGCAATGTCAAGCACATTCAGTGAAAGCTCTCTCATCAGTTATACTTAGCAAGAATACCCTTAATGTCTGCTGCTGTGATCTTGCCGTAAACGTCTTCGTTGACTGTCAGAACGGGAGCAAGACCGCAGGCACCGATGCAGCGGCATGCTGTAAGTGAAAACTTACCGTCAGCTGAGCATTCCTCAGCGCCGATTCCGAGCTGAGCTGAAAGCTCATCAAGAAGCTCCTGAGCGCCTTTAACATAGCAGGCTGTGCCGAGACAAACAGAAATAGCGTACTTACCTTTGGGAGAAAGAGCAAACTGTGCATAGAATGTTGCAACACCGTATACCTTTTCCATGGGAACCTTCATTCCCTCAGCAATCTTCTGCTGAATTTCAAAGGGAAGATAGCCGTAGATTTCCTGAGCCTGCTGCATAACGTGCATAAGATTACTGTTATCGCCTGTGTTGGCAGCAATAATTTCATCAAGTTTTGCAGCCTGTTCAGCTGTGTCTGTGAACGGGATTGTGCTGATTTTTTTAAGCATTGACTTTTATCCTCCTTCAACGGTTTTACCGTTAGGTTTTTGAATCTGCGGCAACCGTAAAAAATTACATTGCCCCGCAAGTATCCATACTCCAAAATAATAACATATATTTTTAAAAAAATCTAGACCTATTTTTCTTTTTTATATAGATAATCCTTAATTTTTTCTGATTTTTTAATGAAAAACAGCCTGCTCCGTCAAAAGCGCTGCAAGTTCTTATGAGAATTTTTCAAAGTTCTCTTTTTCATTGACTTTTTGAATGCATTGTGTATAATTGTTTTTAGAAAAGGAAACTTTTTCACAATCTATCCAAGGAGGATTTCATTATGAAAATTGCAAAAAGAATTCTTGCACTCACACTTGCTTTTCTTCTTGTGTTTTCAACCTCAGCTGTTGCCTTTGCAGAGCCCGAGGCTGAAACCGTTCAGGAAGTAAAACCCCTTACTGACGAAGACTTCCTTCAGACAAAGGGAAGAAAGCTTGTCAACAGAAAAGGCGAAACAGTTGTTCTCAAGGGTGTCAATATCGGTGCATGGCTTGTCCGTGAAAACTGGCTCAACCCCGACTGCGTTGATGTTGAATACAAATCAAAAATGACTCCTGAGCAGCAGGCAAGCTATTGGGGCACCTTCTATGAAGACCTCACCGAAGAGCAGAAGGCAATCTTTGACCCCTATTACGGAAAAGATTATGACGGTGAAATGGTCTATGATGTTTTAGAAAAGCGCTTCGGAAGAGAAAAGGCACAGGAGCTTCTCAACATGTTCTATGATAACTGGTTCACAGAATGGGACCTTGACAATATCAAGGCAATGGGCTTCAACTGTGTGCGTGTTCCCTTCTGGTACAGAAACTTCTATTATGACGATCAGGGCACAAAAATCCTTGATGAAAACGGTGAATGGGATTTTTCAAGACTTGACTGGGTTGTTGAAGAATGCAGAGAAAGAGGTCTCTATGTTGTCCTTGATATGCACGGTGCAGTAGGCTCTCAGTCAGACGCCCCCCACTCAGGCAGAGCCTTCCAGGGTGCACAGCTTATGGAAAACAGTGAGCAGGGTGAAAGATACCGTGAGCTCACAGACGAGCTCTGGACAGCAATTGCTACCCGCTTCAAGGGTAACCCCGCAGTTGCAATGTATGATCTTCTCAACGAGCCCATGTGTGACGTTTCCTGCGGTGAGCTCACAAGAAGAATCAAAAACGAATCAATCTATACCCGTCTTTATAACACAGTAAGAGCTGTTGACGAGGACCACATCATCTCAATGGAAGCTATCTGGACAGGCTTCGCTCTTCCCAAGACCTTCCTCAAGGGCTGGAAGAATGTTTCTTATCAGGTTCACTTCTACAACAACTCAGACTTTATTTTCAATTTCTTCCTTCTTCTCACAATTGCCCTTCATCCCAATGTACCTCTTATGGTTGGTGAATTCTATCCCCACGGGGAAACAACATGGGAAAACTGCTTCTCAACCATGAACAAGCTGAATTACAGCTGGTTCTGCTGGACTTATAAAGCAACCGGCAGCGGTATGTGGGAATCTGACTGGTGTATGTACGGTTCTAAAGACGGCTTCTCAAGAGCAAAGATCTTCAGCGGTTCATACGAACAGATTGCAGCAGCCTGGTCAGCTGAAAGACTCAACACAAACGGTGAATGGTTTGTTGATACAGGTCACTATACCGACAACGTTGAGCCTCATGTATAATATCTGAGCAAAATAAAAAAGCCGATTAACGCCGACACCATATAAGGCAGTATTTCTTTAAAAAGTGAAATAGCATCACAATAATGCGTTAAAAACCACCGATATGCGTCAGCATTATCGGTGGTTTTCGCCTTTTCTTGCAACACTATTTCGCCTTTTAAAGCGCTTCGCAGTTTCGTAAGAACTAAAAATTTCTTGTATTGAAGCCATAAAATGCAGCAAGGCTGTCGCCTTGCGAGGCTTTTGGCAAAAATACAGGGAATTTTGTTCGAGAAACAAATACTTCCTTATGTGGCGTCGGCGAAAACGGGGACTGTTATTTTTTTAAAATTTTACCCTTGCATAATTCATTTCACCTGTGACGATAATATTAGCAAGAAACATCGGGAGGTGAATTCGATGCATAACGAAGGCGTTAAATGCTCTGTCAACGAGTGTCAGTATCACGTTGAGTGCGACAAGTGCTCACTTGCAAAGATTGAAGTGACTCACGAAAAGACAAGCTCTGATTCAATTGCAATTCCTCATTTCTGCAAAAGCTATATGAAGAAAAACTGATGAGGCTTCCGAATCCCTTTCGGAAAGAAGACCGATGAAGGCTTAAAGCGGCTTTCATCGGTTTTTTATTCATTTTATGCCCTTGTTTTTTCTTCGTTTTATTGACTTAAAGGGAATAAAAGGGTATAATTATTCAATATATCTTAAGAATTTGCAAAAGAGGTTAATGTTATGCTGTCGGAAAAAATGTATGACCTTGGGGCAAAAAGCTCAGTAATCAGAGAAATTTTTGAATACGGTAAAATGAGAAAGGCAGCCGTGGGTGAGGAGAATGTTTATGACTTCAGTCTCGGCAATCCCAGTGTGCCCGCACCCGAAAAGGTCAGAGAGGTTATCAGCGGTCTTCTTGAGGAAATGCCCGCCGCTGTTTTGCACGGCTATACCTCTGCCGTGGGTGATGGGGAAACAAGAAGGGCAATTGCTCTTGACCTTAACAGCCGCTTCGGTACAGCCTTTTCCGAAAATAATTTATATATGACCTGCGGTGCCGCCGCTTCACTTTCAATCTGCTTCAGAGCTCTGACCGAGCCTGAGGATGAAATCATTATTTTTGCTCCTTTTTTTCCCGAATACAAGGTTTTCATTGAGTCTGCCGGAGCAAAAGCTGTCATTGTCAGATGCTCTGAGGAAACCCTTCAGCTTGACCTTGAGGCATTTGAAAGGGCTGTGACGGAGAAAACAAAGGCAGTTGTCATCAACTCTCCCAACAATCCCTCAGGTGTTGTTATCAGTGAGGCTGAGCTTGAGGGCCTTTGCAAAATCCTTGAAAAAAAGCAGCAGGAATTCGGAAAGGAAATCTTCCTTATTTCCGATGAGCCTTACAGAGAGCTTGTTTACGGCGGAGTGAAGGTACCCTTTGTTACAAAATATTATAACAACACTCTTGTGTGTTATTCTTATTCAAAATCCCTTTCTCTTCCCGGTGAGAGAATCGGTTACATTCTTGTGCCTGATGAGGTCTGTGACAGTCATCGGGTCTATAAGGCAATCTGCGGAGCGGGCAGATCCCTCGGCTATGTCTGTGCTCCCTCAATGATGCAGTATGTTGTCAGAAAATGCTGCGGTATGACTGCGGATATATCCGTTTATCAGAAAAACAGAGATCTTCTTGTGGGTGCTCTCACCGCCTTCGGCTTCACTTGTGCAAAGCCGCAGGGTGCATTTTATCTTTTCCTCAGATCACCCGAAAAATCAGCCGAGGCCTTCTGTGAAAGGGCAAAGGCACTTGACATTCTTGCAGTGCCCGGTGATTCCTTCGGCTTCCCGGGTTATGTGAGACTTTCATACTGTGTTTCAACTCAGATGATTGAAGGCTCACTGCCTGCCTTTGAGGCACTTGCAAAGGCATATAATCTGAAATAAAAGGAAGAAAAGCAATGGAAAAATTCAAAAAAGCAAGAGAAACAATCGGTGAGTTGGACAAAGAAATTGCCCGTCTTTTTGAAAAAAGAATGGCTGCCGTCAGAGACGTTGCCGAATATAAAAAAGCAAGGGGTCTTGCAGTTTTTGACCCTGAAAGAGAGGAAGCTCTGCTGAGAAAAAACCTTGAAAATATTTCCGATGAGAGCATCAGGGAATATTATATCTCTTTTCTTAAAAGCACAATGGATATTTCAAAGCGTTATCAGCACCGCATTTTAGAGGGGGCAAACATTGCTTACAGCGGTATTGAGGGAGCCTTTGCTCACATTGCGGCGGGCAGAATCTTCCCCGACGGACAGAGAATTTCTTATCCCGATTTCAAGGCAGCCTATGAGGCAGTTGAAAAGGGTGAATGTGAGTGTGCCGTGCTTCCCATTGAAAACAGCACAGCAGGTGAGGTGGGTCAGGTTATCGACCTTCTTTTCTCGGGCTCACTTTATGTCAACGGACTTTATAATCTTGACATTCATCACAACCTTATCGGTGTTCACGGGGCAACTGAGGACTCAATCAAAACCGTCATCAGTCATCAGCAGGCTCTTGACCAGTGTGAAAGATACATCAGAAACAAGGGCTACAAGGCTGAAAAATGTGAAAACACCGCAAGAGCGGCTCAGTTTGTTGCCGATAAAAACGATGTCAGCCTTGGCGCAATTGCCAGCAGAGAGACGGCAAAGCTTTATTCTCTGAAGGTTATCAGAGAAAACGTCAATGAGGAAAGTGACAACACAACCCGCTTTGTTGTTGTTTCACGCACACCCTCAACGGAAAAGAATGACCATTCAATCATTGTTTTCACCGTGCCTGACGTTGCCGGCGGACTTGCCGACATTCTTAACGTTATTGCAAAGCATTCATTTTCAATGAGATGCATCAAAAGCCGTGCAATGAAGGGTCTTATGTGGAAATATTATTTTTATGTTGAAATTGAAGGTGACCTTCAGTGTCCTCAGGGCAGAGAGATGCTCACAGAGCTTTCGGGAAAATGTGAAAACCTCAAGCTCATCGGCACTTATAAAAATGATTCCAAGATTTAAAGGATAGGTGAATCAGATGGTAATTACAGTCAGTCCTTCGGGCAGAAGCTATGATATTATCCTCGAAAGAGGTGCAATAGGCAGGGTTAAGGAGTATATCCCCATTTCAGGTGAAAGAAAGGTGCTCATCGTTACCGATTCGGGCGTACCTGTTGAATACGTCAGTGCCGTTGCAGAGAGCTTTGAAAACAGCGTGGTTTTCACCTTCCCAATGGGTGAGCAGAGCAAAAACTTTGACACTTACCGTCTTATCTGTCAGTGTCTGCTTGACAACTCCTTCACAAGAAAGGATGCTGTCATTGCCGTCGGCGGAGGCGTATCGGGTGATATGGCAGGCTTTGCCGCCGCTACATATATGAGAGGTATTGATTTTTATAACATACCTACAACTCTTCTTTCTCAGGTTGATTCCTCAATCGGAGGAAAAACCGCCATTGATCTCGGCAAAATCAAAAATATAATCGGTGCCTTTTATCAGCCCAAGGGCGTCATCATCGACCCCGACGTGCTTTCAACCCTTGACAGAAGACAGCTTCTCAACGGTCTTGCCGAAAGCATCAAGGTGGGCGTGACAATGGATGCTGAGCTGTTTGAAATTATCAGTCAGGGTGAAACTGAAAAGAATATTGAAAAAATCATCGAACGCTCACTGAGAGTGAAAAAGTATGTTGTTGAGCAGGACGAAAAGGAGCAGGGTCTTCGTAAGGTGCTCAATTTCGGTCACACCATCGGTCACGCAATTGAGGCTGCGGCAGAGGGTGAGCTTTTCCACGGTGAATGTGTTGCAATCGGTATGCTGCCTATGTGCAGTGAGGAAATAAGAGAAAGAGTGGTCCGCCTTCTTGTTAAGGTCGGTCTGCCCACTGAGTATGATGCAGACAGAGAGAAACTTTATGAGGCTCTCACTCACGATAAAAAATCTGAGGGTGAGCTTATCAGCACTGTTATCTGTAACAAAATCGGCAGCTTTGAATTCAAAAAGCAGTCTGCCGAAGAATTAATGAAGCTGATTTGAGGGATTTGAAATGAAAAATACATTTGGCAGCTCTCTGACAGTCACACTGTTCGGAGAAAGTCACGGCAAGGCAATCGGATGTGTGATTGACGGAATGACCCCCGGTGTTGAGGTTGATGAAGCTTTTATTGCTCAGCAGATGGACAAAAGAAGGGGAATCAACAGCATTTCAACAGCCAGACGTGAAAAGGATGAGGTGAAAATTTTAAGCGGTGTTTTTGAAGGCAGAACAACGGGAACTCCCATCTGTCTTATGATTGAAAATGCCGACACAAAAAGCAAGGATTATTCAAAAACAAAGTCCCTTGCAAGACCTTCTCACGCGGATTACACCGCACAGTGTAAATACCACGGCTTTCAGGATTACAGAGGCGGCGGTCACTTTTCTGGCAGAATAACTGCACCGATTGTTGCCGCGGGTGCAATCATTATCAAGGCCCTTGAGAAAAAGGGTATCAGAATCGGCACTCACATTTCCTGCTGCGGCGGTGTGAGTGACAGAAGCTTCGGAAAGCTCAGTGAGGATATCAGTCTTCTTTCTGAGCTTGATATGCCCGTTCTCTGCAGTGAAAAAAGGGAGGAAATCCTCTCTCTTATTGAAAAGGCAAGGGCAGAGGGTGACAGCCTTGGCGGTACTCTTACAACTGCGGTCATCGGTATTCCCGAGGGCGTGGGTGAGCCCTGGTTTGACAGTGCGGAATCCCTTCTGTCACATATTCTTTTTTCCGTTCCCGGCATCAAGGGTGTGGAATTCGGCAGTGGCTTCGGCTTTGCAAAGATGAAGGGCTCTCAGGCAAATGACCCCTTTGTTATCAGAGACGGCAGAATTGAAACCTCAACCAACAACAACGGCGGAATCAACGGCGGAATCACCAACGGTATGCCTCTTGTCTTCAGCTGTGCCGTGAAGCCCACTCCTTCAATCTTCAAAACACAGAACACCGTTGATTTTGAAAAGGGCAGTGAGGCTGAGCTTGTGATTCAGGGCAGACACGACCCTGCAATCATTCACAGAGCAAGAGTTGTTGTTGACTCTGTGACGGCAGTTGCCCTTGCAGATATGCTTCTTTCAAGATTCGGAACGGACTGGTTGAAATAAAAATGAAATACGGACTTATCGGCGGAAAGCTCGGTCACAGCTTTTCCAAGCTTATACACGAAAAAATTGCCGATTACACCTATGAGCTTTGTGAGCTGAAGGCTGATGAGGTCGACAGCTTTATGAGAAAAAAGGATTTTCAGGCAATCAATGTGACCATCCCTTATAAGCAGACAGTTATGCCTTATCTCGATTACATTGATCCTGCGGCGGAAAAAATCGGGGCGGTGAACACAATTGTCAACCGTGATGGCAGACTCTTCGGCTATAACACCGATTTTGGCGGACTTAAAATGCTGATTGAAAAATCGGGCTTTGATTTCAAAGATAAAAAGGTTCTTGTTGCCGGTACGGGCGGTACCTCAAAAACCGCCTGTGCAGTTGCCGAATTTCTCGGTGCGGCTGAGGTTATAACCGTGGGACGCTCAGGCGGTGACACGGATTATGAAAAGGTTTATTCTCAGCACGCCGATGCAGATTATATTATCAACACAACCCCTCTGGGTATGTATCCCGACCTTGACGGCTGCAGCCTTGAGCCTGAAGGCTTCTCAAGACTTTCAGGTGTCATTGATGCGGTTTATAATCCCCTTAAAACAAGGCTTTGCCTTAAGGCTCTTGAAAGGGGAGTAAAAGCTGAGTGCGGACTTTATATGCTTGTCAGCCAGGCTGTTCTTGCCTGTGAAATCTTCACGGGCAGAGAGATGAATGTCAGAAGGGTTGCCGATGAGGTTTTTTCGGAGCTTTTCAATGAAAAGCTCAACATTGTCCTTGTGGGTATGCCCGGAAGCGGAAAGTCAACAATCGGCAAGGCTCTTGCAGAAAAAACGGGCAGAAGCTTTTATGACACCGATGAGCTTATCACTCAGAAGCACGGTGCAATTCCCGAAATCTTTGCAACTGAGGGCGAGCCTTATTTCAGAGACAGAGAATCAGAGGCGGTAAGAGAGGTTGCGTCTCTCACGGGTGCAGTGATTGCAACGGGGGGAGGAGCTGTGCTCAGAGAAGAAAATGTAAGGCTTCTCAGACACAACGGCATTATTGTTTTCCTCGACAGACCCCTTGAGGATATTATGCCCACCGATGACAGACCTCTTTCAAAGGACAGAGAGGCTCTCGAAAAGCGTTTTGCAGAGCGTTATCCCATTTATCTTTCCTGCAGTGATGTGAAAATTGAGGTTGACGGAATTGCGGAAAACAGTGTCAGAAAAATTATGGAGTGTTTGAAATGAAAATTCTTGTTATAAACGGACCCAATCTCAATATGCTCGGCATCAGAGAGCCTGACCATTACGGAAGGGAAACCTATGATGACCTTGTGAAAAAGATTGAAGCTTACTGTCTTGAAAAGGGCGTTGAGGTTGAGCTTTATCAGTCCAATCACGAGGGCTGCCTTGTGGACCGTATTCAGCAGGCATACGGCAACACCGATGGAATTGTCATCAATCCCGGTGCTTATACCCACACAAGCATTGCCCTTCTTGATGCAGTGAAATCTGTTGGAATCACCACCGTTGAGGTGCATATCTCAAAGCTTGAGCAGAGAGAGGACTTCCGACAGATCAGTTATATCAGACTTGCCGCGGCAAAAACAATCACAGGTCTCGGTACTGACGGCTATCTCAGAGCAATAGATTTTTTGGTGAATTTATGAATGTGAAAATCAGTCCCTCAGTACTCCGAGGGAAAATCAAAGCCCCCGCTTCAAAGAGTATGGCTCACAGGCTTCTCATCTGTGCGGGTCTGAGCGAGGGCACAAGTGAAATTGAAAATGTTGCATACAGTGAGGATATTCTTGCAACCCTCGGCTGCCTGAGTCAGCTTGGTGCTGAAATTCAGCAGAGGGAAAGCAGTGTGATAATAAAGGGTGTTTCTCCCTTGAGTGTTTCTTCGGGCAGAGAATTCGGCTGCCGTGAAAGCGGAAGCACCCTGAGATTTTTTATCCCTCTTGCTCTTCTTACAGAAAATGAGCACACCTTCACAGGCTACGGCAGACTGATGGAAAGACCAATGGAGGTCTATGAAAAGCTGACAAATGAAAAGGGTGAGGCCTTTCTTACAAGGTCTGAGGGTAAAATTCTCACAAAGGGAGTTCTTTCCTCGGGTGAATATATTTTAAGAGGGGATATCAGCAGTCAGTTTATCACGGGACTTCTTCTTGCCCTCTCTTTGTGTGAGGGTGACAGCCGTATTGTGCTGACAAACACCGTCGAAAGCCGAAGCTATATCAATATGACAATTGAAGCAATGGGCTTTTTCGGAGTCAGAGTTGAATGGGAAAACGAAAGAACTCTTTTTGTGGGTGGCTCTCAGAGCTATCAGGCGGGGAATTTCACCGTTGAGGCTGATTATTCCAATGCCGCTTTTCTTGAGGCCTTCAATGCTCTTGGCGGTGAAATAACAATTGAAGGACTCAGAGAAAATTCTCTTCAGGGTGACAGAGTTTATCTTGATTATTTCCCTCTTCTTAAGTCGGGGACCCCCGAGCTTGACATTTCCGACTGTCCCGACCTTGCGCCCGTTTTGATGACAATGGCGGCTTACTTTAACGGCTGTGTTTTAAAGGGTACAAGAAGACTTAAAATCAAGGAAGGCGACCGCGGCGTTGTGATGATGCAGGAGCTTTCAAAGTTCGGTGCGGATATAAGTGTGGGTGAAAACGAGATACACATCAGAAAAGCACCTCTTCATAAGCCCGCAGAAATCCTTGACGGACACAATGACCACAGAGTCGTGATGTCCCTTGCCGTGCTTTCAAGTGCTTACGGCGGAGAAATCAGCGGTGCGGATGCCGTTGCCAAAAGCTATCCCGACTTTTTTGAAAAAACACAATCTCTTTTTCTGGAGGCAGAAATAAATGACAGTTAACAAAAACACAAGATTCCTTCTTGTCGGTCTCGGTCTTCTCGGCGGCAGCTATGCCAAGGGTCTGACAGAGAAGGGTTATTATGTTGAAGCAATAACAAAATCTGAAAAGACAATCGAATATGCACTTGAGCACAAGCTGATTAAAAAAGGCTCAACGGAAATTGATGAGCAGATGATTTCCTCGGCGGATATTATCATTTTTGCCCTTTATCCCACCACCTTTATTGAGTGGGTTGAGCAGTACGGACACCTGATAAAAAAGGGCACTGTTATCACCGATGTCACAGGTGTCAAAAGCCCCGTTGTTGAAAGGGTACAGTCTCTTCTGCCTGAGGGCACTGAGTTTGTTTCCGCTCATCCTATGGCAGGTAAAGAGGTCTACGGAATCGAAAACAGCGACGAAAGAATTTTCTACGGCGCAAACTATATTGTTGTACCCACAGACAAAAACACCCCTGAGGGCATTGAGGTCTGCAAGAGAATCGGTGAAATTCTGGGCTTCGGCAAAATAACAGAGCTTTCCCCCGAAGCTCACGATGAAATGATAGGCTTTGTTTCTCAGCTGACCCATTGCATTGCAGTAACGCTGATGACCTGCTATGACAACGAAAATCTGCAGAAATACACGGGAGACTCCTTCCGCGACCTGACAAGAATTGCAAACATCAATGAAAATATGTGGAGTGAGCTTTTCCTGATGAACAAGGAGCCCTTGCTCAGACAGATGGATCTGTTCAAAGGGGAGTTTGAAAAAATGTATTCTCTGCTTGAAAATGATGACCGTGAGGGACTCAAGGATATGATGCGTCTTTCAACACAGAGAAGAAAGCTGTTTGACAGATAAGCAGTCAAAACTGATAAGGAGTAACTGAAAATGAGTATGGATTTTGTATGTAAGCTGCCTATTCCCAAGGATATCAAGGAAGAATATCCTATGACCGAGCAGGCGGTGAAAATCAAGGCTGAAAGAGATCAGCAGATAAGAGATATTTTTGAGGGGAAAACAAGAAAGCTTATTCTTGTTATCGGACCCTGCTCAGCGGATAACGAGGATTCTGTTATGGATTACATAAACAGACTTGTTCCCGTTCAGGAAAGGGTCAAGGATAAAATTTTCATCATACCCCGAATTTATACCAACAAGCCCAGAACAACGGGTGACGGTTACAAGGGTATGCTTCATCAGCCCGATCCCAACAGTGCGGCTGATCTTATCAAGGGTATTGTTGCAATCAGAAAGCTTCATATGAGAGCGGTCAATGAAACGGGCTTCACCTGTGCTGACGAAATGCTTTATCCGGAAAACTACCGTTATCTTTCAGATGTGCTTTCTTATGTTGCAATCGGGGCAAGAAGTGTTGAAAATCAGCAGCACAGACTCACCGCCAGCGGTATTGACATCCCCGTCGGAATGAAAAACCCCACGGGCGGAGACATTTCCGTTATGATGAACTCAATCACCGCCGCACAGCATAAGCACGATTTCATTTACAGAGGCTGGGAGGTCAGAAGCAGCGGCAATGACCTTGCCCACGCCATTCTCAGAGGTTATGTCAATGACAAGGGTCAGTCCTTCTCAAATTATCATTATGAAGACCTTGCAAATCTGGCAGCCCTTTATGCTGAAAGAAGCGACCTTAAAAACCCTGCAGTCATTGTTGACACCAACCACGCAAACTCCGGCAAGAAATACCGTGAGCAGCCCCGTATTGCAAAGGAGATTCTTCATTCCTGCCGTCTTAACAAGGATATTGACTCAATTGTCAAGGGTCTTATGATTGAAAGCTATATTGAAGAGGGCTCACAGAAAATCGGTGAGGGGATTTACGGAAAGAGCATCACCGACCCCTGTATCGGCTGGGAGGCAACAGAAAGACTCATTTACGAGCTTGCTGAAATTTACTGATTAAAAAACGGCTTTTCGGTATTCCGTGCCGAAAGGCCGTGAAATATTAAAAAAATTTTAAAAGCTGTGTATATTATTGACAACACGACGATATTATTATAGTATTAGAAGAAAAAACATAAAGAGGGTAAAAGATGGATCCTATTTCCGTAGTTCTCGGCACACTCAAAGCCTTCATTGAGCGAATGAAGAGCATTGTTTCATATATCATCAAGGGTTTTTTCCCCGATGAAATTGAAACCACAACAAACGCAAGCTTTGATGATGATCACCTGATTCAAGGGGATTTTCTTGGTTGAAACAAAAAAATAAAAAAAGTTCAAAAAAAATCAAAATAACCATTGACAAATGCTCAATATTTTGCTAGAATAATCAAGCGCTCTGAAAAGAGTAGCAAATGGGAGCATAGCTCAGCTGGGAGAGCATCTGCCTTACAAGCAGAGGGTCACAGGTTCGAGCCCTGTTGTTCCCACCAATGGCCCGGTAGTTCAGTTGGTTAGAACGCTAGCCTGTCACGCTAGAGGTCGACGGTTCGAGCCCGTCCCGGGTCGCCATTGTTTTTCGGCCTGTAAATTTTATTTACAGGCCGAACTTATGCCTCTGTAGCTCAGTTGGTAGAGCAGTGGACTGAAAATCCACGTGTCGTTGGTTCGATTCCGACCGGAGGCACCAATATGCGGATGTAGCTCATCTGGTAGAGCGCCACCTTGCCAAGGTGGAGGTAGCGAGTTCGAGCCTCGTCACCCGCTCCAATAAAATAAAATAGGAACGCTATGCGTTCCTATTTTTATAAAATGGTACCGTGGCCAAGTGGTAAGGCAAGAGTCTGCAAAACTCTCATTCCCCAGTTCAAATCTGGGCGGTACCTCCAAACAAAAAAGGACATCCGAAAGGATGTCCTTTTTCGTTTGAGAACCTCTATTTTTGCCATTGGCAAAAATGTAAACAAATCTTGCCAGCACCCCTTTTTACTTCACGCTGTCTT
>JAZOWF010000101.1:0-14102 GCA_045659065.1 Acutalibacteraceae bacterium
TTCGCAGTTTCGTAAGAACTAAAAATTTCTTGTATTGAAGCCATAAAATGCAGCAAGGCTGTCGCCTTGCGAGGCTTTTGGCAAAAATACAGGGAATTTTGTTCGAGAAACAAATACTTCCTTATGTGGCGTCGGCGAAACGGGGCTGTTTTTTTCGTGAAGGCATTTGAACTGTATAACAAAGGATATATAATTTTTGTTCATTTTTTCTATACAGAGATGCAACAACTTTATTGTTAAATGAAAACGATGGTTCGATTGACAAATCTGTATTTGAATGATATAATTTATCAATAAATGCCTAGTGGATATAATTCGTTTTCAGCGAAAAAGGAGAGGTTAAAAATGGCAATTTCAGAAATTGGTGTAAAGCTCGGAAATATTGTCTTCAAGAGTCTTGACCGCGTTTCACAGATTCCTGTTGAAACTCAGGAAAAGCTCCTTATGGACATCATCAGAAAAAATAAGGATACCGAATACGGAAAAAAGGTCGGCCTTGGCAACATTCACTCCGTTGAGGAATTTCAGAAGAAAATCCCTCTGACAACCTATGATGATTATGCAGATTATGTTGACCGTATGATTGCCGGTGAAAGCAATCTTATGATGGCTGCAAAGTGCCACAGATACTGCTCATCATCAGGCTCAGTCGGCAAACCCAAGATTCTTCCCAAATCGGGCAGAGACCTTTTCCATATGCAGTCAGTCGGCTTTGTTGCAACTCCCGCCTGCGCTGCAAAATGGTTTAAGAAAAATGGAAAGAAGTTTGATAAAAAGCAGCTTGGCGCAATTGCTCTTATCCTCACAGGTCACGAGCTTGAGGACGGCAAAATGTGCAACGGTGCAGGACAGGTTCCCTTCACTTATCTCAAGCCCTTCTCAAAGCTTTATATGACAACTCCCAACGATTTTATGTATCCCGAAAACGAGGATGCAGTGAACTCAACTTATTTCCATCTCCGTTTTGCTCTTGAGAACCGTGATGTCACATATATGGGCTCAATGGTTGTTACACTTCTCACAATTATGTTTGAGTATCTTGAAAGCAACTGGGAAATGGTCTGTAACGATATCGAAAAGGGTACAATTGATCCAAGCATCAAGTGTCCCGCAGAGCTTCGTGCAAAATATGAAAAGAAATTCAAGCCCATGCCCGAAAGAGCAGCTGAGCTTCGTAAGGAGTTTGAAAAGGGCTTTGATGATCCCATTGCTCCCCGAATCTGGCCCAAATTCTCCTGGTCCTACGGTATGGTCAGCTCAACTCTTCAGTTCTATGTCAAAAAGCTCAGAAGATATATCGGTGATGCTCCCATTCACAATATGGGCTACGCCGCAGCCGAAGGCTATATGGCAATGCCCGTTGAGCTTGACGTTGATGACTGTGTTCTTCTTCCCAAGTCAGTTTTCTTTGAATTCATCCCTGTTGATGAGCCCGACTGTGAAAGACTTCTGACAATCGGTGAAATTGAAGAGGGCAAGGATTATGAGCTTGTTGTTACAAACAACTCAGGTCTTTACCGTTACCGCATTGAAGACGTTGTGCGTGTGACAGGCTTCTATAACAAGACTCCCAGAATTCAGTTCCTTTACAGAAACAATCTTGCAATGAACATTGCAAACGAAAAGACCACAACTCAGATGGTTGACTGGGCTGCAGGCAAGGTACAGGAGAAGCTCGGTATTTCCTTCAAGGGCTACAGCTTCTACGGTGACCCCAATGCAGAGGTTGTATGCTATACACTTCTTGCTGAGCCGGAAACTGAGATTTCAAAGGATATGATTCCCGAAATCAGAAAGACCCTTGATAAATATCTTAACGAAAGTAATGAGAAATATTTCAAATACAGACGTTGGAATATGCTTGGCGAGCCCGATGTTCTCATTCTTGAGAAAGGTACATATGCAGCATACAGAGAGATGCTGAAAAAACAGGGCAGAGTTCTTAATCAGATTAAGCCTGTCACTGTTATCAACACGGATGAGAGAAAAGAATTTTTCTTCTCACATATAGAAAAATAACAAGGAGATGAAAGAATAATGTTCAAAAAGAAAAAGGATTTAACCGGCTATACCCTTTATGATTTAACCCCCTCGCAGAATGCGATGTACCTTATGTACAGATTTGGTATTCATAAGCAGCAGACTCAGATTCCCACCTCAATCTCTGTTGAGAATGAGCTTGATTTTGATCTGCTTCAGAAGGCCTTTGACATTGAGATTCAGAGAAATGACAGCCTGAGAAACAGATTTGTCAAGAAAGACGGTAAAATTCAGCAGTATTTTGTTCCTGAATATTCAAGAAAGGTCGAGGTCAAATATTTCGATTCTCCCGAACAGGAACAGAAGTTTTTTGACGATGATGCAAAGACCGTTGTAAAATTCATCGGTGTTGAAGATACCTTCAGAATTTATTTCTTCAAAACAAAGAACGGAAGCAACGGCGTTTATTCAAATTTCAGCCATCTTGTGATGGATGCAATGGGAATCAGCGGCTTTTACTTTGACCTTTTCAGAGTTTATATCGCTCTTAAGCACGGCAAGGAAATGCCTCCCGCACTTGACCGCTTTGAAGAGTCAATCCCCGGTGAGCTTAAAATTGCTGCCGATGAAGAAAAAATGGCAAAGCACGAAAAGTTCTATAAGGAATATTTCCTTAAAAACGGTGAGCCCTATTATGCAGCAGTTCACGGTCACGAATATCTTGACGCTTACCGCAAAAAGAAAAAGAATCCCGACATCAGAGTTCCCATGGCTTACAATCCTCTTCAGGATAAGTGTGATATGATTGTTGAACACGTGGGCACAGAGGATGCAAAGAAGATTTTTGATTACTGCATTGAAAACAAAATTTCACCCGAAAGCATTTTTGTTATGGGTCTTCGTACTCATTGCTCAGCTGTCAATTACCGAATTGATGACGTTTCAATGATGACTGTTTGCAGCAGACGTTCAACCCTCAAGGAAAAGAATTTCTGCGGCTGTCTTGCTCAGCCTCTGATTTTCCGTTCAAAGCTTGCTGAGGAAATGACCTTTGATGAGGCTGTTAAGGAGCTTGTTAAAATCAGAACAACTCTTTATAAGCATCTTGCTTATCCTTACACAAAGGCAAGAGATCTTTCACTCAAGCTCTTCAATTTCGGTCCCATCCAGGGTGCAAATTCACTGATGTATTCATGGATTCCCATGCCCATTGATGACAGCTTCCCTTATAAGCTTCGTTTCAAGACCTATAACCTTGAAAGATATTTCACACCCCTTTACACAATGACTGTGCCCGATTCATCAGACAAGGGCATCAATATGTACTATATGTACCGTGTGAAGCTTTCAACTGAGCAGCAGATCAGAGATCTCCACAAAAACTCCCTTAAGGTTATTCTTGCAGGTATTGAAAATCCCAATATTACCGTCAAGGAGCTCCTTGATTCCATTTCAGAATAACGATAAAGGCGTAACAGCAACTAAAAACCGCAGTTTTTGTAACTGCGGTTTTTCTTTCTGCTTTTTTCTTCCGCTCGGAATATAATAATACATTTTTGGGGTAAGTCTTCTGCAATGGGTGTTTTCGGGGAGAATGAGACTTTTTCTGATATGTTTTCCGGCTTAAAATTTTTGTTTATTATTAATAAAAATATAGGATAAAATCAAATAATTTGTTGCATTTTTCATTTGTCCGTTGTATAATAGCCTTATAAAATCTGAAAGGATGATGATATGAAGAGGTTTTTCCTTTTTGACAACACGGAAAGCGAAACCAAGGTAGCCAATTCCCGTTTGCTTTCTCACGCTGCCGGTCTTTCGGGTCAGAATATGGCGTACAACCTTGTTTCTTCCCGATTGTTCGTTTTCCTGAACACCGTGCTTGGCATTCCCGCTGAAAAGACAGGTATAATCACAGGTGTCAGCACCATGTGGGACGCAATCAATGACCCTCTGATCGGCTCACTGATGGACCACAGAAAGCACAGACCCGGCTATAAGCTTCGTCCCTTCCTTCTGTGGACTCCCGCAATCATCGGTATTCTTGTTACGATGATGTTTGTTGACTGGGGCTTTGACACAAACAAAACAATTCTTTACATACTGATTCTTTATCTTCTTTTCGATACCTTCTATTCCTTCCAGGATATTGCTATCTGGGGTATGGCGGCCTTGTCCAGTCCAAGCTCCGATGAACGAAGAAGAGTTGCTCAGTGGATAAGCATCGGCGCAGGTCTCGGCGGCACAATTGCAGGTCTTTTCCCCATGTTCAAGGATATGTTCGTAAAGGGTGACGTAATGAGCGAAAAGAAGACCTACCTCTTCTTTGCTGCAATTTTCGGCTTCGGCGGTATGCTTATTTCAATGCTTGCCTACCGTATGAAGGAAAAGGTTATCGACACCACGGCTCAGGATGACATTCCCCCCAAGGAAAAGTTCAGAGCAATGTTAAAGACGCTGTGGAATCTCAGATATAATAAGACCCTTATTATCATTTGTCTTGCAAGAACTGTTCAGTGTCTTTCACTGACTCTTCCCTGGGAATATTTCTTTGAAAGTGAAGGCGTTTCCTATAACGTTTTCGGCAGTGAAATTTCAGGCGGTACAGCTCAGATTGCTTACGGCTATGTTATGGGTATTCCCGGCGCAATTGCAAACCTGTTCACCGTTCCCGTAATCAAGAGACTCGGCGGCAACAAGAAGCTTCTTGTTTATGCTGAGGTTGCAAGTATTGTAACAAGACTTATTGCCTTCTCAATCGGTGCAAATGACAGATATAAGAATCTCGGTGCTCTTCTTATGGTTATGGCTGTTGTCGGTTCATCACAGATTCTTACCAACATGAAGGATATTGCCCACCGTTCACTTATCACCGACTCAATTGATGAAATGGAGCTCAAGACAGGTGAAAGAACAGAAGGTATTGCCTTCTCAATGCAGAACTTTGTTTCCAAGCTTACAGGTGCTATTCCCAAGTTTATCCAGGGCTCAATGCTCAGCTGGATGGGCTTTGAGGAAAAGCTTCTTGATGCGGCAGGCAACAAGCTTGAGGGCTCAGCTCTTGTCAGAGCACAGAAGGCTCCCCGCTTCCTCAAGTACCGCTGGCATCAGTTCATTCTCGGTCCCGCAATCGGCTCAGTTCTTTATCTTATCGTAATTCTCTTCCTCAAGGACGATCAGTCACACGTTGCTGAGGTTGAAAGACAGCTCAAGGAAAAGAGAGCTATGGCTGAGGCTGAAAGGGCAGAGGCCTGAGCTTAAATCAGAATACTTAAAAGGAGATGCGTTGGCGTCTCCTTTTCTTTTTCCCGGGAGGAAATTTCATAGCTTTTGGGGTGCAGTTAAATACATCAAAAATATTGACGGTGTTTGTTTATAATGCTATAATATTTTTATATATTGCCAAAGGCGGTGGACTAATGGAAAACAACAACTGGCTGAGTGTTATTGACGGGAAAAAGAAGCTGTCACAGATTAATTTTTTCGGCACACACGACACAATGACAGCCTTTGTTTCTCTGACAAAAATGGCAAGGTGTCAGAATAAAACCCTTTCTCAGCAGCTTCAATTCGGTGTCAGACTTCTTGATATCCGTCTCAGCCGCAAGGGTGATGAGTTTTATCTTGTTCATTCTCTTGCCGACTGTTATACCGATGAAGGCAAAAGCAGAAGAATTGTCTTCTCTGATGTAATAAAGGAATGCAAGGATTTCCTCAGAGAAAATCCCCGTGAGACAATCATTATGTCCGTAAAGCAGGACAGAGGCATTCAGAACAGATTTTTCTTCCCTGCGCTTTATAAAAAATATATAGCGGGAGACAGTGAAAGCTGGTATCTTGAAAACGAGATTCCCTGTCTTGAGCAGTGCAGAGGCAAAATTGTTCTGATGAGAAGGTGCAAGGTTTTCAGAAGCTTTGACAAAAGCTCGGGCGGTCTGGATTTTTCCGTCTGGAAAGATCAGAAAAGAAACAAGCCGAAGCCTTTGCCCTTGAAAATAAATAAAAATCAGTCCGCCATGATTCAGGACAGATACTGCCTTGCTCCAAAGGCAAAGTGGGAAAAATGTGCAAAGCCCTTTCTCGATTCCTTCAGGGCAGACGGCAACACCGTCGGGCTCCATTATCTGAGTACAAGCTTCAGAGAAAAGGAGACGGGTCTTGAAAAAACAGCAGAAAAGGTCAATTCTCAGTTTATGGAATATGATCTTGCGGAAAGCTCAGGCTGGTTTTTCTTTGATTTTCCTGATGTAAAGTTAAAGGACAAGGTCATAGCTTCAAATAAAGGAGAATTTTAAATGAAGAAAAAGGATAAAAGATTTATTGTAACTCAGACTCAGGGTAACGAATTTACAGGTTTATTTCAGGTTATAGTCGACAAAGAAACAGGTGTGAATTACCTTATGGCCAAAAGCGGATACGGAGCAGGGCTGACACCCTTGCTCGACTCAAGAGGTAATGTTGTTGTAACATCTGTCACAGAATACAAAGGAGAATAAATTTTATGAAGCTTGCAGTTCTCGGCGGCGGGGGAGTCCGTTCTCCCTTCCTTGCAAAATCAATTGCAGTCGGTGCTCAGGAAACGGGCATTGACAGCGTTGTCTTTATGGACAACAATGAAGAAAAACTCAATATTTACGGAAAAATTGCGGGAAAAATTTCAAAGCTCATTAATCCCGGTCTTGAATTTGCACTCACAACAGATGCCGATGAGGCTCTTAAAGATGCGGATTTCATCATCACAACAATCAGAGCCGAGGGTGACGAGGGCAGAGTTTTTGATGAAAGAACGGCTCTCAATCTTGGTGTTCTCGGTCAGGAAACAACGGGCGCGGGCGGCTTTGCAATGGCACTGCGTTCAATTCATACCCTTCTTGATTATTGTGAAAGGGCAAAGAGACTTTCAAAAAAGAATGCTCCCGTTTTCAATTTCACAAATCCCAGCGGACTTGTCACTCAGGCTCTTCGTACAATGGGATATGACAATGTTTACGGTGTTTGTGATGCTCCCAGCGGCTTTGCAAGACAGCTGAAGAATATGCTCGGATGTGAAGATTTCGCAATGACCTGCTTCGGTCTTAACCACCTTTCCTGGTTCTGTGATTTCAAAAAGAAGGGCGCTGACTGCACCGATGAAATTCTTAATCATGAAAGACTTTATAAGGACACGGAAATGAAGCATTTTGACAGAAAGCTTATTGAGCTTTCCGACAATTACCTTCCCAATGAATATCTTTATTTCTACCATTACAGTAACAAGGCAGTTTCCTCTGTTCTTTCAGGTGAAAAGGCAAGAGGTGAAACTATTCTCGAAATAAACAATCATATGCTTTCACAGATGCGTGAAATTGACATTGACAAGGATTTCGAAAAGGCCTTCTATTGCTTTATGGAGCATTATGCAATGAGGGAAAACAGTTATTTCTCAATTGAGACAGGTCACGTCAGAGAAGAAAAGTTCCCCGTGGTTTCTGTTGAGGAATTTATCAATCAGCCCGAAACCGGCGGATATGCCGGCGTTGCTCTTGAATTTATCAAGGCTGTCAACACGGGAAAAAGTGTTGAAATGGTGCTGTCTGTGCCCAACGGAGATGCTCTTGACTTCCTCAGACCCGAGGACGTGTGTGAGCTTACCTGCGTTGTTGATGCTCAGGGCGTTCATCCCAGAAGGGTTGAAAATATTCCCGAAATGCAGAAGAATCTTATCAGAGCCGTCAAGGATTATGAAAATCTTACCGTTCAGGCAATTATGGAAAAGGACAAGGCAAAGGCTGTCAAGGCTCTCACCGTTCATCCTCTTGTCTGCTCCTATGACCTTGCGGTCAGGCTTGTTGACGCTTATTATGAAAAATATAAGAGCTATCTCGGCTCCTGGAAGTGATTAAATGAAAACCTTACTCAGCAAAACTGTTGTTCTGACTCCTGCGGATGAAAAAACAAACATTCCTCTTGACTTTACTGTCGGTGAGGAAGCAGAAAAGATTGCTATAACATATTCTTATTCCCCAAAGCAGCTTGAAGAAGGGGAGAGGGCAAGGCTTCTCATTGAGCAGAATCTTGAAAATGACACTCACGGTGACAGAGCCCTTTATCCTCAATGGCAGGAATATCTTCCGCTGAAAAATCTTGTCACACTTTCTCTTGATTCACCTTGCGGCTATGTGGGTGCGGCTCACCGTCAGGATGAAAAGCAGCATCACATCATTTCAAAGGATTTTTCATCAAGAGGCTTCAATCTGACAGAAATTTATCAGGGAGACTGGACTGTCACCCTTAACGTTCACGCCCTTGTTACCCAAGAGTGTGAATGTCAGATAACTGTTGAAACGGGAGGTGCTCAGGATGAATGAAAAAAGATGGCTCCCTTGTGAGTTTCACTGTCACACTCTTCATTCCGACGGAGGCTTCACCGTTGAGCAGCTGATGAAAACAGCCGCCGAAAGAAAGCTTTGCGGCATCTGTCTGACTGACCACAACACAACCTCAGGCTGGAAGGAAACGGAAGCATTTCCCTTTGTCAAGGTGCTTAAGGGCATTGAATGGACAACTTATTTCGGTCATATGCTTGTTCTTGGCTGCAGCGATTTTGTTGACTGGAGAGATGCGGTGCCTGACAACATTGATGAAAAAATGCAAGCGGTCAGAGAAAAAGGCGGACTTGTGGGCATTGCTCATCCTTATCAGCTCGGCACCCCCATCTGCACAGGCGGTCATTGGGATTACAATGTGCAGGATTTCTCACTTGTCAATTATATGGAAATATGGTCTGAGGGCTGTGCTGAGATGAACCCCGCAAATGAAAAGGCAAAGAAAAAGTGGCTGTCCCTTCTTTCTCAGGGTTATCACATTGCGGCAAGCTTCGGCAGAGATTGGCACAGACCTGAGGGTAACAAGCTCAGGGGTGCCTGCACTTATCTTCTTTGTGAGGGTGAGCTTGACGGAGAAAAGATGAAGTCTGCTATCAGAAACGGTAAAACCCAGATTTCTCTCGGTCCTGTGCTTTACGTTGAAACCGACGAGGGTAAAACGGTGGGTGACACCGTCAGCTGCGGTGAAACTGAGTTCAGAATCAGAATTGACAATGAACGCTTCGGTGATTTTTCCGATGAATATAAGCTCGAATGTGAGAAAATCAGAGTTATTTCAAAAAACGGCATAACAGTTAAGGAAGAAAGCTGCTTTGCCGAAAAAATAATTCTTCATACAGAAGAAAACAGCTTTTATGTCTTTGAGCTTGTCGGCAGGCTGAACGAAAAGGAAAATCAGCTTATTGCCATGACAAGTCCCATTTATACATATTAATTTCAGGGGAGGAGATAATATGGAAGAACAAAACAAAAAAGAAAAAAGATACGTGGGCGTGAAGGAGACTCTCCTTTACGGTATTGCAAACGGCGGTCAGTGTATCGGCTATAATATGATGACGGCACAGCGCTCTTATTTCCTTACGGCAGTTTTCGGCGTCAAGGAAGGAGTTGTCAGCGCAATGCTGACCTTTATGGCCTTCTGGGATGCCTTAAATGACCCTTTGATGGGTGCAATTGTTGACAGAACAAAAACCCGTTACGGAAAGCTCAGACCTTATCTGATTTATGTGCCGATTTTCCTCGGCATAACAACAGTGCTATTTTTCGGCGGACCGATTTTCACAGGTGCCGGAGCAACTCATAAGACAAAAGCCATTTATATGTGCATAACCTATTTTGTGTGGGAGTTTTTCTACACAATAGGTGATATTCCCTTCTGGGGACTTTCCTCGGCAATTTCACCGAGCCCTCTTGACCGTTCAAGAGTTATCAAGTCGGCAAGACTTATTTCGGGTATCATTGGCGGTATTCCCGGAATTATCATCACTCTTTGCATTGACTTTTCAAAGAACGGTACAATTCCTCTGTCACTTTCTCAGGTGTTCTTCATCCTCAGCCTTGTGGCAGGTACCTTCGGAATGTATCTTTTCTCTCTTGCGGGTACGAAGACAAAGGAAAGAGTTGCTTATGTTAACGAGGAGCCCTCACTTGCTGAAAGCTTTAAGTTTATGTTCAAAAACAAGCCTCTTTCACTTATTATGCTTTCAAATCTTATTTCCACACTTGAGGGTGTGGGAGGCACCTTCTCAGTGCATTTTTATAATCTTTCACTGGGTATCAACAGCCTTTCTCTTCTTGCAGGTCTTCCCGGCACAATTATGGGCTGGGCAACCTATCCCATTATGACAAAGCTTGAAAAGAGATGGACCTCAAGACAGATTGTTGTCAGAGTTTCCTTTATGCATGCAATTGTGACTGCAATTGTGTTTGCTCTCGGCTGCAAGCATTACACCAACACAACGGTTATTGTTCCTTTGATGATGCTTCACGGCATTTCCTCTTCAATCAACGGCTCAATCAAGGCTGTTATTCCCACAAAGATGATCAGTGAAACCGTTGACTATATGGAATGGAAAACAGGCACACGCAACGAAGGTATGGCTTTCTCAGTGCTGACCTTCCTGGGTAAGCTCACAGGCACTCTTGCAACTGCCATCGGTACCTTCCTTATTCCCCGTGTCGGTCTTGTCAGAGATGAGCTTAAGGAAATGTATATAGTTTCCGAAAGCTCTCCCATTAACACGAAATTCTGGCTCTGGGCGCTTATCACCGTCATTCCCACAACTCTCGGTCTGCTTTCTCTCATTCCTTATAAGTTCTATGATCTTGAGGGAGAAAAGCTTGAACAGATTCAGAGAGAGATCAAAGAAAAAAGAGAAATTCTTGCAAGAGGAGGCTCAATGTGATGGATAACAGATGCCCGAAATGCTCAGAAAAAATCAGCAGATTTTATATAAAAAGCACCTGCCCCCATTGCGGCTGTGATATGCTTTATTATAACCTGGAGGAAAATCTCGAAAAGGATGCGGCTCAGGCTGAAAAGGAGTTTGAGCAGCTTGAGAAATTTTTAGAAAAATTCAAAAGGTTTATCCCTCGAAAAAAGGAGAAAAAGGATGATTGATACAATGAATTTTGTCAACGGAAGATTTCAGATTCTTATTGTTTCTGACTTCCACGCTCCCGCAGTAATCCCCGAGCAGATGAAAAGCTTTGTGAAAAAAGCCGTTGCACAGACAAAGCCTCAGCTTGTGGTTTTTCTCGGTGACAACACAGCGGGTAATTTTGTGGGAGCAAACAGCTTTACAATCAAAAGAAGCGTTGATGAGCTTGTTGAGCTTATTGACGGAATTCCCTTTGCTGTTGTTCTGGGAAATCACGACCACGAAGGACTTTGTAACGGACAGAATTTTGTCTCCGAAACTCAGGCCAAGGAAAAGATTTTTTCATTTTTCAAAAGCCATCCCGGCTGCGTCGGATGTGAAAACATAATTGACGGCAGAGTCGGTAACTATAACATTGTTCTGAAGGATTCCGCTGAGAAAAAGGATGTGTTCTGTCTCAGATTCCTCGACTCAGGCTCTTTTGACAAGCATGAGGGCTACTGCAGAGTAACCGAGGGACAGAATCAGTGGCACAAAGACTGCTCAAGGGAGCTTGCCGAAAAAAACGGAAAAGCATTACCTACAATGATTTTCCAGCATATCATTGTTCCCGAAATTTATGAATGCTTTGAGCAGAAGGACTCCGCTGCTCACGGCTTCATCAAGGGTCAGTGCCGTTACAGTGACAAGTATTATAAATTCAGACAGGAGAATCTTATCAGCGGTGACATCAAGGAGGGACCCTGTCCTCCCGACATCAACGGCGGTCAGTTTGATTCCTGGATTGAAACAGGTGATGTTGTGGCAGCGTTTTTCGGTCACGACCACGTGAATGATTTTGTTGCTGATTATAAGGGCATAAAGCTTGTTAATGTGCCCTCACCCTCAATTTACACCTATGGTAACAACAGAGGCGTAAGAGCCGTTACTCTTTATGAGGAGGATGTTGAAAACTTCACAACTCAGGTGCTTTATTTCAATGAGGTCAGTGATGAGAAAATCAAAAACCCCATTATCAGAAGGTACGGTCTTGAAAGATATCAGTATAAATTCATTCCCGCAGTGAAGCTGACAGCGGGCATCACAGCCTTCGGTCTGTGGCGCACACTTGCTCATTACAGAAAGAAAAACAAATGACAGCTTCACAGATAAGACAGGAGCTTTTCAGCCTCAGTGATGAAAAATACAGAGACTTTCAGTCTGCACTGATGCCCACTGTTGATAAAAGCAGAGTCATCGGTGTCAGAACACCCGCTCTCAGAAGCCTTGCAAAAAGGCTGGGGGCAGAAGGGAACCTGGAGGAATTTCTTTCGGATTTGCCCCACGCTTATTATGAGGAAGATAATCTGCACGCGCTTTTAATTATGCAGAGCAGAGATTTCGGTGAATGCATGGGAATGCTTCGGGCTTTTCTTCCCTTTATTGATAACTGGGCAACCTGTGATATGCTCAGACCTAAGGTGCTGAGAAAAAATCTTACTGAGCTTCTTGGGTTTGTTGATGAGCTTCTTGAAAGCGGTGAGACTTATAAAATCCGATACGGTATCGGTCTTCTGCTGAGCTTTTTTCTTGATGATAGCTTTTCGGTACAGCAGCTGCAAAGGGTGGCGGAAATCAGAAGCAATGAGTATTATGTCAATATGATGATTGCCTGGTATTTTGCAACAGCTCTTGCAAAGCAGTATGAAAGCACCGTCGGATATCTTCAGAATAACAGGCTACCCTTGTGGGTGCATAACAAGACAATTCAGAAAAGCTGTGAAAGTCTGAGAATTTCTCAGGAAAAAAAGCTTTATCTGAAAAGCCTTAAAAGGAAATTATAAAAGGGTGCATCGCCTGCGCCCTTTTTTACATTTTTGAGTAAAAAAATTAGGTTGCTTTTGAAGAAAAAATCTGTTGACTTTTAGTTTATTTTGACTTATAATGGCTCTGCAATTCATAAGTGGTGGAGTCTGTCATAGAACAATATTTTGTTCTATTTAAGAATTGCAAGCTTGTTCTGTTTTTTTACGGGTGAGCTATATATTGACAAAATCTGCCTGGAATTACGCTTAATGATCGGAGCGTTGTTGTAGGCAGAATTTTTTTTGTGCAGACTTAATATTTATTAAAGGAGTTTTAAAATGAGTCCGATCACAATCACAGCACTGGTTATTTTTTCAATGACCTACATTCTGATGCTTTCTTTTCAGAAAATCAGACCGCACGTTACCGTTGCTTCAGCCCTTATCTTTGTTGCACTGGGTGTTGTTTCCACGGTAAATCCTTCCCTTTTCGGTGAAGGCTTCTTTCAGCTTTCCTCAGGGGCATACAGCTATTCGTTTGCTGCAGCCCTTTCGGAAATTGACTGGAATGTTATTATGATGATTGCAGGTACAATGGGAACTGTTTACCTGTTCATCGAATCAAAAATGCCTCAGCTTATGTCTGACGTGCTTATTTCAAAAATGCCTAATATGAAATGGGTTATTGTTTCTCTTTCACTTTTTGCAGGTATCGTTTCCGCCTTTGTTGACAATGTTGCAACAGTGCTCATGATTGCTCCCGTTGCACTTGCCTTCTGCAAAAAGCTGAAGATTTCTCCCGTTCCCGCAATTATCTGCATTGCCGTTTCTTCAAACCTTCAGGGCGCGGCAACTCTTGTTGGTGACACAACCTCAATTCTTCTTGCGAAGGCTGCAAACCTTGACTTCTCAGATTTCTTTGTCCATGACGGCCATGTGGGTATGTTCTGGGTTGTTCAGGCCGGTGCCGTTGTCAGTGCACTGATTATTCTTGCTATGTTCCGCAAGGATAAGGACAAGATTTCCTTTGACGGCAGAACAAAGGTTGAAGACAAGTTCCCCACGGTGCTTCTTGTGGGTACGGTTCTTGCTCTCATTCTTGTTTCCTTCATTCCTTATAAGGATGCAGCTGCCGAGGGTCAGTTCTATAAGCCTGACATCACCAACGGTATTATCTGCATTGCCTTTTTCCTTGTGGGTGTAAATCGTGAGCTGTTTATAAAAAAGATCAAGGAAATTTTTATATATGTCATTAAGGAATTTGACTATTACACAATTGTTCTTCTTACAGGTCTTTTTGTTGTTATCGGTGGAACCAAGAATGCGGGTGTTATTGATGTTATCGGTAATGCTATTGCATCTCTTGGTGCAGG
>JAZOWF010000102.1:0-58452 GCA_045659065.1 Acutalibacteraceae bacterium
TTCCCGATGAAGGATGTCCGCACCGTTGCAGTTTTTGTAATCAGAAAACAATTTCAGGAAAATGCAACAAGCTTACCGTCGATGAAATCGACACTGCTGTCAGCATAGCAATCAGAAATGCTGATCATAATGAGGGCGAAATTGCTTTCTTTGGCGGAAGCTTTACGGGCATTGAAAGAGAATATATGCTCAGTCTTCTTGAAAGAGCAAAACTTTACGTTGATAAGGGTCTTTTTAAGGGAATAAGGATTTCTACACGTCCTGATTATATCAATGAGGAAATACTTGATATTCTTTTAAAATACTCAGTAACCTCTATTGAACTTGGATGTCAGAGTATGAATGATGATGTTCTCAGGCTAAACAGAAGGGGACACAGCTGTGAAGATATTGTCAAAGCGGCTCAGCTTATAAAAAATTACGGATTTGAGCTTGGTGTTCAGCTGATGACAGGTCTTTATGGCGACGACGATGAAAGCTGCATTGAAAGTGCAGAAAAGCTTATTGCTCTTAGGCCTGACACGGCAAGAGTTTATCCTACTGTTGTTCTTGAGGGAACACATCTTTTTGAGCTTTATGAAAAGGGCGAATATAAATCGCAGACTCTTTCCGAGGCTGTTACTCTTTGCAGCAGAATTATGCTGATGTTCGAAGAAAATAATATCAGAGTAATCAGAGTCGGACTTCATTCGGGCGGAAATGTTGAGTCCGGATATGTTGCCGGTGCATATCATCCGGCGTTCAGAGATCTTTGTGAATCAGAAATATATTTTACAAAGATTCTTAAAGCCCTTAAAGAAAGAAATATTTCTGAAGGGAATATTAATATTGTTGTCGGAAGCAAATATGTTTCAATGGCAACAGGTCAGAAAAAGACAAACATTAACAGATTAAATGAAATGGGCATCAAGGCCCGTGTTGTTCAGAATAACGATTATACAAAATACCAAGTAAGTGTGAGGTTAGCGGAATGATTTTAACATCCCTTGAAATGCAAGGCTTCAAATCCTTTCCCGAAAAAACTGTTTTGAATTTCGGTAAGGGTATTACGGCTGTTGTCGGTCCGAACGGCAGCGGTAAAAGTAATATATCAGATGCTGTAAGATGGGTGCTCGGTGAACAGTCGAGCAAATCTTTGCGTGGTTCAAAGATGGAGGATGTTGTTTTTGACGGTACAAAAATCAGAAAGGCTCACGGCTTTGCTCAGGTAACTCTGCGCCTTGATAACAAGGACAGAAGCATCAAGGGTGTTGACACTGATGAGGTTTCTGTTACAAGAAGATATTACCGCTCCGGTGAAAGTGAATACAAAATCAACGGACAGGGTGTCCGTTTAAAGGATGTCCATGAGCTGTTTATGGATACAGGTCTCGGAAGAGATGGTTATTCAATGGTCAGCCAGGGTAAAATTGCTGACATGGTCAGCGGTAAAGGTAAAGAATGCCGTGAAATGCTTGAAGAGGCTGCTGGAATTTCATCTTACAGATATAAAAGAAACGACTCACTGAAAAAGCTTGGACAGACAGAGGATAACCTTGTTCGTCTGAGAGATATTCTTTCTGAGCTTGAGGGCAGAATTGTTCCTCTCAGAACCCAAAGTGAAAAAGCAGAAAGATTTCTTGTTCTGGCTGCTGAGAAAAAAGAAATTGAAGTCGGCTTATGGCTTTATAATATCGACAGACTGCGTGAAAATCTTCGTAAGCAGGAAGATAATATAACAATTGCAACAAATCATTATAACAATGCTGAGCAGGAGCTTTCCAATATCGAGGCAATGATTGAAGGCTGCATTTCCGATGGTCAGAACATTAATATAAAGATTGACGAAATTCGTCAGGAGATTTCTCTCATTGAAGAAAAATCTGCAAATGCAAGCAGTGAACAGGCTGTTCTTCTCAGCTCAATCGAGCATAATAACGATACCATTAACCGTATCACAAAAGATAAATCCGATTCAGGTAACAGTCAGAGTCAGATTTACAAAGAAATCGACGCAGAGGAAAAGCTGATTTCTCAAATTAAGGAAATCCGAGACGAGAAAAAGGCTGAGCTTGAAAAAGTCAGAGAAAAGCTTGAGCAGATGCAGAGTGACACAGGACTTATCAAGGATGAAAGTGATAAAATCACTCAGTCGATTGCTGATCTGACAAGAGAGCTTGCAGACGGAAGAGTCAATGTTTCCACCGCCCAGTCCTCAATGAATGAAATTCAAAGCAGACTTGAAATCATTGATCAGCTTATTTCACAGAGACAAGAGGTTATTGATTCTCTGATTTCTGACAAGACAACTGCTGAAAATGCGGTAAAGGCCTGTGAAAATGAAATCAAGGAGCTGACAAATTCCGTTGAGGGATACACAATCAGAGTCAGAAATAAGGATAACAAATCATCGAGCATTAAAATTGAGCTTGATGAAAAAACTTTTGATTTACAGCGCACTACATCAAAAATAAAGATGCTTGACGAGCTTGAAAAGAATATGGAAGGCTATTCAGGCGCAGTTAAAAAGGTTATTAAAGAGAGCAACCGGGGTGCCCTTAAGGGTATTCACGGAACAATTTCACAGCTTATAAATGTTAAGCAGGAGTTTGCTGTTGCAATTGAAACTGCTTTCGGAAATTCAATTCAGAATATTGTCACCGATACCGAAAATGATGCAAAGGAAGCCATCAAGCTTCTCAAGGCAACAAACGCAGGCCGAGCAACCTTCCAGCCGATTTCTTCAGTAAAGGGAAAGACTTTAGAAGAAGAAGGTCTTGATGATTGCTACGGTTATGTTGATGAGGCGGTTAATCTCATTGACTTTGATGAAAAGTATTATGAAATTATCATTTCACTCATCGGCAAAACTGTTATTGCAGAAGACCTTACAAGCGCAATTGCAATCGGTAAAAAATATAAGCACAGATTCAAAATTGTTACTCTGGACGGTCAGATTATTAATACCGGCGGTTCAATGACAGGCGGTTCTGCGAGCAGAAATGCCGGCATTCTTTCACGAGGTAATGAAATTGAAAAGCTGAGAGAAAAAGAGGCATCCCTGAAAAAAGATACGGAAAATCTTCGTAACGAGTTTGAAAAGGCTGAAAAGGAGCTTGCCGACCTCAGTCGTGAGCTTGAAACTGAAAAGCTCAGTCTGGCAGGTGCAAATGAAGAGCATATCAGATTGCAGGGCAGCTTTAATCTTATTAATGAGCAGTATCTGACAGCAAAGTCAGCTGTTGATGAGCTTGTTGATGAAAAGAACAGTGCCGATGAAAGAATTCTTGCTCTTAAAAACGAGTGTGATGAGGCACAGAAAAATATTGATTTACTTAACAAGGAAATCTCTGATAAAGAACAGCAGCTCGAGGCTCTCGGCGTGAAGAGTCATGACCTTGTTGCAAAGCGTGAAGAGATTTCAGCGAATATATCCAGACTTAATCTTGACATTCACGGTGCCGAAAGAGACCTTTCGGCAAGGGTCCAGGCTTTGAATTACCTCAAAGCCAGACTTATTGACCATGAGGATAAGGATAAAGAGCTTGATAATGAAATCGAAAGACTCAGACTCAAAAATATTGAGACGGAAAAAGAAATTGAAGATCTCAAGAAATTTGTCGACGAGCTTCATAATCTGACTGCAATGCATAAGCAGGAGATTTCAGATCTTAACAAAAAGCGCAGTGAAAGTGAAGAAAAATCTGCAAATCTTCGTATTCTTGAAAGAAATAAAGCCTCTGAACGAGAAAAAATCAGTGGTGAGCTTGCCCGACTTGAAGAAAGAAAGGCAACAATGCACAAGGAATATGAAGAAACAGTCAGCAAGCTTTATGATGAATACCAGCTGACAAGACGAGAGGCAGAGAATGTAGCCGAAAGACCCGAGGACCCCAGAGGCGCACAGAAAAGACTTCATGAAATCAAAGGCTCTATCAGAGCACTCGGCTCGGTTAATGTCGGTGCAATTGAAGAGTATAAGGAAGTTAAGGAGCGTTATGGATTTTTATCAACTCAGGTTGGTGATGTTGAAAAATCCAAGAAAGAGCTTATCAGACTTATTGCTGAGCTGACTGACAAAATGTCACAGCAGTTCAGAGAGCAGTTTGCTAAAATCAACAGTAACTTTGATGAAACCTTCAGAGAGCTTTTCGGCGGAGGTAAGGCTGAGCTTATTCTTGAGGATCCTGCCGATGTTCTTGAAAGCTCCATTGATATCAAGCTTCAGCCTCCCGGAAAGAATGTCAAGAGACTTGATTCTCTTTCGGGCGGTGAAAAAGGCCTTTCAGCAATTGCTTTGCTGTTTGCAATCATGAAGGTTAATCCTGCACCTTTCTGTATTTTTGATGAGGTTGAAGCAGCTCTTGATGATGTTAATGTATCAAGATATGCTCAGTATGTCAGAAGAATGACAAAAAATACACAGTTTATTCTTATTACCCACAGACGCGGTACAATGGAGGAAGCTGATATGCTTTACGGCATTACAATGCAGGAGCAGGGCGTTTCAAAGCTTCTTGAGCTTAAAACCGCAGAGCTTGTTAAACAGCTTGGTGTTTCCGAATAAACAGACAGGAGGATTTTAAATGGGTATTTTTAAAAAGTTCGGCTTCGGTCTTAAAAAGACCAGAGACGGTATGAACAACAGAATTGAAGATGTTCTCGGTGCATACGAGGAAATTACAGATGATTTGTTTGACGATCTTGAAGAAGCTCTGATTATGGGCGATGTCGGTATGAAAACCGCAACGGATATCGTTTCTGAGCTAAGAGTACGCGTTAGAAAAAATGAAGTGCGTAATCCCAAGCACGCAAAAATGATAATTTCCGACATTATTGCTGATATGCTTGACGGCGGTGAGGATATGGGTCTTATTACCATTCCTTCAATTATTCTTGTCATCGGTGTCAACGGTGTGGGTAAAACAACAACAATCGGTAAGCTTGCTGCCAAGTACAAAAGGGAAGGCAAGAAGGTAATTCTCGGTGCTGCCGATACCTTCCGTGCTGCTGCAATTGAGCAGCTTGAGGTATGGGCTGACCGTGCCGGTGTTGATATTGTTAAGCATAAGGAAGGCGCAGATCCTGCTGCTGTTGTTTTTGACACAATCAATGCAGGTCTTTCCCGTGACTGTGATATTATTATCTGTGACACCGCAGGACGACTTCACAACAAAAAGAATCTTATGGATGAGCTTGCAAAGATTTACAGAGTTGTTGAAAAAGAGCTTCCTTATGCCGACCGTGAAATCCTGCTTGTTCTTGATGCAACAACGGGGCAGAATGCGGTAAATCAGGCAAAAGAGTTTATGAATGTAGCTGAGCTTACCGGCATTGCGCTTACCAAGCTTGACGGTACTGCAAGAGGCGGTGTTGTTCTTACAATCAAAAATGAGCTTAAGCTTCCTGTTAAGTTTATCGGTGTCGGTGAGCAGATTGATGATCTCCAGCCCTTTAATCCTAAGGTTTTTGCAACGGCTCTGTTTGAGGATACCTCTGTCACTCACGGTGATGAGGAGGAATAATAAGATGGATTTTATTATTGCCACACATAACAAGAAGAAGCTTGCTGAAATGCAAAGAATTCTTCAGCCTCTCGGCATCAGCGTTGTTACCGACACAATGCTCGGAATCTCATTGAGCGATGTTGAAGAAACAGGCACAACCTTTGCTGAAAATGCTCTGCTTAAATCTGAAAGCGGATGCCGTGAAAGCGGTATGCCATGTATTGCTGATGACAGCGGTCTTGTTGTTGATGCACTTGGCGGAGCTCCCGGTGTTTATTCTGCAAGATATGCAGGGGAGCACGGTGACGATGAGGCAAACATTGTCAAGCTTCTTGAAAATCTTGACGGTGTGTCGGAATGTGACAGAACTGCAAGATTTATGTGCTGTATCTCCGTGTCTTTTCCTGATGGCAGAAGTATGGCTGTCGAGGGCTCCTGCGAAGGTTTTATCGGATATGAAAAAATCGGAGACAACGGCTTCGGATATGATCCGGTATTTATGGTCGGAGATAAGAGCTTTGCTCAGTTTACAGATACAGAGAAGGATGCGGTAAGCCACAGAGGAAATGCTCTTAAAAAGCTTAAAACAGAATTAGAGAAAATTATTAACGATAAAGGAGAACTTGTATGACAGGTAAAGAAAGAGCTGCCTTCAGAGCGCAGGCAAACCATCTTGAGCCTCTTTTTCAGGTTGGCAAGGGTGGAATGTCAGATGCTCTCATTAAGCAGACAGATGATGCTCTCAGAGCACGAGAGCTTATAAAGGTTAAGGTTCTGCTGGAATCTTCTCCCATTACTCCCAGACAGACTGCGGATGAGCTTGCAGCTGCAACAGGTGCAGAGGTTATTCAGGTTATCGGCGGTGTAATTGTTCTTTACAGAGAAAGTCCTGAGCTTAAGGAGAAAGCAATTCAGAAAGAAAAGAATAAGAAAAAGGCTGCCAAAATCCGCAAGGAAAAGCTTCTTGCAGCTAAGAAAGAAAACAAAAAAGCCGCCTTCAGAGTTTCAAAGAAGGGCTCAAAATAATGAAAATCGGTATTTTCGGAGGTACCTTTAATCCTCCTCATCTCGGACATAAAAAGCTGGTTCTTGATGTTAAAGAAGCTGTTGGTCTTGACAGGGTAATCATTATGCCGACCTTCACACCTCCCCATAAAACAGATAAGGATCTTGTAAGCTCACGTGACAGATACAATATGTGTCTTGCAATGTTCAGAGAGGATTATTTTTCCGTCAGTGATCTTGAAATCACAAGAGAGGGAAAAAGCTATACTTATGATACTGTCTGTCAGCTTAAAGAAATATATCCCGATGATGAGCTTTATCTGATTATGGGATCTGATATGCTTCTTTGCTTTGACAGATGGTACAGATATAAGGATATTCTTTCGATGGTAAATCTGGCTGTTGCAACCAGAGAGGGTTCTGTCAAATCTGAGGCTTTGAGCTATTACGCGGAAAATACACTTAATCTGCCTTACGGAAAATACATTCTGGCAGATGTTGAGCCTTTTGAATGTTCTTCAACTTTTGTAAGAAATAAAATAATTAATTGTGATGATGTCAGCGCATATCTGGATGCAGAGGTTTATGCGTACATTAAAAGCAATGAATTATATAAAGACAGCTTTTTTGAATATAAAAAACTGCTCAGAAGCAAACTTAATGATGACAGATATATTCATTCTCTCGGAGTTGCAGACAGTGCGGCTGAGCTTGCTGAAATCTACGGTTATGACAAAGACAGAGCTTATTTTGCCGGTCTTATGCACGACATAATGAAAAACACAGATTTCAATGAACAGTTGCAAATTATTCAAAAAGGTGGTATAATACTCAACCATATTGAAGAAAACAACAAAGCGCTCTGGCATGCAATGGCGGGGGAGGCTTATCTTCGCTGTGAAATGAACATTACTGACGAAGAGCTTCTCGGTGCGGTCAGATATCATACAACGGGTAAAAGCAATATGAATCTTCTTGAAAAGATAATTTATGTTGCCGATTATATTTCTGCTGAAAGAAATTATCCCGATGTTGATGTTATGAGAGATTTTGCTTTGAATTGCAGTCTTGAGGAAGCATCTTTATATGCATTGAAGTTTTCTTTGAAAAAGTTTTCTGCTGAAGGAAGGGTTATTCATCCTGACAGCGTTGACTATTATAATGAGCTGGTTATCAGCTTGAAAGGATGATTCTGATGAACGAACTTGAAATCACAAAAGAAATAGTCAGGGTACTTGATAAGAAAAAGGCTATTGACATCAAAGCCATTGAAATTACCGAGCATTCAATTGTTGCTGATTATTTTGTTATAGCATCCGGTACTTCAAACACACACGTTAAAGCACTTGCTGACGAGGTTGAATATGAGCTTGGACTCAAGGGTGTTGAGCCTCATCACATTGAAGGCAGAGCAACAGGCTGGATTCTTCTTGATTACGGCTGTGTGCTTGTCCATGTTTTCAGCGGTGAAAGCAGAGAATATTATAATCTTGAACGTCTGTGGCAGGATGCATCAGTTGTTGACATTTCAGATGTTATAACTGAAGATTGATTTGAAAATTATTGAACGGAGTGATAAATTTGAATTACGATTTCAAAAATACTGAAAAGAAATGGCAGGACAAATGGGAGCAGTCAGGTGTTTTCAATGCAAAGGACAACTCTGATAAAAAGAAGTTTTATGCTCTTGTTGAGTTCCCTTATCCCAGCGGCGCAGGTATGCACGTTGGTCACATCAAGGCTTATTCAGGTCTTGAGGTTGTTTCAAGAAAGCGCAGAATGGAAGGATATAATGTTCTTTTCCCCATTGGCTTTGACGCTTACGGTCTTCCTACCGAAAACTATGCTATCAAGACAGGTATTCATCCCCGTCAGGTAACAGATACAAACATTGAAAGATTCACAAGTCAGCTCAAGAGAGTAGGTTTTTCTTTTGAGTGGGACAGAGTTGTTGACACGACTCAGGAGGGTTATTACAAGTGGACTCAGTGGTTTTTCCTCAAGATGTTTGAAAACGGTCTTGCCTTCAGAGATAAGTCTCTTGTGAACTACTGTCCCTCCTGTAAGGTTGTTCTTTCAAATGAAGATTCACAGGGCGGTAAGTGTGATATCTGCCACAGTGACATTGTTCAGAAGGCAAAGGATGTTTGGTATCTCAGAATCACAGAATATGCCGATAAGCTTCTTGAAGGACTTAATGAGGTTGACTATCTTCCCAATGTCAAGCTTCAGCAGGAAAACTGGATCGGCAAGTCAACAGGTGCATTTGTAAACTTCTCAGTTAAGGGTACAGAGGAAACACTCAGAATTTATACAACAAGATGTGACACTCTTTTTGGCGTTACATTTATGGTTATGGCTCCGGAGCATCCTATGCTTGATCAGTATAAGGATATGATTTCAAATTTCTCAGAGGTTGAAGCCTACAGAACTGAGTGCTCGAAGAAGACTGAGTTTGAAAGAACTCAGCTTGTTAAGGAAAAGACCGGTGTCAAACTCGACGGCTTTGTTGCTGTTAATCCTGTTAATAATAAGGAAATTCCCATTTTCATTTCTGACTATGTTATGATGGGCTATGGTACAGGTGCAATTATGGCTGTTCCCGCTCACGATCAGAGAGACTATGAATTTGCCAAGAAGTTCGGTGTTGACATTATTGAGGTTATCAAGGGCGGAGACATCGAAAAGGAAGCATATACCGGTGACGGTGAAATGGTTAATTCAGATTTCCTCAACGGATATCTTGATAAAAAGTCTTCAATTGAACGTATGCTCGAATTCCTTGGTGAAAAGGGTATCGGTGAGAAGGGTGTTCAGTATAAGATGAAGGACTGGGCATTCAACCGTCAGCGTTATTGGGGTGAACCCATTCCCATTGTTCACTGTGATAAGTGCGGTATGGTAGCTGTACCTTATTCAGAACTTCCTCTCAAGCTTCCTAAGGTTGAGAATTTTGAGCCCGGTTCAGACGGCGAAAGCCCTCTTGCAAAAATTGATTCTTATGTTAACTGCAGCTGTCCCAAGTGCGGCAGTCCTGCAAAGAGAGAAACAGATACAATGCCTCAGTGGGCAGGTTCGTCATGGTATTTCCTCAGATATATCGATCCTCACAACAATGAGCGCTTTGCCGATATGGACAAGCTCAGATACTGGGGCCCTGTTGACTGGTACAACGGCGGTATGGAGCACGTAACACGTCATCTTATTTATTCAAGATTCTGGCATAAATTCCTTTATGATATCGGTGAGGTTCCTTATGCAGAGCCTTATGCAAAGAGAACTGCACAGGGTCTTATCCTTGGCCCTGACGGTGACAAAATGTCAAAGTCAAAGGGTAATGTCGTTGACCCCAACGATGTTGTTGAATCTTTCGGAGCTGACGTTCTTCGTACATATATTCTCTTCATGGGTGACTATGAAAAGGCTGCTCCCTGGTCTGAAAGCAGCGTAAAGGGCTGCAAGCGTTTCATTGACCGAGTATGGAATCTTCAGGAAATAATGAATGATTCAAATGAATATTCAAAGAAGCTTGAAACCTCATTCCATAAGACAATTAAAAAGGTTACTCAGGACATTGAAACTCTTAAGTACAACACTGCAATTGCTTCTCTGATGACTCTCATCAATGAAATCTACGATGCGGGTACAGTTTCCAAGAAGGAGCTTGAAACCTTCATTGCTCTTCTTAATCCCTTTGCTCCTCATGTAACGGAGGAAATCAATGAAAAGATCGGAAACACAGCAATGCTTGCAGAAACAGCTTGGCCTGATTATGATGAAGCAAAGTGTGTCGATTCTGAAATTGAGATCGTTGTTCAGGTTAACGGCAAAGTAAGAGCAAAGCTTAATGTTCCTGCTGGAATCGGTGATGCAGATGCAATTGCTGCCGCAAAGAGCGACGAAAAGGTTGCTGCTGAAATTCAGGGAAAGACAATTGTTAAAGAGCTTTATGTTAAGGGCAGACTTGTTAATATTGTTGTCAGATAAAATCATTATAAAAAAAGATTGAAAAATGTCGTCAATATTGTAATATTTCTCTTGACAAGTGTTGACAGATACTGTATAATACATTTTGTATCCTAATAGGAAATTTAGCCCTGCTAACAGGTAAGGGAGGGAAATATAAATGAGTCAGGTAAAAGTTAAAGAGAACGAGTCACTCGACAGTGCTCTCAGACGTTTTAAGAGACAGACTTCACGTGATGGTATCATTCAGGAAGTTCGTAAAAGAGAACATTATGAAAAGCCGTCAGTAGCAAGAAAAAAGAAGTCTGAGGCTGCTCGTAAACGTAAATTCAAGTAATTTAAAAAGATCACCCAAGGACTTGCTTTGGGTGATTTTTTTACTTTATCTAAATTAAAAGGTGGTAGATTGCTTTGGTTAACAAGTTAAAAGAATATATTAAAGATAATAATACAGCTGCTCTTATTATGAGTGAAGAAAACATCTGTTATTTTACTTCTTTTCATTCAACAAACGGATATCTTATCGTAACAATGGATAAATCCTATTTCTTCACTGATTCAAGATACATTGAGGCTGCTCAGAACAAAATCACTTCCTGTGATGAGGTTCTGCAGATTAAATCGATTGAGAATGAGCTTGTTCCTTTTATGAAGAAGCTTGGCATCAATAAGATTCTTCTTGAAAGTGAAAGAGTAACTGTATCTGTATATAATAATATCAGAAAGCAGTTTGATTTTGCTGAGGTTTGCTGCGACGATTATCTTGATAAGGCTGTTACTGATATCAGAATGGTAAAATCAAGAGATGAGGTAAACAAGATTATCAAGGCTCAGAGAATCTCCGAAAAGGCTTTTGAGCACATTCTCAGATTCATAAAGGTTGGTAAGACCGAAAAGGAAATTGCACTAGAGCTTGAATATTTTATGCTCAAAAACGGTGCTGACGCACTTTCCTTTGAAACTATTGCGGTTAGCGGCAAGAACAGCTCTCTTCCTCACGGTGTACCCGGTGATAAGGTTATCGAAAACGGTGATTTTATTACAATGGATTACGGTGCTGTGATTGATTTTTATCATTCAGATATGACAAGAACTGTTGCCGTGGGTGAGATCTCATCTCTTCAGGCTGATGTTTACAACACTGTCCTTGAAGCTCAGATTGCGGGCATTGAAGCCGTAAAAGCAGGAGTCAACTGCAAGGATGTTGATGCAGTTTCAAGAGAAATAATCAAAAGCAAAGGCTATGGGGATTATTTTGGTCACGGACTCGGTCACGGTGTTGGGGTTGAGATTCACGAATTGCCTTCACTGAATCCTTCAAGCAAGGCAGTTCTTGCTGAAGGTCATGTTGTAACAGTTGAGCCGGGCATTTACCTTCCGGGAAAATTTGGCGTAAGAATTGAGGATATGGTGTTTGTTACTTCTGACGGATGCGAAAATCTTACCGAATGTGAAAAGAAGCTTATTGTGTTATAATCTGCGTTCAGCCTTTATTCGATAATTTTATTTTTGAGGTAATTATTTATGTATGATAACAAAGTTGAACAGGAAAAGGCTTTGCTTGTCAGTGTTGATACAGGTGAATTTGATGCTCAGGCTTCAATTGATGAGCTTGAAGAGCTTGCAAACACTGCCGGTGCGGTTGTTGTCGGCAAGGTGATTCAGAAAAAGGATGTGCCCGAAAAAGCAACCTTTGTCGGCGTCGGTAAGCTTGCTGAAATCATTGCTTTCTCACAGAGTCAGGAAGTTGATCTTATGATCTGTGACAGCGAAATTTCGCCTTCTCAGCAAAGAAATCTTGAAAAACTCACAGGCTTGAGAGTTATTGACAGAACAACCCTCATTCTTGACATATTTGCAATGAGAGCGAGAACAAGTGAGGGAAAGCTTCAGGTTGAGCTTGCGCAGCTCAGATATCAGCTTCCCAGACTTGCAGGGCAGGGTACCGAGCTTTCAAGACTTGGCGGCGGTATCGGCACAAGAGGTCCTGGTGAAACCAAGCTTGAAAGTGACAAAAGACATATCAGAAGGCGTATTCAGAAGCTTCAGGAGGAGCTCAGAGAGCTTGAAAAGAGAAGAACTCTGATGCGCAAAAGACGTGAAAAAGACGGTGTTCAGACCGTTGCAATCGTCGGTTACACAAACGCTGGTAAGTCAACACTTATGAATGCTCTCACTGATGCGGGAGTGCTTGCTGAAAACAAGCTTTTTGCAACTCTTGATCCGACATCGCGTGCACTGATACTTCCTGACGGAAGACAGGTTATGCTAATTGATACTGTTGGACTTATCAGAAGACTTCCGCATAAATTGGTTGAGGCTTTCAAGTCAACTCTTGAGGAAGCCGCTGATGCAACTGTTATTCTTAATGTTTGTGACGCATCAGACGAACATTCTGCCGAGCATCTTGAGGTCACTAAAAATCTTCTTCGTGAGCTTGGCTGTGAAGATAAGCCTGTAATTTCAGTTATGAACAAATGTGATCTTGTCGGTGATATTTATTCAATGCCTACATTCGGCAAAACTGTTATGATTTCAGCTTTGCAGAAAAAAGGCTTTGCCGATCTTCTTGATGCAATTCTTAAGGAATTACCGCCGACAAGAAAAAAGGTCAGACTTCTCATACCTTTCAATCTTGGAGCAATTGCGGCAAGAGTCAGAAAAGAAGGCGTTGTTGACTTTGAGGAATACAGAGAAGACGGACTTTATATGGAAGCAACGGTTGAAATAATGCTTCTTGAAACAATAAGAGATCTTATTGTTGAGGATAATTGAAGCCGTGCATAAATCCATCGAGTGAAACGCAGGAAACATCTCCGCCGATTACTATGTCATCGTAAATCAGAAGAGTGCCGCGTATCAGACCGTCAGAAGCGGTGTACCCCGGGTAATTTGTAATTTCATAGCTCCACATTTTTACCCGTGCGCCTTTATATTTTTCAAGATCCAGATTCTGCTGCTTCTGAATAAGATTATATTCTGTATAGGTTTCGTCAAACTCTTCGGGGATTATTATTTCTTTTACTTCAACGGGATCTTCGTTGATCTCCCAGCCGAACTGAGCGAAAAATGCAACTCTTTCACTTGCGTCCACGGCTCTCATATTAATATTGTTTTCGTTTAAAACAGGCATTACCGTGCTTTTTGAAACGGACATAATTGTGCCGATAGCCATAACAAAAACAACAAGGGATGCAATGATTATTTTAATCAATTTTTCTGATTTCATAGATATAATAAACATGTTGCTCACCGCTCTTTCTATATTTTTACTTTAGCTGTTTTATATGTATCTATATGAGGTGTTATATGGATTATATTCCTTTTAATTCCAGAAATAATCTTCACAAGAACAAGTTCGGAGCTGTCTGTGAAGGTGAGTTAATATATTTTAATGTTATTTTGCCGAGAAACCTTCAGTGTACAGGCGTTGACCTTGTAATTAAGAGTGATAACGGTGATTATGAATACCATCCTCTTAAGTGGTACTGTATGCAGGGAGAAAATGAAGAATGGTGGTCAATTGCTTACACTGCGGGCAAGGCTGATATTTATTTTTATCATTTTCAGTACAGTACCTCCTGGGGCAGAACTGTTGTAAGACATAACGGAGACTGTATCGGCAAGCTTTCGATGGGCAGACACGACTGGCAGTTGTCTGTTTATGAAAAAGGCTTCTCAACTCCCGATTGGCTCAAGGGTGGTCTGATTTATCAGATTTTTCCTGACAGATTTTATTTTTCGGGTAAAAAAAAGAAAAGCATACCCGATGGCAGAATTCTGCGTGATGATATATTCAATGAGCCTGAATGGAAGCCGACAAAGGAAGGCAGAGTTCTTAATAACGATTACTTTCAGGGAGACCTGAAGGGAGTTGAAAATAAGCTTGATTATATTGCTTCCCTTGGTGTAAGCTGTATTTATCTTAATCCGATTTTTGAAGCCCACAGCAATCATCGTTACGATACGGCTGATTATATGAAAATAGACCCGCTGCTCGGCACGGAGAGTGATCTTGAAGACCTTTGCAGAGAGGCTGAAAAACGAAATATTTCAGTCATTCTGGACGGTGTTTTCAGTCACACAGGTGATGACAGTGTATATTTTAATAAGTACGGCAGATACAATACAGTCGGTGCTTATCAGTCGGAAGAGTCAAAATTTTACAGCTGGTATAAATTTATAAAACACCCCGATAAATATCATTCTTGGTGGGGTATTGATATTCTTCCTGAGGTTGTTGAGGAGTCAGATGGATTTCTTGATTATATCACCGGAGAAAACGGTGTAGCAAGAAAATGGCTTCGTTCCGGTGTGAAGGGCTGGAGACTTGATGTTGCTGATGAGCTTCCCGATAAATTCCTTGATGAGTTCAGATTGGCGGTAAAAAAAGAAAATCCCGACGCACTCATTCTCGGTGAGGTGTGGGAGGATGCTTCAAACAAATTTGCTTACGGTGAAAGAAGAAGATATTTCAGCGGTAAGCAGCTTGATTCTGTTATGAATTATCCCTTTGCTGAAGCAATTATTTCTTACATCAGAACCGGTATGGTTGAAGGTTTTTCAAATAAAATTCTGACCATACTTGAAAATTATCCGAAGTGTGTCACAGATGTGCTGATGAATCACATCGGTACTCACGACACAATGAGAGTTATAACTCAGCTTGTCGGAGAAAGCTGTGAATACCGCGACAGAGCTTGGCAGAGTAAGAAAAAGCTCACTGCGCAGCAATATGAAAAAGGCATTGCTTTTTTGAAGCTTGCAGCCGTTATTCAATATACTCTTCCTGGTGTGCCGTCATTGTATTACGGTGACGAGGCAGGAATGGAGGGCTACAAGGATCCCTTCAACAGATTCTGTTATCCATGGAGCAGAGAAAATTCAGAGCTTGTTGAATTTTACAGGGCGCTCGGTAAAGTTAGAAAGGAATGCTCTTGTCTTAAGGACGGAACATTCAGTGTTGCTTCAGAAATGCTTGGCTGTCTTGCTTTCAGCAGAAAAAATGTTGAGGATGAAATACTTGTCATTATTAACAGAAACAATCATCCGATTGACTATTATCTGTCTGAGCAGTGGCATAATGCCAAGTGTGTTTTCGGCAGTGAGCTGCAAGGCTGTAAGGCTAAAATAAAGGAATACGGATATATAATTTTAAAGAAGGAGATTTGATTATGGGTGATTGGACAGAAGTAAAAATCAGTGTTGATGCTGAGAATGTTGATAAAGCAGGGGACATTGCTTCTATGGTTGTACCTTACGGTATTTACATTGAGGATTACAGAGATCTTGAAGCTCAGGCATGGGAGATTGCTCACATTGATCTTATTGATGAGGAACTGCTTGAAAAAGACAGATCAAAAGCAATTGTACACGTTTATATTTCTCCCGAGGAGAATCCTGCAGAAGCTGTTGCTTTTCTCTCAGAAAGATACTCTGCGGAGGGTATAACCAATGAAATTATTCTGAATCAGTGCAAAAATGAAGACTGGGAAAATAACTGGAAGCAGTATTTTCATCCGATTCCTGTCGGTGAAAAGATTCTCATCAGACCCACATGGGAGGATGAATATGATGCAGGTGACAGGAAGGTTCTTAATATAGAGCCCGGTCTTGCTTTTGGTACAGGTACACATGAAACAACAAGACTTTGCCTTGAAACTCTCGAAAAATATATTGAAGAGGGAACAACTGTTCTTGACATCGGCTGCGGAAGCGGTATTCTTTCACTTGCGGCGCTCTTGCTTGGCGCAAAACAGGTCACCGGTGTTGACATTGATGCTCTTGCTGTGAAAACCGCAATCGAAAACGGTGAAGCAAACGGCTTTAAGGCTCCTGAATATAACATTCTTCAGGGTAATCTCACAGATAAGGTTCATGGAAAATTCAATGTTGTTGTTGCGAACATCGTTGCTGACGTTATCATTCTCTTCTGTAAGGACGTTGCTCAGTTTATGGAGGATGATGCTGTATTCATTACGTCAGGTATAATTGACACAAGAGAGCAGGATGTTATTGATGCTTTCAATAAGTACGGTTTCACTGTTAAAGCGAGACACACCGACGGTGGTTGGGTTTGCTTTGAGTGTGTTAAATAATTATCATATAATATCAAACCCCGTTACACAACAGTGTAACGGGGTTTTCTTTTGTTATGCCATTTCGATAACTTCCTGAATCGGTCCTCTGAATATTTCTTCTTTTGCGGGAATATCAGCTGAAAGATCATTAAGATATGCTTCAAATTTTGCTTTCTTTAAAGCAACAGGAAGCTGATATTTTGTTACGAGCTCAATAACCATTTCCTTTTTGGATTTGTTTGCTCTTGCTTTTATGCCATTGAGAGAAACGCAGATGTTTGTTTTTGGGCTTTTGCTTTCAAGAGTGATTGTCATCTTCTCTGAGGTGGAGACAACATCAAATTTGCCTTCTTTTCCGTTGTATTTAACGGAGATTTCTTCTGCTGAGAGGATGTCCTCAAAGACAAGTGTGTATTTTCTTGACTTGGGTAATGTGGAGCAGTTGCCTGATGCGGAATTGATTGTGAAGGTAACATCATTGCCGTTTTCACTGTTTTCAAACAATGTCATGGCAAAATTGCCCTTTTGATAATCTTTGGTTAATCCGTCGTCCTCATAAAGCTCGAAGCTATTGTTACCTCTGTAAACTCTGACAGTCATATTTTTAGGATTGTCTGAGTTGTTGTCTCTGTCATTGGATGAAAGAGGGATGATTGCTCCTTCCTTTGCAAGAACGGGTATGCTTTCAATACCGCGGTACATCTTTATCTTTTTGCCGCCTTCATAGATTGAACCGGTGTAAATATCGGTCCATCTGCCTTCGGGAAGCCAGACATCAGTTGAAGCAAGGAAGGTTTTTGAATTGATTTTTTCTGTTATCGGCGCAACTAGCAGCTCGGTTCCGAAGAAATACTGATTTCTAACATTGTATGCTTCTTCGGTTTCGGGATATGCATAATACATCGGCTCACAGATTGCAAGGCAATTTTTATGAGTTCTGTAATTCATTGAATAAAGATAGGGGATGAGAGCATGGCGTTCTCTGAGTGTTCTGACAGCAATTTGTTCTGCCTGGAAATTGTGCTTCCAGGGCTCTTTTCCCATAAATTCATTGCTTGTTGAATGAAGTCTCATAATGGGGCTGTAAAGTCCGTATTCGACCCATCTTGTGTATAATTCGTCATCCTTGCTGCACAGATGATGTCCGCCGATGTCGTGACTCCACCAGGTGTAGCCGACATTTGTTGCTGTGGAGGTGAAATAAGGCTGGAATTTCAAGCATTCCCAATTGACAGCTGTGTCACCTGAGAAGCCTAGAGGATATCTGTGTGAGCCGATTTCAGCGTAACGGGAAAGAATCAGAGGTCTGTTGTTGTCCTTTTCGTTGGCAAGAGTGTGGTAATGATTAAGAGCCCAGAGAGGATCAAGATTTTTAAGCTTTGAGTTTTTGCCTTGCTGCCAGTCAATCCACCAGAAGTCAACACCTTCATCCTCATAAGGCTTGTGTAATATATTGAAATATGCATCAATGTAACGGGGGTCGGTTATGTCGAACTTGATTCTCTTTTTAGAGGCAGGATCAACGCCCATTGCTTTTGCAAAATCTTCATACATATCTTCAAAATATCTGACGCCCTGAGCGGGATGAAGATTCACGGTAATTTTAAAGTTTTTATCCTTAAGCCATTTAAGAAAAGCTTTATAATCAGGGAAAAGCTCGGTGTTCCAGCTGTAGCCTGTCCAGCCGTCTCCTCTGAAGACGTTATCGTATGCACCGGTGTTTATGGTTGATTTATCTTTTTTGAAGAATCTGTCCTTGACATCAACCCAGTGCCAGTCCATATCGATTGTTGCAATTGTGATGGGAATCTCTTTTTCTACGAATTTATTCATAAGGTCAACATACTCCTGCTGAGTATAAGCCTTATATCTGCTCCACCAGTTACCGAGACAGTAACGGGGGACAAGAGGCACCTCACCGCTGAGGCTGAAGAAATCCTTCAGACAGCCTCTGTAATCATGATTATATGCAAAATAGTACTCGTCGATTTTGCTGTTTAATCTTTCACCGATTGTGCCGTCCTCATTGAGAATAAGTGATTTGCTGTCATCATAAACTGCAACGCCGTCTCTTGACATCAGACCGTCACCAAGCTTGATTTCACCGATTGTTGCATCAAGAGTTCTGTATGTACCTTTAAGGTTATTTTTATTGAATTTGTTAAGTGTTTTGCCGTCCTTGAGGCTGATACCGAGCATACGGTGCTTTGCAGTGTCATATTTGAACATAGTTTTTGTTGTGACAATAATGACGCTGTCGTTGTCTTCAATAACCTTGAATTCGGGCTTATCAAAGTTTCTGTTGATTACCGCTTGGGTCGGTTCATCAGTGAAAATTCCGTTTTTATCATATTCGACTCTGAGAAGTCTCGGGGTCAGAACTGAAAATCTTACGTTGTTTTTAATGAAAATAAATTTGCTGTCAGTTTTGCTGTCGGATTTCCATTTGAAGGTCTGATAAAAATAATCTGTTTTGTTTTCCATTACATCTACTCCTTTATTTTTCTTTATAATACAATACAGAATTATAAAATTCAATAATATTGACAACTTTCAGCAAAAGGCACAAAAAGAAACAATTTTTTTCTACACTTAAAATTTAGTAATTTGCAATAAATGTTGGAAATATTTATTAAATATGATATAATAGTAAAAATTTATTATGAGGTGATTAAATGGACGAAAAAAGATATGTACCTAAAAAGGAGGTAACTACATACGCTGTGGCTGCTCTCGGACAGGGTCTTGTATATAGCTGTATGTCCAGCTACATTACAGACTACTATATGAGTGTACTTTATCTCAGCCCGATGTTTGTTATTCTTCTTATGCTTCTTGCACGTGTGTGGGATGCTATCAACGATCCTATCATGGGTATGATTGTTGACAGAAAATCAACTAAATTCGGCAGAATGAGACCTTATGCTGTGATTACTGCTGCTCCCATTGCAATTCTTACAATCTTAATGTTTGTAAATCCCGGCTTTAATACTCATGATCAGTCAGTGTGGCTTTACGTTTTCACTGCTGTTGTTTATGTTGCCTGGGGTATGATTTATACCGTCAGTGACGTTCCCTTCTGGAGTCTTCCCAATGTTATGACTCCCAACCCCAAGGAAAGAGGAACCTTCATTTCTTATGCTAAGACAGTCGGTGGTATCGGTTCCGCCGTTACAGTTGCTCTTCCTATTATTGTAGGCTTTGTTCTTCCCAAGGATATGGCTCTTGAAAAAGCCAACATTCTCAAGTATGCAATTATGGCAATTACAATGGCTGTTATCGGTATGCCTTTATTCAGCCTTTCATCCTTTAAAACAAAGGAAAGAATCACTCTTCCCAATGCTACAAAGAGAGCACCCGGAGAGCCCTCAACAATTAAAAGAATTTTCTCCTGCAAGCCTCTTGTTCTTGTAGTTATTTCCGGCATGCTTTCCTTCGGCAGATATATGCTTCAGGCTGCAGCTCCTCATGTTGCCCGTTATTCTGGCTTCTATATCGGTGCTAAGCCTCTTACTGAGGGTGACATCACAAAGAACATTTCAAGTGTTGCAACAGTAATTCAGATTTGCGCAGCTGTAGGTATGTTCGGCGCAATGCTCTTCCTTCCCAAGCTTTATAAAAAATATGAATATAAGCAGATTATGATTGTATCTTGTCTTGTAGGCTTTGTAGCAAGCATATTTACTCTCACTATCGGCTGGACTACTAAGAATCTTCTTCTTTGCATTCCCTTTATGCTTATTTCAAGTATTCCTCTCGGCGTTATCAACAATGTATCCTTTGCAATGGTTTGTGACTGTCTTGACTTTATGGAATGGAAGACTGGCTTCAGAAACACAGGTCTCGGCTCAGCTTGCCAGTCCTTTGTTAATAAAATCGGTAATGCCTTTGCAACAGTTGCAATTATTCTTATGTATATGATTGTTAACATTGATGTTAAAAATCTTAATGTCGGTAGCGGCGCTGAAGTTGTTGAAGCTATTAACAGCCTTACATCTTCACAGAACTTTGCAATGTTCTCACTTGTAACTATCGTTCCCGGTATCAGCCTTCTTCTTTGTGCAATTCCCTTATTCTTCTATGACCTTACCGGTGAAAAGAAGCAGAAAGTATTTGAGGAGCTTGCAGTTCTCAGAGCTGAAAGAGGAATTATTATTGAAGAATAATCTTTGGAGGAAATTTTGATATGACAAGTTTATTACCCTATATTACAACCCTTCTCGGTTTCCTTTGTTTTATTGCCTTCTGCGTTAAATGCAGTAAGAAAAGATCTGTTGAAGGTGTCTTCATAAAAACTGCAGTGAGTATGTTCTTCATTTTCACAACTGCAGTCGGCGTTTTTGTGAATCCTTCAGTTCTTAAATATCAGTATGCTATTATCATTCTTCTTGGTAATATCTTTGGCTTGCTCGGTGATATTTTCCTTGATCAGAAGTGGGTATATCCCGCTGATGACCATAAATACCTTGTTTCAGGCTTCACAGTATTCGGTATCGGACATTTCTTCTATATCGGTGCAATGGGCAAGATTGCTCAGCTTGAAATGATGGACTTTGTATATGCTGCCCTTATCGGTGTTCTTATTACAGTTGTCAACGTTATTCTTGAGAAACCCAGCAAGCTTGATTACGGTAAGTTTAAGCCCATTGTTATAGCATATTGCCTTGTTATCGGTACAATGACCGGTACAGCATTTATGTGTGCTTTAAGAACTAAGATGATTGCTTTCATCGTTTGCGTTATCGGTGCGGTTCTCTTCCTTCTTTCTGATATTGTTCTTTCCTGGATTTATTTCGGTGAGCCTAAGAAAAATAATCCTACAAACTTTGTTCTTAATCACTTTACATACTATGCAGGTCAGTATATGATTGCACTTTCAGTTGCATTGCTGCCTGTTCTCAGCTAAGAAAACAGTGAATAAAAAAGGAGATGTCGGTGTATGCCGATATCTCCTTTTTTGAATTAATTGCCCCAGAACTTTCTGTCAAGGGATCTGTATTGTATTGCTTCTGTGATATGCTCAAGCTGAATGTTCTCGCTGGCGTCAAGGTCTGCAATTGTTCTTGCAATTCTGAGAATTTTATCATATGCTCTGGCTGAAAGACCAAGAGATTCAAAGCAGGTTTCTAGCATTTTCAGACTTGCTTCATCAAGCTTACAGTGCTCTCTTGTAAGAGATGGGGTCATTTTAGCGTTGCAGGTCACACTGCTGTCCTTGAATCTTTCGTTCTGAATGGCTCGGGCGGCATTGACTCTCTTTTTGATTTCTGCTGAGCTTTCACCTTTTTCGTCAGCGGAGAGCTTTGAAAATTCAACCTGAGGCACCTCAATGTGAATATCAAGCCTGTCAAGAACGGGACCGCTGACCTTTGAAAGATATTTTGACGGAGTTCCTTTGGTGCAGGTGCAGGGCTTGGTCGGATGTCCGTAATATCCGCAGGGACAGGGATTCATTGCGCACACAAGCATAACCTCACAGGGATAAGTCAGTGTACCAGAAACTCTTGAAATCGTTATTTTTCCGTCTTCAATTGGCTGTCTCAGAGCTTCCATTGAAAGTCTTGAAAATTCGGGCAATTCGTCAAGAAAAAGTACGCCGTGATGAGCCATACTTATTTCACCGGGGCGGGGAATTCTTCCGCCTCCCGAAAGACCTGCGGTTGAAATTGTGTGATGCGGTGCTCTGTAGGGTCTTGATTTGATGAGGGAAACGGAATCCTGCAGTTCACCTGCAACTGAATAAATTTTTGTAACATCGAGACTTTCTTCAAATGTCATATCGGGCAAAATTGAGGGGAGTCTTTTTGCAAGCATACTTTTTCCCGAGCCGGGAGGGCCGATCATCAGGACATTGTGTCCGCCTGCCGCTGCAATTTCTAAAGCACGCTTCACCTGATACTGCCCTTTGACCTCTGAAAAGTCAGGCAGAAACTCAAGAGGTGTTTCATATACACCGTAAAAATCTTTGTCAATTGTTTTCATTTTCTTTCTGCCTGCGAGGTGGTCACAAAGCTGTGAAACACTGTTGACAGCATACACCTCAATCCCTTCAACAACACAGCCTTCACTTGCGTTTGCGCTGGGAATGTATATTTCCTTGAAGCCTAGTTCTTTTGCCTTAATTACCATAGGTAATGTACCGTTGACCTTGCGTACTTTTCCGCTGAGGGAAAGCTCACCGATGAACGCACTGCTGCTGATATCACAGCTAAGCTGACCTGAAGCAATGAGCAACGCAATTAATATCGGCAGGTCATAAATCGGACCTTCCTTTTTTATATCGGCAGGCGAAAGGTTTACTGTAATTCGTGACGGGGGATACTTGAATTTGCTGTTTTTAATAGCGGCACGTACTCTGTCTCTTGATTCACTGACAGCTGTATCGGGGAGTCCGACAATATCAAATCTTGCAAGACCATTATCGAGTGAAGCCTCAACTCCGACACCGAAGCTGTTCATTCCAAGCATACCGATGCTGTTTACACGAACAAACATATAATCATTCCTTAATTTTTTTTATAATTATACAACTAAAATTTAACTTTGTAAATGAGTTTATTGACTTTACGGAGTTTTTATGATAAAATACAGAAAATGTATCAAATGAGACATTTTGGGTGGTGAATGTTTGGATAAAAAAGTATTTAACGCAATTGTATCCGCTGAAATATTCTGTAAGGCTGATAGAAATGTTTTAAGTAACATTCTCAATGATGAAAATATTGTAGTCCGTGAGTTTAAGAAGGATGAAACAATTTTTTCTGTTGACAGCTTCAGTTATTCAGTCGGTATAATTGTCTGCGGTTCCGCCAAGGTTGTTAAAAATGAAAACGGTGTTCTTATGAGTATTCTTGAAAGAAATGATATTTTCGGTTGTGCTTCACTGTTTTCAAGCAGGGATTATTATGTTAATGACATTATTGCTCTTAAAGATTGCAGCGTTGCTTTTATAGACCGAGAAACCGTCAGACGTATTATGCTTGCTGATCATGATTTTTCCGTTGAGTTCATAAGGTATTTGTCTGACAGACTTTACTATCTTAATACAAGAATACTCTCTTTTACCGGCAGCAGCATTGAAAGCAGAGTTGCAAATTATCTTTATTCAGTCTTTCAGAGCACGGGAAAAACCTGTGTGAATCTGTCGCTGAGTAAGCTTGCTTTTTCTGTTGATGTTGCCAGAGCATCTCTTTACCGTGCTCTTGAAAAGCTTTGTAGCGGCGGAGCAATAAGTAAGCAAGGTAAAGAATTAACGTTGGTTGATGTGCAGAAACTTGAAAGCTTCATGCATCAAAATAATTAAATTAAAAGAAAGGTTGTTTTATTATGAAAAACAAAAAATCACTTATCGCTCTTTTACTTGCAGTTGTTATGCTGTTTTCATTTGCAGCTTGTAATACAACAGGTGAAACCGAAACCACTGAGCCTTCTGAAACAGAAACAACAGCTCAAAGCACAGTTAATCAGACCGTTAATATTGCAGCAATAAGCGGCCCCACAGGAATGGGAATGGTCAAGCTGATGGATGATGAAAAATATAATTTCACTCTCACGTCCGATCCCACTCAGATTGTTTCTTTGATTGTTAACAAAGAGGTTGACATTGCTGCCTGTCCTTTAAATCTCGCAGCAAACCTTTATAAGAAAACAAACGGTGGAATTAAGATTCTTGCTCTTAATACTCTTGGTGTTCTTTATTTTGTTACAAACGGCTCTGAACTTAATGACATCAGTGAGCTTAAAGGTAAAACCATTTATGCAACAGGTGCCGGAACAACTGTTGAATATATTCTTAACTTTATTCTGGAAGGTAATGATCTGAAGCCCGGCGTTGATGTTACTGTTGAGTATCTGTCGGAGCACAGTGAGCTTGTCGCTAAAATGGCAGACGGCACAGTTGAATTCGGTGTTCTTCCTCAGCCCTTTGTTACCGTTGCAAAAGCCCAGAATCCTGACCTTAAGGTTACACTTTCTTTGACCGAGGAGTGGAATAAAATCAGCCCCGACACACAACTTTCAATGGGTTGTGTTATTGCAAGAACTGAATTTATTGAACAGAACGAGGAGGCACTCGAAGATTATCTTGATGAATATGAGGATTCGGTTGAGTTTGTCAATGAAAATGTTGCTGCCGCAGCAGAGCTCGTTGTAAAGCACGGAATTATTGCAAAAGCTCCTATTGCTGAAAAAGCAATCCCTGAATGTAACATTGTATTCATCGACGGTGAGGAAATGGCAAAAATTGCCAAAGCTAATTTTGAAGTATATTTCAATGCTGATCCCACATCGATTGGCGGTGAAATGCCTTCTGACGCTATTTATTATGATGCAGAATAATAAAGAAGCCTTAAAAAAGTTTGTAAGAAAAACAGCCATACTCCTATTTTGGTTAGGAGTATGGCAATTGGTTTATATCGTTGTCGGCAAGGATATTCTTGTTGCTTCACCTTTGAACGTGGCAGAGAGACTGGCTGAGCTTATCAAAACTCAGTCATTTTGGACGAGTGCTTTCTTTTCTCTTTTGAGAATTATGTCAGGTTATTTTATTTCTGTTATTGCGGGAACCGCTCTTGCTGTGTTGACAACCGGTGTGACGATGATGGATGAGCTTTTCAAGCCGATAATTACTCTTGTTAGGTCAACACCTGTTGCTTCTTTTATTCTACTTGCTCTTGTCTGGCTTAAAAGAGATTCTGTTGCTGTGTTTATATCTTTTCTGATGGTTTTGCCGATTGTGTGGCAGAATGTCAGTCAGGGAATTAAAGAGACAGATGCATCTGTTCTTGAGATGGCTCGAGTTTATAATTTTTCCTTCTTTAAAAAAGTGAAAACAATATATTTTCACTCGGTGTTTCCTTATTTTATCGCCGGATGCACCACAGCACTCGGCTTATCATGGAAGGCAGGAATTGCGGCCGAGGTGCTCAGCACACCGCTTAAATCAATTGGTTATAATCTTTACAGAGCAAAAATTAATATCGAAACTGTTGATTTGTTTGCCTGGTCTGCGGTTATAATTTTGCTGAGTGTTATGTTTGAGAAAATTATGACAATGCTTTTCAGACGCCTTCAGAAGAGAAAAATTAAGGAGGAAAGATGATGATTAAAATATCCGAGCTTAATTTTTCTTACGGCGAAAACACTATACTTAAGGATTTTTCCTGTGAATTAAAATCGGGAGAAAGAGTTTGCATAAGTGCGGTTTCCGGAAGAGGTAAAACCACCTTGCTGAAAATAATCTGCGGACTGTTGAATGAATACAGCGGTCAGGTTGAGATAAACGCGGAAAAGCTCTCTGTTGTATTTCAGGATGATGTTCTTCTTCCTTGGTATACAGCTTTGGAAAACATTGCCGTTGTCAGCAACATACAAAGGGCTGAATTTTGGCTTAGCAGATTTAATCTTGCCGATTCAGCCGATAAATATCCTTATGAGCTCAGTGGGGGAATGAAGCGCAGGGTTGCGTTATGCCGTGCGCTTGCTTACGACGGAGATATTCTTGTTCTTGACGAACCCTTCAAGGGTCTTGATGATGAGCTTAAGAGACAGATTATTGAAATTATAAAGGAGCAGTATAAAGACAGGCTTATAATTTTCACGAGCCATGACAAAGCCGAAACGGATATGCTCGCAACCAGAATTATTGCTCTTTGATTAATTTTGTTCCCTTGTAAAAATGCTCAAGGATTTCTTTATAGCTTTTTCCTTGTCTTGCTAAAAAATCTGCACTGTTCTGACTCATACCGACTCCGTGACCTTTTCCGAAAGTGGTTAAGGTTACGGAGTTTTTATCTGCTGAAATTTTGATGTTATTGCTTTTAAGCTTGAAAATCACTCTGATATCAGCTGACATAAGAGTATGGTTTTCTGCCGTGCAGGTGTTGAAATATCCGTCTTTATTAGTTTTTATCAATTGAATAAAATCATCTATGCTTTCGAAGGTGAAGCTGTTATTATAATCTGATAATTTATTAAGGAATTCTGGCGTTGAAAATTCACAGCTGTCAGTAAAATCATAAGAAAGTCTGTCACCGGGTGCATTTACTTCGACAAGATAGGGGATGGGATATCCCCAGAGACTCTCAGCTGAATTGGTCGTTCCTTTTGAACTGCTGTGAAATACAGTCATAGCAGTTTCGTTGTTATATGTAAGATATTCCCCATAAACCTCATCAATGGCTTCTCTTATTTTCTGAAAATAAATATCATAGCTGTCTCCCCATTTTTCCATAAGCTGATTTTCTGACAAATATGCCTGATGCTCTGTTGAATCATCACTGATTTCTACAGAGCCTTTTTGTTTTGAGTCTGAATTTTCCTTCAGCCATTTTAAATAGGTGTAGCTTGCAACGACCTGTGCTTTAAGAGCTTCCTTTGAAAACGACGCAGGCATTTCAGCACTCACAACTCCAAAAAGATAATCTTTGATTTCAAGCTTCTGTTTTGTATTACTTGATGTTAGCAGCAGAGAAACGGAGGTGATTTCATTACTTTCTGCTTCATTGATTGACTGCAGGGGACTGTCGATGTTTTTAGCTTTGTTACCGAAGGATAAAGTAATAAACGGTAATATAATTGCTGATAAAATTAAAATTAAAGTTAAGCGGATTGTAAGCTTCATATTTTGTTTTTCTCCCTTATTGTAATGCTCAATAAACCTTGACTTTATCAAGTATATGTTATAGAATGTATAGTGATTACTTATAATGTAAAACTATAATTATTCGGGAGGTATGTTTATTATGGATGAAAAAATAAACCCGATTTCACATGATGTTTTAAAAGCAATGAGTGCCAAAATTGAAAGAAAAAGTCATATCGACCTTGATCAGTTTTGGAAATACGGTGTTAAAAGAGGACTCAGAAATCCTGACGGAACAGGTGTAATGGCAGGTCTTACAAATATCTGCTCTGTTGACGGTTATTATGTTGAAGATGGTGAAAGAGTTCCCAAAAGCGGTGTGCTTAAATACCGCGGTATTAACATCAATGATATTGTTGAGGCTTGCGAAAGTGAAAACAGATTCGGCTTTGAGGAAGTATCTTATCTTCTTTTGTTTGGTTCTCTGCCCACTAAAAATCAGTTGGAGGTTTATAAATCTGTTCTTGGTCAGTGCCGTCAGATTCCCGCAACATATGTTGAGGACGTTCTGATGAAAAACGCTTCAATGGACATTATGAATAAGCTTGCAAGATGCATTCTTATCGCTTATTCATTCGATGAAAACCCCGATGATATTTCTATTGAAAATGTTCTCAGACAGTCAGTTCAGATTATTGCACAGATGCCTATTATGATGTGTCACGCTTATCAGGTAAAGAGAATGAAATTTTACGGGAAGAGTATGTTCCTTCATCCTGATAAGAAGGATATTTCAACCGCTGAGGTTATTCTCAGATCTCTTCGTGTTGACAGAAAATATACCGATGAAGAGGCAAAGCTTCTTGATATCTGCCTTATGCTTCACGCTGAGCACGGCGGCGGTAACAACTCAACCTTTGCAACAAGAGTTCTTACTTCAAGCGGTACCGATACTTATTCTTCTTTTGCTGCTTCAGTCGGTGCTCTCAAGGGCAACAGACACGGCGGAGCTAACATCAAGGTTACAAAGATGATTGAAGAAATCACTCAGAATGTTGAGGATATAACCAATAAGGAGCAGGTGTTTGACTATCTTGAAAAGATTGTCAGAAAGCAGGCAGGTGACGGAACCGGACTTATTTACGGTATGGGTCATGCTGTTTACACCTTATCTGACCCCAGAGCTGTTATTCTTAAAAGAAAAGCTAAGGAGTTTGCTTATAAAAACGGCTTCGAGAAGGAGTTTGAGCTTCTTAATAATATTGAAACCCTCACACCTGAGGTGTTCCTTAAGGTTAAAGGCAAGGAGAAGGTTATGTGTGCTAACGTTGACCTTTATTCCGGACTTATTTATAAGATGCTTAACATCCCCGAGGATCTCTTTACTCCGATTTTTGCAACTGCAAGAATTTCCGGCTGGGCAGCTCACAGAATTGAAGAGCTTATCACGGGCGGCAGAATCATCAGACCTGCATACAAGAGTATTGCAAACAAGAAGAGATATGTACCCATTGATGAGAGAATTGAAAACTATAAATCCGATAAAGACTATGTTCCTTCAGAGCAGAGAATATATACGGGGGATATGAAAAATGAAGATTAAAGGCTCATCCGAAAAAATCAATGGCGGACATCTTATTGCCCTGTTTACCGTTCTTCTTATTGCCTTGGGAGCTTTGAGAGGGATTATTGTCTCATTTTATATTGACAATGAAACAGGCTTTTACACCAAAGATTCTGCATTGATTACTGTTTTCAATATCGTTCTTGTGTTATCATTTTCAATCCCCGTACTGTCTTTTTTCAGTAAAGAAACAAACAGTGTGACAATCGGAGAATGCAACGATAAAGCTGTTGGTTTTTCTTTCGGCGCTTTTGCATTCAGCTTTCTTATTGATGCACTTCAGTCTGTTTCGGCATTGAGTAATGTTTCAGGTTCATCTGTTCAGTCAGCAGAATCAATGATGGCTGCGGGTGTTTTTGCAGGAGTGTTCAGAGGCTTATTTGCAATTTTATCCTTTGTCTATTTCCTTAGTGTATCAAAATCCTATCTCAAGGGTAATGCTGACTTTTCAAAAAAGAGAATTCTTGCGCTTAGTCCTGTTGTCTGGGCGGGCTCAAGAATGATCGGTCTTTTTGTGAAGCAGATAAGCTTTGTGAATGTGTCTGATTTACTTATTGAGCTTATTGTTCTTTCGTGTATGATTATATTCTTTATGGCTTTTGCTCAGGTTGCTTCGGGAGTTTATTCAGAGGTTGCAGCCTGGAGAATTTTTGGATTCGGTCTTGTCGGAGCTTTGATTTCAGTAGTTCTTCACTTATCAAAAATTCCGAATCTTATTTTACACCCTCAGTCAGCTCTTGCCGAAGAATATCCTGTTGTTATCTGTGATATTGTGTTCGGTATCCTTATGTTCATATTTGCATTGAAAACCTTTGGTACAAAGGCAATCAAAAGCAAAAACGAAGGTGAATAACAGTGTTTTTTCAAAATATGCTTTCAGCTGCCACTCAGGTAGGCGTGCTGTATGTTATGGTTATATGCGGTTATGTTTGTGACAAGGTTGGCATTTTTACTGAGAAGACTGCAAGAAAAACAGTTGAGCTTCTCTTGTACATCATTGTACCCTGCACAATTATTAATTCCTTTGTGCAGATTGAAATGAATGAAGATACTGTAAGGATGTTTTTCATTTCTTTTGCAATTGCAACTGCAACCCATGTAATCGGTATTGTTCTCAACGCTCCTTTTTTCAGAAAGAGAAATGATGAAAACAACGCAATCTTCAAATTTGCATCTGTTTACGGAAATGTCGGATTCATGGCTTTGCCTCTTGCACAGGCAATTCTCGGTGATGAAGGTGTGTTCTATTGTGCAAGCGGTGTAATAATTTATAATATTCTCAATTTTACCCACGGTATAATTGTAATGAGTAAAAAGCAGGAAAAGCTTGATTTAAAAAAGATTGTTATCAATCCCGGAGTTATTTCTGTTGCAATCGGTCTGCCTGTTTTTCTTCTTGAAATTCAGTTACCTTACGTTATCAGTGAACCGATTAAAATGCTTTCCGCACTCAATACACCTGTTGCTATGCTGATTTTCGGTACATACCTTTCACACACAGATCTTAAGTCAATGTTTTTTGAAAAGAAAATATATTTGACGGCTGTGTTTAAATTGATTTTTATGCCGCTCACCTGTCTTCTTGCTTACAGATTGTGCGGTATCAGCGGTACATTGCTCACTGCAGCTATTATTACCGCAAGTGTTCCTTCGGGAAACAACACTTTTATGTTTGCTTCCAAGTATGACCGTGATGTTACAATGGCGTCCAAGACGGTTGCGCTTGTGAGCTTTTTGTCCATTCTGACGATGCCGGCAATGATTGCCCTGACTCAGATGTAAGGAGGTTGGAAGATGAATAGCGTTCTTGTAAAATTTGCAGGGATTGCACAGGAGTTTGAGGTTTCAAGTATTCTCAGAATCGGATCACTTGAGGTCAGATGGTACGGTGCAATAATTGCTTTCGGCTTTACTCTGGCCGTGCTTCTCGGCGGCAGAATTGCGCATTTGTGGAAGGTTAATCTTGATAAAATGATTGATGTTCTGATTGCGGGAACAATCGGCGGTATTGTCGGTGCCAGAGCTTATTATGTGGCTTTTGAATGGGAATATTATTCGCAGCACCTTTCAGATATTTATAAAATCTGGGAGGGCGGACTTGCCATTTACGGCGGAATCATTGGCGGAATACTTGCTGCCTTCATTATTTGCAAGATTGAGAAAATTAATTTCTATAATCTTCTTGACATGTGCGGTATAAGTCTTCTTGTCGGTCAGGGCATCGGCAGATGGGGTAATTATGCAAATCAGGAAGCCTTTGGTGCCTTCACTTATAAAAATTTCGGTATGATGAGTGATAAGGTTATTGCCTACATTTCAAAGCCTGATGTTGCTGTTCAATACGGGCTTGAAGATGTAGCGGATATACCCGGATACATTGCTGAAAACAACCTTTTTGTGCATCCCACATTCTTTTATGAGTCTGTATGGTGTCTGCTTGGAGTTCTTGTTCTTTATATTGTTCTCAAAAAGTGCCGTAGGTTCAGCGGTGAAATGTTCCTTATTTACGGCATCTGGTACGGTATTGAAAGAGCAGTTGTCGAAGGACTTCGCTCGGACAGTCTTTATATAGGAAACACAGGTCTCAGAGCTTCTCAGCTTCTTTCTATTGTGATTGTGGCAGTTTGCTCTGTTCTTCTTGTCACACGGTTGATTAAGTATAAAGGTAAAAATCATGAGGTTGAGGGTACCGATTATATTGCAATTTCAAATGATAAGGAATATAAGCGTATTACAGCCGCTCTCAACAAAAGAGCTGCAAGAAAAAAATATACCTTTGAATACACTCTGACAGACGGTAAGCTTTATGTTTCGACAACAACTGATAAGGGTGTTAAAACCAATAAAATTATATGACAGGAGAATGGATATGAATAAAATAATTGACGGTAAAGTAGTATCTGCTTATATCAAAGAGCAGGTAAAGCAAGAAATTGAAGCCCTCAGAGAAAAGGGGATTGAAGCAGCTTTAGCAGTTATCATTGTAGGCTCTGATCCTGCTTCAAGAGTTTACGTTAACAACAAGAAAAAGGCCTGTGAGGTTACGGGGATCAGATCTGTTGAGTATGCATTACCTGAAGACACCTGTGAAAGTGAGCTTATTTCTCTTATTCAGAAGCTTAATGCAGACAAATCAATCAACGGTATTCTTTGTCAACTTCCCTTGCCCCGTCACATAAATGAAAAAAATATAATAGATGCAATTTCTCCCGAAAAGGACGTCGATGTGTTTTCTGAAATCAATGTCGGAAAAATGTGGATCGGTGATTACGATGTTGCTTCATGCACTCCGATGGGCGTTATTGAGCTTCTCAAATATTATAATGTTGAAATTTCCGGTAAGCATTGTGTAATTGTAGGAAGAAGCAATATTGTCGGAAAGCCTATGGCATCTCTTATGCTTGGCGAGAATGCAACTGTTACAGTGTGTCATTCAAGAACAAAGGATCTTAAGAGCGTTGTTTCTCTTGGTGATATCGTTGTTGCTGCTGTCGGCAGAGAGAAATTTATAACTGCAGATATGATTAAGGAAGGTGCGGTTGTAATTGACGTCGGCATCAACAGAGGTGCAGACGGAAAGCTTTACGGTGATGTTGATTTTGATAATGTTTTCGAAAAGGCATCTCTTATCACTCCCGTTCCCGGCGGATGCGGACCTATGACAATTGCTGTTCTTATGAAAAACACACTTAATGTTACAAAAAAACAAAACGGAATTTAAAAGGTGGTCTTGAAATGAATAAAATTTACCTCGGCAGAAATAAAAAGTTTCTCGGTGTTTGTAGTGGTGTTGCCAATTATTTCGGCATTGATCCGACACTTATCAGAATTATTCTTGTCTGTGTATCTCTGTACACTGTAATTATTCCCACTCTTCTTGTTTACATCGGACTTTCTTTTGTATTCTCAAAGGCTCCCGATGATTACATTGAACCTGTTCCTGCAAAGGTTCTTAAAAAGGGAAGAGAGAAGAGAATCGGCGGTGTTTGTTCAGGTCTTTCTGAGTTTTTCGGCTTTGATGCAACAATTCTCAGACTTGTTTTTCTTGTGTTTGTTTTGTTCTTCGGATGCGGCGTTCTGACTTACATTGTTTGTATGCTCCTTATGCCTCCTGCTGATTATGTTGATGCTGATTTTAATGTCTGATTATGACTTTTTATATCGACATTTCTGATTTAACTGATATTTCTGACTGCCGGCTGACAGAATGTTCAAAAAGTGTTTCAGTTAATGAAGACGTAAACAGTAAAAAGCGGGAAACCTTGCTCGGCAGAGTGTTGCTTGGGTATATCCTTAAGCTTCACTACGGATTAGATTGCTATGAACTCTTTTTTAATAAAAACGGAAAGCCTTATCTTAAAAACGGGGATTTATATTTTAATATAAGTCATAGCGGCAATTTTGTTGTCTGCTCTCTTGATTCAAATGAAATCGGCTGTGATGTTCAGACTGTTACCGCTTATAATCCGAGGGTTGCAAGCAGATTTTTCTGTAAGACTGAATCGGATTATATAAACCAATCACAAAATAAAGAAGAGGCGTTTTTCAGATTATGGACCTTAAAGGAGAGTATACTTAAGGCAAAGGGCGAGAGTATTGCAGACGGACTTGACCTTTATGATTTCGGAGGTCTTGCTGAAAGAGAGGTTTTCAACCGCTTCGGCTTTGAGTTTTCTGTTTTTGAACTTAATGATGCCTTTGTCAGTGTATGTGCGGTCAATAAAGAAAATCAATTAAAAAAAATTGACAAAAAAGAGCTTGTTGATTATATCAACAGGATGGTTAATAGTTAAAATTGAAAGGAAATACTGTTATGAACACAATTAAGTATCTTAAAAGTAAGCTTGGTTACGGTGTCGGTGCAATCGGTCTGGATCTTAGCTATGGTATGTTTTATTCATTCCTTGCCAAATATCTGACTGATGTACTCGGTCTCAGTGCATCATTCCTGCTTATTCTTACACCTATTGCCCGACTTTGGGACGGCATCAACGATCCTATGATGGGTACAATTGTTGACAACACTCACACAAAGATGGGTAAATACAGACCCTGGATTCTGAGAGGCTCAATTCTCAATGCGGTTGTTCTTGTGTTCCTGTTCTCAAATCCCTTTAAGCTCAGCGGTGCTGCATTGATGGCATATGTTGCTGTTATGTATATCGGCTGGGGTATGACAAACACTCTTGCTGATATTCCATACTGGTCAATGGTGCCTTCTTTCACAAGTGATCCTCAGGAAAGAAATCTTGTTGCTACTCTTGCAAGAACCTTCTCAGGTCTCGGTCAGGGAATTGTTTCAATCATTGCTCCTATTGTTATGACTGCAGTCAGTGTTACAACAGCAATGGGTGAAAACGGTGAACCGACAAAGGTGCATGATGCCCGAAGCTATGCAATTTGTGCTGCTGTTTGCGCAATAGCTCTTGTTTTCTTCTCAAGCGTTAGTGTGGCTACAACAAAAGAAACTGTTCAGACTCAGTCAGCGGAAAAATTCTCCTTCAAGCGCACCTTTGAGATTATTAAATCAAATGATCAGCTTCTTGTGTTTATGCTTTTTGCAATGATTTCAAATGCAGGTTGGTACCTTACATCAGGTGTTGCAACATATTATTTTGATGTTGTTGTTGGTGATCCCAACAAGCAGTCAATGTTCTCAACAAGTCAGGCCGTCGGATCAGTCGTCGGTATGCTTCTTCTTCCTTTCCTTACAAAGATTATGTCAAAGAGAAAGGCTTACCAAACCTCTCTTATTCTCTGCACAATCGGTTATATAGGAATGGCAGTCGGTGCATTTGCTGAGATTGCACTTGTTATGAACATCTGCTACTGCATTGGCGCAATCGGTATGTCTTCAATGTTTATTGCTCAGACAATCTTCCTTGCTGACGTTGTTGACTACGGTGAGGTTAAAATGGGCTTCAGAGCTGAGAGTATCACCTTCTCAATGAAGGGCTTCCTTCAGAAGATGGCTTATACTCTTCAGACAATTATTCTCTTTGTTTCACTCGGCGTTTCCAAATATGACGGTTCACTTCATAATGCAAACCCCGAAAGTGCAAAGCTTGCAATTACTGTTATGCTTACAGTAATTCCTCCTGTTCTTTTCTTCATCTCTCTCATTATCTTCTCAACAAAGTTCAAGCTTCACGGCTCATTTATGGATGAGGTAACAGCAATTGTTACTGAAAACAGAAATAAAAGAGAAGCTGCTGAAGGTTAAATATCAAATTAAGGCTTGAAGTGAAAACTTCAAGCCTTTTTATCGACATAATTATTGTTATTTGCTTAGTATAATAACAATGGTGATAATATGGAGCGAGTTATTTATGCCGATGTGCTTATTGTGATTAATGTTTATGTCAATTATTTGTTACTGATTTTAACATCGTGCATATCGGAAACTAAGCTCAACAGATTGCGTGCCGTGATGACATCGCTTTCAGCGGGTATCTTCTCTTTGATTATTCTGATTCCCGGAATCAATGATTTATTGCTGACAGTTATAAGAATTGTTTTTCTGGTTCTTGTCGTTCTGTTTGCTTTTGAATTTAAAAGTATAAAACTGTTTTTAAAAATCCTTTTCATTTTCCTTGCTGTAAATTTTGCTTTTGCGGGGATTATATTTGCTTTATGGCTATTTGTGTCAGGGGATAATATTTATTTTTATAACGGAATTGTTTATTTTGATATTGATCTGATATTTCTGATTATCACAACGGTTGTGTGTTATTTGTTTTTGAAAATTTTTTCATATCTGAACAGCAGAAGAGCGTGTCATGATTTAATTTATGACATTGAGTTATACATAAATAATGAAATTATCAAAGCAAAAGCTTTTTATGACAGCGGCAACAACCTTATAGATCCCTTTACGGGAGAGGGTGTTACAATCGTTTCGTTAGACATAATAAGAAAAGCGTTAAAAATTAATGATATTGAAGATCTGTTAAATCATAATCATTGTCTGAAAGTGCATCTGATACCTTGCGAGAGTGTCAATAATGCGAGCTTGATTCCCGTTTTCAGATGTGAAAGGCTGTGTATCATAAAGGATAAAAGCAAAAATGAATTCTTTGATGTTTTGGTTGGTGTAAGCAAAAATCTCATCAGAAACGGCGAGTTCGGAGCTCTGCTTAACAGTAGTGTTGCTGAAAAAATTATGATACGCAGGTGATAGTATGCTTTCGAGTTTCAGAAAATTATATTCTAAAATCAGTCAGTTGATTTCGGGTCTTTTTGACTTGGATAAATCTGTTTATTACTTGAACGGCTCTGACGATTTACCGCCTCCGCTTAGTAAGGAGACGGAAGAGAAAATTCTCAAAGAAATTTCCCGTGAAAATTATTCAAACAGAGAGCTTTTAATAACACACAATCTCAGACTTGTTGTTTATATTGCAAAGAAATTTGATAATACGGGCGTTGGTATTGAGGACATAATTTCAATCGGCACAATTGGTCTGATTAAAGCTGTAAACACATTTTCTCCCGAAAGAAACATTAAGCTTGCAACCTATGCATCCAGGTGTATTGAAAACGAAATTCTTATGCATCTGAGAAAAACGGCACATCAGCGTAAGGAAATTTCTTTTGATGAGCCGCTTAATATTGACTGGGACGGAAATGAGCTTTATCTTTCTGATGTTCTCAGCAATGAATCAGAATCAATTGAGCAGAAGGTTGAGCTTGAGGATGAAAAAAGACAGCTTTTAAATATGATTTGTGCATTGCCTGAAAGGGAAAAAAGAATTATGACAATGAGATACGGTCTTTTTGAATCAGAGGAATATACTCAGAAGGAGGTTGCGGATATTCTCGGAATTTCCCAGAGCTATATTTCGCGTTTGGAAAAGAAAATACTTGAAAAGCTGAAAGACCAATTTATAAAAGAAATGTAAGTATTTGTTGACATATTCTGCAGGCTGATATAAAATATAACAAAAGTTTAAGGAGTTGATTTTATGAGCTTTGCAGCCGGTTACGGTAAAACAAATGTGGATTTTCTTTTTGAAAATATGCCTCGTTTGCCTCTTGAGGGAGAAGAAATTTTTACTGATAAATTTTCTCTGTGCCTTGGCGGCGGTGTTCCCGGAACAATGGTAACGATGTCCAGACTCGGTGTTGATGTTAAAATTGTTACCGAGCTTTCTGATGATATGTTTTCTTCATTTGCACTCAATGAATTCAGAAAAGCAGGCTGTGAGCCTGTAAATATTTATGACGGTGAAAAAATTGCAGTCAATATAACTGCCGCAGCGATAACAAAGTCAGACCGTACGTTCTGGTCTTACGGCAATATTAATTATAAAGCTAAATCTGAAAAGATTTATGAAGGGCTTAGCGGAGCAAAGGTTGTTGCAATGCATGAGGATTACATTGATGTTTATAAAAAGCTTAAAGGTGAAGGTTCAATTGTAATTCTTGACACAGGATTTATTGAAGGTATGAATTTCGAGATGTTCAGAGAGCGTCTTGAGGTTGCTGATTTTTATCTGCCTAACAGAAAGGAAGCTTCCATCATTACAGGTGAAAGCGACCCTAAAAAAGCAGCGGCATTTTTGAAAAAGTACTTTAATTACGGAATTGTAAAGCTCGACAAGGACGGCTGTCTTATTTATGACGGTGAAGGATATATTTTTGTTAAAAGCATTGACGAGTTTGTTCATGTTGACTCAACGGGTGCGGGTGATGCTTTCTTTGCGGGCTTTGCTTTTGGTATAATGAATGACGAGCCTGTTGAAAGATGCGTTCTTTTCGGTAATATTACAGGCGGAAAATGTGTAACTGCTGTCGGGTGTACAACTGCATATGTTACCAAGGATGAGCTGTACGCCTTCGCTGAGAAATATAAGGACAACATAATTTATAATTATTAAGGTTAATAAGATGATGGATAAAGATTTTTCATCCTGGCTTATTGCTTCCGACATTGACGGTACATTAAATAATAAGCTAAGGAGAACTCCCGAGAAAAACATAGCGGCAATCAGAAGATTTGTGCACGAGCTCAACGGAAATTTCACCCTTGCTTCTGCGAGGTCTGCTCCGTCAATGAAGGCTCATTATGAAAAACTTCCTGATTTGACAACTCCTGCAATTGTGCTTAACGGTGCAGGTATTTATGATTTCAAGGCTGAAGAAATGCTTTGGTTCAATTCGATGTCAAACAGTGCAAAGGATATTATCACAAAGTCTTTGAATAAATTTCCTTATCTCGAAATCGGTATTTTCACGGATAAGGCAATTTATCTTGTCAGACCGATGATTATGGGACCTTGTATGATGGCACTTGACTCACTGAAGCATATAAGATGTAAGACTCTTGATGAAGTTCCCGAAGGTAATTGGGGGAAGGTGATCTTTTTCTGTCATCCCTGGTTCAAGAAAAAAATCAAGAACTTTGTCGGGTCTGTTATAACTTCGGATCTGACACTTATTGACACGGCCAGTGTGTCCTTTGACCTTGTTGCTGCTGACACAAACAAAGGTACGGCTTTGTTTAAGCTTGCTGAAATTCTTGGTGTTCCTTATGAAAATACGGGAGCGATAGGGGATTATTATAACGATCTTGATATGCTTGAATGTGCGGGACATCCTGCTTGCTGTGAGCACGCTCCTGAAGCTTTGCATGAATTGAGTGAATATCACGCCTGTCACTGCAACGACGGTGCTGTTGCAGATTTTCTCAGCTATATAGAAAAAACTTATTGAACGGAATGATAAAGATGTTTAAATCAAACTGCCATACTCATACATATTACTGTGACGGTAAAAACTCCTGTGAAGAAATGATTTTATCAGCCTTGGATAAGGACTTTGTTTCTCTCGGATTTTCGGGCCATTTTCCGATGAAAATTGATGACACCTGGTCTATGAGTGAAGAGAATCTCAGAAAATATTACAATGATTTAAAGGCTCTCAAAGAAAAATATAAAAGTCAGATTGACGTTGTAATCGGTGCGGAGCTTGACTCTGATATGATTGATGCCGATGGATATGATTTCGAATATACCATTGCTTCGGTTCATCAGCTTCACGGAAATGGCAGATGGTTTTCTATTGATTACACAGCCGAGGAGCTTGCAAGGGCTGTCAATGAGCTTTTTGACGGAAACTGGAATAAAATGGCGCAGTCATATTTTGATGAGCTTGCTGATTTTGTTTTAGAAACCGAGTGTGATGTAGTCGGTCATTTTGATCTTATCACTAAATTCAACGATGCCTCAAAGCTTTTTGATGAAAATGATGATACATATCAGAAGATTGCTCTTGATGCTGTTGACAGAATTATCAACGGAAAGCCTGAAGTGATTTTTGAGGTAAATACAGGCGCGATGTTCCGTTGTCACAATCTTAAGCCTTATCCGAGCGATTTTATTCTGAAGCATATTGTCAGAAGGGGCGGAAGAATTACACTCACAAGTGATTCTCATCAGGTTGATTCTATTGATTTTGCTTATTCTAAGGCGGTTGATTATTGCAAAAGCTGCGGTGTTGAAGAATTATATTATGTAACATCTGACGGCTTCAAGGCAGTGAAAATATAAAATCTTATTGACACAACAGGTGTTTTTTGTTAATATAATAAGGCTGTTATCAAAGCAGTTTTATATATGGAGACGTATCGAAGTGGTCATAACGGGGCGCACTCGAAATGCGTTAGCCTTAACGGGCTCGTGGGTTCGAATCCCACCGTCTCCGCCAAAGGAAAATCCAGGTCAGATGACCTGGATTTTTTAATTATATTTCTAACAGTTTTTTGAACCTATCGGTAGATTTTAATTCGCTTGATAAATCATATTGCTCGGTAATTATTGTTTTCATAAACTCGGTAGCAGTTGTATCTCGATATATCGAGCCGTAATTATAATACCTTTTCGTTTTTTCACTCGTTTCAGAATCATTATCAAGCTGTTTTGCATAAGTCAGAGCCTGGCTCAGATATTTCATAGCGGTTTGATTGTCATCAATCTTATGGTATAATTGTCCGAGCCAACCGAGGTCATACAATCTGTTGAATGAATTCTTTTCGTAGTTACTGTTCTGGTAAATTATATCAAGCAGATTAAGTAAGCTTTCGTATTGTTTTATTCTATTTTCAATTTTTTGGTTAAGACAAAAACCAAAGAGCTCCTCATGAAGAATGAAAATTAATTCACCAAGAATACTTTTGTGCGTTTTGTAATAATCGGTTATATCAAGTTGATTCAGTTCCTTTGAATCTCTAATTGAAGGCAAGCTGTTTATAATTTTTTCTGCTTGTTGTAAAAACTCAAAGTTAGTTCTGTATTTTCCGTTTTCGTCACTTATACATTCATATTTCCATATGAGATGAGATATCATAATTGTTTTTGACCAAATTCTTATGCTGTCATCTGTGCAATGCTTTTGAATGTTATTGTATATCTTGATTATTTCTTCTGAAACTTTAATATATTTTTGGGACAGGATATCTTCATATGTCAGTGTGCGTATTTTTGCTTCATGCAAAAGCTGCATATATCTTACTGTTATTCTGAATTCACCCGGAAAAAGTTTGTTCGCATTTTTGAATTCGTCAAGAGTTAATTTTAAATCTTTTAATTTCATATTGTCGTAAAGATTTATATATTTCAAAATGTTTTTTTCATTATCAGACTGACGGTATCCTAATAAATTATCAATTGAAATATTAAAATAAGATGCAATTGCGGGAAGAGTCGTGATGTCAGGATAAGCTTCACCGCGTTCCCATCTGCTTATGCTTTGAAATGATATACCCAGAAAATCTGCCAGAGTCTCTTGTGTTATGTTTTTTTCTTTTCTTAATCTTTTTAAATTTTCACTGAAATAAATATTCAAAATTAACTCTCCTTTGTTTGCAATTATATCTTAATAATATAATAACCGTATTTTTAGGTAAAATCAATAAACTATTTGTTGAAAGCAATTCACTTCAAAAGAGAAAATATCAGATTATATTAAAAATAACAGCAATCTGAATCAGATTGCTGTTATTTTCTTATTTGTACTCATTGTCAATTAAAGCTGACAGTTGATTGATACGGTCTTTTGAGCACTCATTGTAATGCTTGAGAGGGAAATCGATGCCTAAATTTTCATATTTTGAAAGACAGATTTTTCTGAAGGGGAGAAGCTCAATTTTTTTGAGGTTATCATATGTTTTTGCTTTGGAAATTATATTTCTTACTGCTTCTTCGGAATCGGTTAAATCAGGAATGATTACGTGCCTTATCCATAAAGGAACATTCATTTCTTTTGTAAGATTCAGAAAAGATAAAACTGTATCATAATTTGCTTTTGAATATTCAAGGTATTTTTCTTTTGTATCGAATTTCAAGTCGCAGATTACTAGATCAGTATATTTTAATATTTCGGCAGCTTGGTCGAGATTGCAGATTCCTGAGGTGTCAATCGCGGTGTGAATGTCGATTGCTTTTAATTGCTTGAGAAGCTCAAGGCAAAAATCCGGTTGTGCCAAGCATTCACCGCCTGAGAGAGTGACTCCGCCTTTTTTGATGTAAGGAAGGAATTTTTTGATTCTTGTTATAATTTCTTCAGCGCTTATTTCTTCACCTTCACTGAAATTCCATGTGTCGGGATTATGACAATAATTACAGCGCAGGGGACAACCTTGAAAAAAGACAACACTTCTGAGTCCCGGACCGTCAACGGCACCGAGGCTTTGAATTGAATGAATCCGACCTTTTATCATTTAAAAATCACATACTTTCGTGGAAGGTTCTGCTGATAACCTCTTTCTGCTGCTTGGGTGAAAGCTTGTTGAAGTTTACAGCATAGCCAGAAACTCTGATTGTAAGATTGGGGTATTTTTCGGGGTGCTCTGCTGCATCGATAAGTGTTTCTCTGTTGAACACGTTTACATTGATATGCTGAGCCTTCTGAGCGAAGTATCCGTCAAGAATTGAAACAAGATTTGAATATCTGTCTTCGTCATTGTGACCGAGAGCATCGGGAACAATGCTGAATGTGTTTGAAACACCGTCACGGCAAACATCATAAGAAATTTTTGCAACAGAGTTAAGTGATGCAAGTGCGCCTGACTTGTCTCTGCCGTGCATGGGGTTTGCACCGGGAGCAAAGGGTTCACCCGCTTTTCTTCCGTCGGGAGTTGAGCCTGTCTTAGTGCCGTAAACAACATTTGATGTTATTGTCAGAACTGAAAGTGTGTGCTCTGCATTTCTGTAACAGGGATTCTCCTTGAGGGCATTGTAGAAGAGCTCAGTCTGTTCACAAGCGATTGAGTCGACAGCGTCATCGTCATTGCCGAAACAGGGGAATTCGCCTTCGGTTATGAAATCTGTGATAATGCCGTTTTCGTTTTTAATGGGCTTAACCTTTGCGTATTTGATTGCTGAAAGTGAGTCAGTCAGAACGGAGAGACCTGCAATGCCGAAAGCCATAAATCTGTGAACATCGGTGTCGTGAAGTGCCATCTGTACTTTTTCATATGCGTATTTATCGTGAATAAAATGAATCATATTCATTGCTGTTACATAAGTTTTAGCAAGCCATTTACGGTAAAATGCCATTCTTTCCATTACATCATCGTAATCAAGATATCCGTCACCGACAGGCTCTCTTACAGGAGCAATCTGAGCGCCTGATTTTTCATCCTTACCGCCGTTGAGAGAAAGGAGAAGTAGCTTGACGAGATTTGCTCTTGCACCGAAGAACTGCATCTGCTTACCGACCTTCATAGCTGAAACGCAGCAGGCAATTGCATAATCGTCACCGTAAATGGGTCTCATAAGGTCATCGTTTTCATACTGAATTGAGTCAGTGTCACATGATACCTTTGCGGTATATCTCTTGAATTTTTCAGGAAGATTTTCTGACCAGAGAACAGTAAGGTTGGGTTCAGCAGAGGGTCCGAGATTGTAAAGAGTGTGAAGGTAACGGAAGGTGTTCTTTGTAACAAGTGTACGTCCGTCTTCTCCCATGCCTCCGAGTGCTTCTGTAATCCACATAGGATCTCCTGCAAAAAGCTCATTGTATTCAGGTGTTCTGAGATGTCTTGCAAGTCTGAGCTTTAAGACAAAATCGTCAATGATTTCCTGTGCCTGCTGTTCTGTGAGAGTTCCGTTGTTTAAGTCACGTTCAATATAAATATCAATGAAGCTTGCAGTTCTGCCGAGGCTCATTGCTGCACCGTTCTGCTCCTTGATTGCACCAAGATATGCAAAATACATCCACTGAACAGCTTCCTTCGTATTCATTGCAGGCTTAGAAATATCAAAGCCGTATTTCATTGCCATTTCCTTGAGATATTTAAGGAAAGCAATCTGCTGGAAAAGCTCTTCAAGAAGCTTTGCGTTGTCATAAAGAACATCCATATGGCTGATTGCGTTTTTGTCAGCCTGCTTCATTTCAATAAGATGGTCAACACCGTAAAGAGCAACTCTGCGGTAGTCACCGATGATTCTTCCTCTGCCATAAGCATCGGGAAGTCCGGTGATGATGCCTGAGTGACGGGCAGCCTTGATTTCATCGTTATAAAGTCTGAATACGCCATCGTTATGAGTTGTTCTGTAAGTAAATTCCTTTTCAACATCACCTGTGAGCTCATAACCGTAAGCTTCACATGCAGATCTTGTCATTCTCAGTCCGCCAAAGGGGTTAACACCTCTGCAAAGAGGCTTTTCAGTCTGAAGACCGACAATAATTTCATTTTCTTTATCAACATAACCTGCCTCATAATGCACAACTGAGGTAGCTCTCGTTGTGTCGATATCAAGAACTCCGCCTGCTTCTCTTTCTTTTCTGAAAAGCTCCTTTACCTTTTTGTCGAGCTCAACAGTTCTGGCTGTAGGCTCGGCAAGAAAGCTTTCATCACCCTCATAAGGGGTGTAATTGTTTTGAATGAAGTCTCTTACGTTGATTTCTTTTTTCCAGAGTTCACCTTTAAATCCGTTCCACTGTTCCATTTTTATACCTCCAAATTCCGATAAAAAAAGGACAACATCAGAAATGTTGTCCAGACGGTCGACTTATATAAATCAGCAAACCCACTGTGTTATCACAAGCTTTACTTTTCCGTCAGGGTCTGATGATAGGAACTATCGTTCCTGCATACAAATTATAGCAAAGATTTAAACAAAAATCAACACATATTGTGTATTTCAGTAATATTCACAAGATTTGCTGAATTGGCGGCTGTTATTTTATTGAAATAATCTTTTTATTTTTCGTTATTGTAAAAGATTATCTCTGACAACAAGATAAGTCTTTCTGAAATCCTCTTTTCCCCAGCCGAGCTCAACGCCTTTTTCGATGGCTGCCTTAGCTGCTTCCATACCGGGCATACTGAAGTTTTCTGTTTTACTTATTTTTGCACATATATTAATGTCCTTACAAACATTTTCGAGTGAAAAAGCGGTTGACCAGTCTTCGTTCTTGAGCTTTTCTCTCTGTGCGTTCATATAAAAGTTCTGTGCACCGCCTGCAGCTACGGCATCTGCAAAATTGTCAATTGAAATACCGAGCTTCTGAGCGAGAATAAGTGTTTCATTAACTCCGTTCTGAATCTGAGCTACGAGTGTATTATGGCAGATTTTTGCCGCAAGACCCTTGCCGTTTTCACCCATATAAATTACCTTGCTTCCCATATAGCCGAGGATTGCTTCAATTTTGCTGAAGGTATCCTTTTCACATCCTGCAAGAACACCGAGTGTGCCTGCAATTGCATCTGCTTTTGAACGTACAACGGGACAGTCTGCAAAGTCGGCACCGACAGCCTTTACCATATTAGCAACCTCAACGGAAGCATCGGGCTCGATTGTGCTCATATCTATACAGATTTTTCCTTTGCCAAGATAGGGAAGCATTGCTTTATATGCGTTTTTAACGTGGGTGGAGGTGGGGATCATTGTGATAATAATGTCACTTTTTTCTGCAATCTCTTCGTTGCTTTTGCATCCGACTGCACCAAGACTTTCAAGCTTTTGAATCTGACTGTCCTTGTGGTCGTTGCAGTAAACTGTGTCATTGTGTTTTTTGACAATGTTTTCACACATTGATTCACCCATAATACCTAAGCCGATAAAACCTATTTTCATAATATATTCACCTCGGAAATATTTTAATCTGATTATATTAATTTTGAATATATGTGTCAAGGCAGTTTCATAGGTTGGAAAGAAATTACTTTTATTTTTTCTTGACAAATAATGTTTTGATAAATATAATATGAAATTGAATTTCAATTTCATATAGAGGTGAATCTTTGTGGAAAACGGTTACAAAACTAAGCAGAAGGGTGAAATACTGAATTATCTTAAAAATAATATACACAGACAACTGACTTGTGATGAAATTACTGAAGGAATGAAGGCTGAAGGTCTTGGCGTCGGCAAAACAACAGTTTACCGTTTTATTGTTAAGCTGCATTCTCAGGGGAAAGTCAGAAAGATAATTGATGATGACGGAAAAGGCGCAAGATTTCAGTTCATTGACAAGGATATGGATTGTAATGACCATCTGCATTTCAAGTGCCTTTCCTGCGGTGAGTTTCACCATCTCGGATGTAATTTTATGAAAGGTGTAAGTGAGCATCTTTCATCACAGCATCATTTTAAAATTGATAATTCCAAAACCGTTATTTACGGAATTTGTGAAAAATGTAATGCAGGGGAGTGATTTTGTGCATCTTATTACATGCAAAAATGTAAGCCTCAGTTATGAGAACATTACTGTTGTAAAGGATTTGAATTTTGAGGTTTCACAAGGAGATTACCTTTGCATTGTCGGTGAGAACGGTAGCGGTAAAAGTACCCTTATAAAGTCGATTCTCGGTCTTAAGGAAACCTCTTCCGGACATTTGCATATGGAGGGTGGCCTAAAAAGCAGGGAAATAGGTTATCTTCCGCAGCAGACAACTGCACAGAAGGATTTTCCTGCAAGTGTGTTTGAGGTTGTTCTTTCAGGTTGTATAACATCGAAAAAAGGCAGAATCTTTTTTTCGAGAGAAAACAAGAAAACTGCACTTGAAAATATGAAAAAGCTTGATATTGCTCACCTTAAAAACAAATGTTACCGCGAGCTTTCGGGGGGACAGCAGCAAAGAGTTCTTCTTGCGAGAGCTTTATGCGCTACAAAAAAAATGATTCTTCTTGACGAGCCTGTCACAGGTCTTGATCCGATTGTGACAGCAGATTTTTATGACATTGTAAAAAAAATCAACTCAGATTTCGGTATAACTGTCATTATGGTTTCTCACGACCTGATTTCCGCTGTAAGCAATGCAACACATATACTGCATCTGAAAAAAGAAAACAGCTTCTTCGGAAGTGTTGACGAATATATAGGCAGTGATATCTATAAAAAGTTTTCCGGAGGAGATTTAAAATGACAGAGGTAATGAATTTATTGTTTTCTCAGGAATTTCTTATCCGTGCCTTGCTTGTCGGAATTCTTATTTCTCTTTGCTCAGCTTTGCTTGGAGTAACTCTGGTTTTAAAAAGATTCTCAATGATCGGTGACGGTCTTTCACACGTAGGCTTCGGAGCCATGGCTGTTGCACTTTCAATGAATGCGGCGCCGCTCGCATTCTCCTTGCCGGTTGTTATAATTTTTGCAGTGTTTCTTCTGAGAATAAGAGAAAACGGTAAAATAAAAGGGGACACTGCAATTGCTCTGATTTCAACGGGCGCACTTGCAATCGGAGTGATGGTAACATCCATGACCTCGGGAATGAACATTGATATTTATAATTATATGTTCGGCAGTATTTTGACAATGAACGATTCTGATGTGCTTATAAGTGTTGTTCTTTCATCAGTTGTATTATCTTTGTTTGTTATTTTTTATAATGAAATTTTTGCTGTTACCTTCGACGAAAACTTTGCAAAGGCAACGGGAACAAGAACATCATTTTATAACACTTTAATTGCCTGTCTTACTGCTGTTACAATTGTCATTGGTATGAGAATGATGGGTGCTCTGCTGATTTCATCTCTTATTATTTTCCCTACTGTTACATCGATGAGAATTTGCAAAAGCTTTAAAAGTGTTGTTGCTTCAAGCGCTCTTTTATCCGTGTTCTGTTTTGTTTCAGGATTAATATTTTCTGTTAAATTTGAAGCACCCACCGGTGCAAGCGTTGTTTGTGTGAACATATATTTTCTTGTCATGTTTTCCGCAGTCAAATTTGTCAGAGATAAGCTCAGCGGACAGAAAAGAAAAAAGCTTATGAATGCGGCTGTTGCTGTGGTTGTTGTTATTTTTGCGGCGGCTTACATCTTTGTTATGTATGGCTTTGTTCAGCTTTCTGAAAACGAAGAGGACACAAAGCTTTCCGTTGTTACAACAGGCTTTGCTCAATATGATTTTGCAAGAAATGTCGGCGGAGAATTTGCAGAGGTAGTTATGCTTTTATCTCCCGGTGAAGAAAGCCATACCTTTGAGCCGACTCCTCAGGATATCATCAAAATTAATGAATGTGATATATTTATCTATAACGGAGGGGAGTCAGAAAGCTGGGTCAATAAAATTCTTGATTCACTTGACAGTGATATAACTGTCTTAAAGCTCATAGATGCAGTTGAGCTTTATGAATCGGATCATGAGCACAGTCACTCCGAAGAAGATGAGCATAATCACGATGAAGATTCACACGGTGATGAAAAGGAATATGATGAGCATATATGGACATCACCGAAAAATGCAGTAATTCTGACTCATACAATTTGTGAAGCTTTTATCGGCACCGATCCGGAAAATGCTGACTTATATTCCGAAAACACAAAGATTTATTTAGAAAAGCTCAACGCTCTCGATTCAAAGCTTATGCTTACTGTCTCTGAAGGCTCGGGTAATCTTATTGTAATCGGTGACAGATTCCCGATGAAATATTTTGTTGAAGAATATAATCTTGAATATGCATCCGCGTTCCCGGGGTGTTCCGCTTCTGTTGAGGCAAACCCTGTAACGATAAGCAATCTTATTAACACAGTGAAATCTGAAAATATTCCCGTTGTATTTAAGGTTGATCTCAGCTCCGGGCTTGTCGCCGAAACAATTGCTGAAGCAACGGGGACTGAAATACTGACCTTATATTCATGCCATGTCATATCGGAAGCTGATTTTGAAAACAGTGAAACCTATATCAGCCTGATGGAGCGGAATAACGAAGCACTTAAAAAAGCTCTTTCCTGAATAGCCAAACTCCCGAAGTAAATTTGTTCGGGAGTTTTTCTTTGTTTTTGAATGATTATCTGTAGGTATAACATATTTCAAAAATTTACTGATCTAAATAATATTGATTTATGAATTTTAATGTTGTATAATATTGACTTGTAAAGTTATTAAAATTTATTGTTGAAAAGGAATCGTAAAATGCAGTTTAACGGATTAATAAAAGATATACCGACACTTGCTCTGAGAGGGAAGGTTGCTTTCCCTGGAGTTTCAATACATCTTGATATCGGCAGAAACCCCTCAATTGAGGCTGTAAAAATGGCGATGAAAAAGGATCAGAAGATTTTTCTTATTGCCCAGCGTGATTACAGAATTGAAGAGCCTCAGGTTGAGGATTTTTATGAAACAGGTGTTGTTGCCTGTGTTAAGGATGTTGTCACCAAGCCCGGTGAAAAAATCATCAAGGCTTATATTGAAGGTCTTTGCAGAGGTAAAATTGCTTCTGTAAATTCTGAGTCACCTTGTTTTGTGTGTGATGTTGAGACAATAGCCGAAAAGGAAGATATTGATGCTGATGAAAATCAGATAAAGGCTTTGCTTAAATCTCTTGAATATCAGTATAAAGAATATATTGAGCTGAGCACTTACGATATAAGTCAGAAATCAACAGTCAAGGAGTTTCTCAGTGAAAGTATTAGCTCCGTTGCCGATGTTATTACCAATGATCTTATAATCGATTATGAGAAAAAGCAGACTGTTCTTGATATTCTTGATCCTCTTGAGAGAATTATAAAGCTTTGTGCAATTCTCAAGGTTGAAAACGACTTGTTTATGGCTCAAAGGGAGATTGAAGCCAGAGTTGAAATGGCAATGGAAAAGAATCAGCGGGATTATTATTACAGAGAGCAAGTCAGAGAGCTTCTGAAAAAGCTGGGTGATGACGATGATATTCACGGTGAGTCACTTCGTTACAAGGATAGAATCAATGCTCTTGACTGTCCCGAGCAGGTAAGAGCAAAGCTTCTGAGTGAATGTGCCAAGCTTTCAAAAATGCAGAACGGAAGCATCGATGCATCTGTTATCAGAAGCTATCTTGACACAGCTCTTTCAATGCCCTTCGGCGTTTATACAGAAGACAATTTTGACCTTGAAAGAGCTGCAAAAATTCTTGATGATGACCATTACGGTCTTGAGAAAATCAAAGAGCGCTTTATTGAAATGCTTGCTGTGCGCTCAATGACTGATAATAAAAAAGGCAGCATTATTTGTCTTGTCGGACCCCCGGGTGTCGGTAAAACATCAATTGTGCGTTCAGTTGCCAAGGCTATGAACCGTAAATATGTCAGACTTTCTCTCGGTGGAGTGAGTGACGAGGCTGAAATCAGAGGCCACAGAAAAACCTATGTCGGTGCAATGCCCGGCAGAATGGTTAATGCAATTATTCAGGCTAAATCATTCAATCCCATCATTCTTCTTGATGAAATTGACAAGCTCGGCAAGAATTTCAGAGGTGATCCTGCTTCAGCAATGCTTGAGGTGCTTGACCCTGAACAGAACTTCAGCTTCAGAGACAATTATATGGAGCTTCCTATTGATCTTAGCAGTGTTTTGTTTATTACAACCGCAAATGATCCTTCGATGATTCCGAAGCCTCTTTATGACCGAATGGAGATAATTGAGCTTACAAGCTACAGCCCCGAAGAAAAGTTTATGATTGCAAAAAATCATCTTGTTAAAAAGCAGTTGCTTCTTCACGGTCTTAACGGCAACAAGGTAAGATTTGAGGATAATGCTATTAGGTTCCTCATTGAAGCTTATACACGAGAATCGGGCGTAAGAAGACTTGAGCAGTTAATTGGTGCAATTGCCAGAAAGAGCGCTGTCAAGCTTAAAAGCAATGAGATTCGCAGAGTTATGATCGGCAATGAAACAGTGAAGGCTTTTCTCGGTCCCGAAAAATATCTCAGTGACAAGATTGAAAAGTCAGACCTTGTCGGTGTTGTAAACGGACTTGCGTGGACAAGTGTCGGCGGAGAAATTCTTCAGGTAGAATGTATCACTATGGATGGTGACGGTAAGCTTGATCTCACAGGCTCGCTCGGTGATGTTATGAAGGAATCTGCCAAAGCTGCATACAGCTACATCAGAAGTGTTGCCGATAAGTATAATATTGACAAAGAGCTTTTTACAAATAAAAACATTCATCTTCATGTTCCGCAGGGTGCTGTACCCAAGGACGGCCCTTCTGCAGGTGTGACGATTGCAACTGCATTGCTTTCCGCCTTGTCAGGTATGAAGGTCAAGCACGACGTTGCTATGACAGGTGAAATTACTCTTACGGGACGTGTGCTCAGAATCGGCGGATTAAAGGAAAAGGCGATGGCAGCTTATAAATCCGGCGTCAGAAAAGTGCTCATACCTAAAGATAATCTCGGAGATCTTTGGGAGATTGATCAGATTGTCAAGGATAACATCACTTTTATCGGCGTAAGCAGCGTTGACGAGGTCTTTGAACAAAGCTTTGATTGCTTCGGTTGTGAGACGGATGTTAAAATTGATTTGGAAAACAGCATTAAGGAGGCTTGAAATGAGATTTGATAACGCAGTATTTGAAACTTCTTTCGGCGTGGCGGCTCAGCTGAAGGAATCAGATTTGCCTGAAATAGCTTTTTCCGGAAAATCCAATGTAGGTAAAAGCTCACTGCTGAACAGGCTGCTTGGAAGAAAACAGCTTGCGAGAGTTAGTTCTACTCCCGGTAAGACTGTAACGATTAATTTCTTTAAGGTTTCCGACTGCAGATTTGTTGATCTTCCCGGATACGGATATGCAAAGGTTTCAAACAATGAGAAGCTCAGATGGTCTGAGCTTATGGAAACTTATTTTTCATCGGGCAGAGATATCAGACTTGTTGTTCAGCTGATTGATATGAGACATGCTCCCGGTAAGCAGGATATTGATATGATTGAGTATATGATTGAAAAATCAATTCCTTTTGTTGTTGTTCTCACAAAGTGTGATAAGCTTAATAAATCTGAACGTATGACTCAGCTTGAAAGTATTTGTTCAGTTCTTGCCAAATACGGTAATATACCTGTCATTCCTTTCTCTTCAACAAAGGGCGAAGGTGTAGATGAGCTGAGAGTGTATATCGAAAAAACTCTCCGGGAGGGATAACAGTGATTTATATCAGACAATATAGGCCTGAGGATAAGCAGCAGCTCAGAAAAATCTGCATTGAAACATCCTCTCTTCCGACGGAAACAGAAAACCAGAGAAAATTTCTGACGTTGATGTATAACGATTATTATACAGAGGTTGAGCCGGAAAACTGCTTTGTGGCTGTCGGTGAAGATGATATTCCCGTGGGTTATATTATTTGCTCGGAAAACTTTGACGGTTATCTTAAGATAATGAAGAGTTTTTATCTTCCTGAAATCAAAGCGCTCGGCTTCAATTTCTTTACAATGAGCCTGGGTGAAATCGGCGTTCATAAGCTTTTTTCAAAAAAGTATAAAGCTCATCTTCATATTGATATTCTTGATGTTTGTCAGGGCAAGGGAGTCGGCACTTCACTTATGAATGCTCTCAAGGATCATCTGAGTGAAAAAAATATTCATTCAATTATGCTTTCCTGCGGTATGGCAAATACAAGAGCAATCGGTTTTTACAAGAAAAATAAATTCAAAATTATCAGAAATATCCTCGGCAGCTGCATAATGGCGTGTGATTTTTAATTTTAATGTATATTTCTATCAATCATACCAATAATACTTTCAAAAGGAGTTGATTATAATATGATTGATAAGATTGCATTAATACTCACAATTGTCGGCGGATTAAACTGGGGACTTATCGGGATTTTTCAGTTTGACCTTGTTGCTTGGATTTTCGGCGGGCAGAGTGCAATTATCTCAAGAGTAATTTATACATTGGTAGCTCTTGGTGCTATCTGGTGCATTTCTATGCTTTTTGATTCTTGCCGTGACGACAAAAAGATCAGCGAAGAATAATTCCTTCGGATATGCCTGCTGAATTTAACATTTTTATAATACTTCCGACATTCCGTTTGTGTCGGAAGTATTTTCTTTTTTTCAAAAAATACTTATAAAGTTTCAAAGTTACAAAAATTACTATTGCAATCATAGTTTAAATGTGTTATAATACTTAAACTATTTAATTATCTTGGAGCTTAATGCTCTTTTTTTGAACATACAACGATTTAACGTGTTACCTTGTCAGTGTAACAGATTAAGGGGACAAATAATGATTAACCGTGAGCTTGATTGTGAAATCAAAAATTGGATTGAGAAAAATAAAAACAGAATAATCGAAAATTGGATTGAGCTTGCCAGAATTCCTTCGATCAAATCTGAAGCAAGAGAAAATGCACCCTTTGGTGAAAACTGCGCAAAAGCTCTCGAGTTTGCCGCAGGTCTTTTTAAGGGTGAAGGTATAAGCTGCGCTCTTGATAAAGAAGGCGGTTATGCAGTTGCAAGCTTTGGTAGCGGTGACAAAACAATCGGTATTTTCAGCCACAGTGATGTTGTGCCAGTTGGAGACGGCTGGCTATTCACAGAGCCTTTTAATCCTGTCATCAAGGACGGCTCGCTGATTGGCAGGGGAGTCGAGGATAATAAATCGGGAATCATTGCTGCATTGTGTCTGACAGAATTTTTTAAAGACAGCAGCTTTAAGCTCAAAAGTAAGCTTCAGACCTTTATCGGCAGTGATGAAGAGTGCGGAATGGCTGATATGGATGCGTTTCTTGAGAAATACTCCTCACCTGATATCTCTTTTGTTCCTGATGCTGATTTTCCTTGCAGTGTCGGTGAAAAGGGAATATGTCACTTTATGGTTGAAAGCAAAAATAAATTCAATCAGATAATCAGCGTCAAGGGCGGAGAAGCTTTTAATATTGTTCTTGATAAGGTTAAGCTTGAAATCAAATATTCCGAGGCGCTTTATAATGAACTGTCAAAAGCTGCTGATAATAATGACAGTATTAATCTGACAGAGAGTGACGGTATAATTACTCTTGCGGCTATGGGTGTTGCAAAGCATGCAAGCATCCCAGAGGGCTCTGTCAATGCTGCGGTTGTTGCTTTTGGTGTTCTTGCTGAATGTGACAGTCTTTGCGGTGAAGATAAAGCAATTTTAAAATCTGCTCTTAATCTTCTTTCCTGTTATTATGGAGGCGGATTTGATATAAGACACGAGGATGTCAATTTCGGAAAGCTCACCTGCGTCAACGGAATTGCAGATGCTTCGGAAGATAAGCTCCGACTTAGCTTTGACGTAAGATACGGTGACACCTTCTCTTCTGATACACTTGAAAAGAATGTTGATGTTAAAGCTGATGAAAACGGCTTCACTGTTTTCGGCAGAGATAACAGTCCCGGCTTCTCAATTGATAAGGACAGCAAAATCCCTGAACTTCTTGAGGGGATTTACGCTGAAATCACAACCGAAAAGCTTAAGGCGGTTCTTATGTCAGGCGGCACCTATGCAAGAAGATTAAAAAATGCATTTTCAATCGGAACATCGGTGATTTTGAAGGACAGGGAAACACCTGTTCTTGAGATGCCCGACGGTCACGGAGGACCTCATCAGTGTGATGAAAGAATTGATATTGAAGGCTTCTTTGAAGCGGTCAGAATATTGATTCACTATGTTTATGAAAGTGATAAACTCATCTGAATTAACTGAGAAGACTTTCTTAAACATATAATTTACAAATTTGCACTTGTGTTTTTTGTGCTTTTATTGTAAAATTCAAGGTATATAATATTGTTTATGCCGATTTTTGCGTCGGTATATATAATTCGTTTAAATATTAAACAAGGTGGTAATTAGTGTGAATTCAAAAACTTTACTATATATTGCAAAAAGACTGGTGTTATCAGTTCTTACAATCTGGATTGTTATTACAGTAACATTCTTTGTTATGAGAGCTGTTCCCGGCGGACCATTTGCAAGTGAAAAAGCAATCACTCCCGCAGCTCAGGCTGCTCTTGAAGCAAAATACGGTCTCGATAAGCCTCTTATGACTCAGTATTTCACTTATCTTAAGGATATAGTTACTGAATTTGATTTCGGTCCCTCTCTTAAGCAGAGAGGCCGTGATGTTATTGACATTATCTCAGACGGTATGAAAACATCATTCAAGCTTGGCGCGGTCGCCGCTTTCCTTGCATTGATCTGCGGTGTTGTTCTTGGTGCTTTTGCTGCGCTCAGAAGAAACAAGCTTATTGATAAAATTATCATGGTTATCACAACAGCTTTTGTTTCAATGCCGTCCTTCATTACAGGCTCGTTGCTTTTGATTATTTTTGCAATTGCCCTTAATGTGTTACCCGCAAACGGTAATGCTGACGGCGGTCTGATTCTTCCTGTTATCACACTTTCTCTTTATCCTATGGCTTATATTACCCGTCTTACCCGTTCTTCAATGCTTGACGTTCTCGGTCAGGACTATATCAGAACTGCTAAGGCAAAGGGTGTTTCAGGCGGAAATGTTATTTTCAAACATGCTTTGAAAAATGCTCTCATTCCCGTTATCACTTATTTCGGACCTATGTTTGCATATATTATTACAGGTTCACTTGTTGTTGAACAGATTTTTGCTGTTCCCGGCATCGGCCGTGCTTTTGTTAACAGTATTACAGGCCGTGACTACACACTTATTATGGGCACAACAATTGTTCTTGCTGTTCTCATTGTTGTGATGAATCTTGTTTCAGATATTCTTTACAAGATTGTCGATCCCAGAATTACTTTGGAATAAGGAGGTTAATTGAATATGAAAAAGAAGTTAAGCCTCCATGTTGATCTTGAGAGATTTGCTCCCGCAACCGAGGAAGAAAAGGAATATCTTGTTCAGATGCGTCCTTCAACAACCTTCTTCAAGGACGGTATTAAGCGCCTTTTCAAAAACAAGGTTGCAACTGTATCTCTGTTGATTATCGTTGTTATCACGCTTTCATCAATTATTATCCCTATGTTCTGGCCTTATTCATATGATGCTCAGCTTGGTGTTACTCCCGGTAAGCCCGTTGATGCAACCTATTCAAACCTTGATCCCTTTGAATTCGGTGCAACTGAGCAGGCAAGAATTGCTGCCGGAGAAAAAGTTTTCCCTCATATTTTCGGTACTGATGCTCACGGACGTGACTATTTTATAAGAATTGTTTACGGTACAAGAATTTCACTTGCTGTCGGTTTCTTTGCAAGCATTATTGTTCTTGTTATCGGTATGACCATCGGCTCAATTGCCGGTTATTTCGGTGGTAAGATTGACCTTCTGCTGATGAGACTTGCAGATATCATTTACTCACTTCCCGATACTCTTATGGTTATTCTTCTTTCATCAGTTCTTTCCCTTACGCTCGCTCCTATTATCGACGGAACACCTCTTGCAAAGCTCGGAAGTAATATGATCAGTCTTTTTGTTGTTTTTGCCGTGCTTTATTGGGTTTCAATGTCAAGACTTATAAGAGGACAGATTCTTTCACTTCGTGAGCAGGAATATGTTCTTGCTTCACAGTCAATGGGCGCAAAGGGTAAATGGATTATTGTCAAGCATCTCATCCCTAACTGCATAAGTGTTGTTATCATTTCAACGGCTCTTCAGATTCCTAATGCTATTTTCACCGAAAGCTATCTTTCATTCCTTGGTCTCGGTGTTAATGCTCCGATGCCTTCACTCGGCTCACTTGCTTCTGAAGCGCTTAACGGTATTAACTCATATCCGATGAGACTTGTATTCCCCGCAATTGTTATTTCACTTATTGTTCTTTCACTTAATCTTCTCGGTGACGGACTTCGTGACGCATTTGACCCCAAACTTAACAGCTGAGAAAGGAGATAATTACGATGGCTTTATTAGAAGTAAAAGACTTATGTACCTCCTTTTTCACTGACGCAGGTGAGGTCAAGGCGGTAAACGGTGTTTCCTTTAATCTTGAAAGAGGAAAGGTTCTCGGCATCGTTGGTGAATCAGGTTCAGGTAAATCTGTAACCGCTTATTCTATTATGCAGATTCTTGCAGGTGCAGGTAAAATTGTCGGCGGCTCAATTAAGCTTGACGGCACAGAGCTTGTCGGTGCAGGTGAAAATGTTATGAAGGACATCCGTGGAAATAAAGTTTCAATTATCTTCCAGGATCCTATGACATCTCTTAATCCCACTTATACAATCGGAACTCAGCTTAAGGAAGCAATTCTTCTTCATACAAACAGAGACAAGAAGCAGGCTTATGACAGAGCTGTAGAAATGCTCAGACTTGTTAATGTTAATGAGCCCGAAAAGAGAATGAAGCAGTATCCTTATGAGCTTTCAGGCGGTATGCGTCAGAGAGTTATGATTGCTATGGCTCTTGCCTGTGAGCCCGATATCCTTATTGCTGACGAGCCCACAACGGCTCTTGACGTTACAATCCAGGCTCAGATTCTCGAGCTTATGAAGGATCTTCAGAATGAACTTGGTATGGCTATCATCATGATTACTCATGACCTTGGTGTCGTTGCACAGATGTGTGATGAGGTTATCGTTATGTATGCCGGTTCAATCTGTGAGCAGGGCACTGCTGATGAAATTTTCTATAACCCTCAGCACGAATATACAAAGGGTCTTATGAGATCTCTTCCCTCAGCCAGCACTGCAGGTCAGCTTCTCAAGCCCATCACAGGTACACCGATCGATCTTCTTAATATGCCCAAGGGATGTGCTTTTGCACCTCGTTGTGAAGCTGCAATGAAGATTTGTATTGATACAAAGCCTGAGCGTATTCTTGTTAATGAAAATCACGCTTCAGCTTGCTGGATGTGTATCAAAAATGCAATCGAAAATGGTGAAATTGAGATAGAAGGCGGTGACTCCAATGAGTGATAAAAACAACAATCTTATTGAAGTTGTCGGCTTGAAGAAGTATTTCAACATCAATGTCGGCGCTCTTAAAACTAAACCTCTCAAGGCTGTTGATGATGTTTCATTTGCAATCAAAAAGGGTGAAACTCTTGGTCTTGTAGGTGAATCCGGTTGCGGTAAAACAACTGTCGGCAGAACAATTCTTAATCTTTATAAGCCCACTGCCGGTAAAATTTATTACAACGGTAAGCTTATTAAATCAAAATCCGATATTGCTGAATTCAGAAAAAAGGCAACAATGGTTTTCCAGGATCCTTACTCATCTCTTAATCCCAGAATGACAGTTTCTGATATTATCGGTGAGCCTCTTGATATTCACAAGATGTATACTGATAAAAAGAAAAGAGAAGAAAGAATTCTTGAGCTTATGGCACACGTCGGACTCAACAGTGAGCACGCATCAAGATATGCTCACGAATTTTCCGGTGGACAGAGACAAAGAATCGGTATTGCCCGTTCTCTCGCCGTGAACCCTGACTTTATTGTTTGTGATGAACCTGTTTCAGCTCTTGACGTTTCAATTCAGGCTCAGGTTATCAATATGTTCGGTGAGCTTCAGGAAAACCTCGGTCTTACCTATCTGTTCATTGCTCATGACCTTCTTGTTGTCCGTCATATCAGTGACAGAATTGGTGTTATGTATCTCGGCAGACTTGTCGAGCTTGCTGATGCGGGTGAGATTTACGATAATCCGCTCCATCCTTATTCAAAATCACTGCTCTCTGCAGTTCCTGTTCCCGATCCTAAAATTGCAAGAGCAAATCAGAGAATTGTCCTTAACGGCGACATTCCCAGCCCTCTTAACGCTCCTTCGGGTTGTCCCTTCCGCACACGCTGCCAGTATGCAACTGATGAATGTGCAAAGTCAATGCCCGAATTCAAAGAGGTTTCAACCGGTCACTTTGTTGCTTGTCACAGAGTTGCCGAAATTAACTAAGGTTTTAAATGCAGAAAGAGGCATTTGAAATAAAATTAAATCCAGAAAGGAAAGAAAAAAATGAAAAAGATTCTCGCTTTACTCATGGCTGCTGTAATGTTATTTACACTGGCCGCATGCGGCGGTAACAAGGATGATGAAGTTGTTCCTCAGAGCCTTGCTGTTTGTCTTGCTTCCGAGCCCGACACAATCGACCCCGCACTCAACTCAGCTGTTGACGGCGCAACACTCGTTGCTCATCTTTTCCAGGGCCTTGCAAAGTGGTCACAGGATGATGCTGGCAACCTTGTTATCGTTCCCGATGCAGTTACAGAACTCGTTGAAGGTGTAGTTAACGAAGACGGAACTGTTACTTACACCTACACACTCAGAGACGGCCTTACATGGTCCGACGGTGAGGCTCTTAAGGCTTCCGATTTCGTATTCGCATGGAACCGTGCTGCTTCAGTTGAACTTGCAGCTGACTACTGCTATATGATGGAAGTTATTAAGGGTTACAACGAAATGTGGGAAACAGATGACGAAGGCAAAGCTGTTAATCCCGATGCTAAGCTTGCAGTTGAAGCAACAGACGACAAGACTCTTGTTGTTACACTTTCAAATGCAGTTGCATACTGGAACGAGCTCCTTGCATTCCCCACCTACTTCCCCGTACGTGAAGACGTTGTTGCTAACGAAAACTGGG